>CAZDTP010000001.1:0-163699 GCA_964508365.1 uncultured archaeon
TGACTGAATTAAAACTTAAGGGGTCACTTGATAATCCTATACGTTCTTTTATTTCATTTCCTCAAATAATGGGACATGAACCTGTCGGTATTATAGAAAGTGTTGGGCTCAAAGTTAAAAAGTTTAAAAAGGGAGATCGTGTGGTAATTAGTCCATGGTTTTCATGCGAACCCCGAGGAATCTTACCGATATGCTCAAGATGTTCTTTAGGTGATTTTAAACATTGTCAAAATTTCCAGAGGGGAAATATTCCGGTAGGAATGCATTTAGGGGTTACACAAGGATATGGAGGTTTTAGCCCATATTTAACCGTTCACGAATCTCAATGTTTTTTAATACCTGAAAACATATCATTTGAACAAGCAGTTTTAGCAGATCCATTTTCTGTTTCTTTCCATTCCCTATTATTGTTAAATCCTCACCCTACCTCTCAAATCCTTGTTTATGGTTTAGGCATTATAGGTTTGCTAACAATTCTTTGTTTGAAGAATATTTTTAAAGTAAAACATATAATTGGGATCGGACGCTATCAATTTCAGAAAGATTTAGCTCTTAAATTAGGGGCTGACCATGTTTTTTTAAGCTCAGGTGATTTGTTAATTGAAGAACTAGCTGCATACTACAACTTTGAATTATATACTCCTAATAAGGGTTTAAAATGGATGTTAGATGGTGTAAACGGTATAATTGATACTATCGCTTCAGCAGAAACTTTTGAAATAGGAGAAAGAATTCTTTACACTCAAGGCAAATTAGTGTTTTTGGGTGTAAGTCCTCCAAAAAGGTTTGAAAACTCTCTTCATTATTTTAAAGAACTCGAAGTTATTGGTTCAAATGCATTTGCCATAGAAAATTTCCGTGATAAATCTATGCACGCATTTCAGCTTTATTTAAATTTTTTGTCAGAAGGATTAATAGATCCTCAAATGCTAATTACTCATAAATTTCCACTTGCTCAATATCGAGAAGCATTTGATACTTTAAGTAATAAAGGAGAATCTCATGCTATAAAGGTAGTCTTTGAATTTGATGCTTAAATACCTATTAGAGAGTACTGACTATTTATTTTTAGCTTTTTCCGCTAATTCTAATATCTTATTAGCAAATTTTAGATTGGGAATAATCTCAATAGCTTTCTTTAAGGAAAATATCGATTTGTCATATTGTTTTTTATTAAAATAAGCTGAACCTAAATTAGTCCACACAACTTCATCTTTGGGGTCAATATTCAGAGAATTTTTACATGCCTCTATAGATTTATCAAACTCACCTGTATCTAAATATATTGAACTTAGCTCTCGCCAAGAAATTACTAATTTTGGATTAATTTCTAAAGCTTTATTAAGTGCAGATATTGCTTTCTCATAATCTTCAATTTCATAATAAATATATCCCAAATTATGCCAGTTGATTGCACTTTTAGGATCTAGTTTTAAACCCTCTAAATAAGCTTTTATTGCATTACTAAATTCCTTGTTTTGAAAGTATGCATATCCTAACTTGATCCAAATATCAGCATTAGCATTGTTTTTTTTTAAGATTGTTTTTAAGGCTTCGATTTCCGTTGTCATTGTCAAATAATAATTAATATTTAGTTTCGTTAGATTCTAAATGGCACCCCTTTTTTTGAAACTTTTAATTTCTTCAGGTGTATAATTAAGCCATCGAAGAATTTCCTTTGTGTTTTGACCTATGTTTGGTGCAAGATTTCTTATGGATAAGGGCGTCCTCGAATATTTTATAGGAGAATTTATATTATGAATTTTTCCAAATTTTGAGTGGGTGAGTTCAACAACCATATTTCTGGCTTTAATTTGCGGATCATCACAAGCTTCACTGAAATTTTTTACTGGCATAACGCACGAGTCAATTTTCGAAAAAATTTCCATCCACTCTTCTTGCGTTTTCTTTAAAAATTCTTTTTGAACTTCTCGGAATACTTCTTCTTTTTCTCCTCCAGTAGAATTCCCTTTCGTTATTAAATCCTCTCGTCCAAGACCTATACAAACTCCACGCCAGAACTTTACTTCAATCGCACCAACAGATAAGTATTTGTTGTCTTTAGTTTTATAAATTGAATAGAAGGGGACTTCTCCGTGCAAAGGATTTCTTGGTTTAGTCATACCATCATTTAATCCTTTAGAAAACTGAAAAGCTGCTGCCATTGGCATAAAAGAAAAAACGCAATCTGTCATAGAGATATCTATATACTGACCTTCTTTGTTAGGATTTTTATCTCTTTCAAATAAAGCACCCAAAATCCCAATAGTTGATACTAAACCTCCACCTATATCTGCAGCTTGTACTCCTGGAAGAACTGGCTTTCTTTCTTGTTTTTTTTCTCCAATAAATTCTCTTTCTTTATTTAAGTCTAATATTCCACAAATACCAATATAGTTTAAATCATGTCCCGCATATTGTTCGTAAGGGCCGTATTGACCATATCCAGTTAGTGAACAATAAATTATCGATTTATTAATTTTAAAAAGAGTTTCGTAATCCACTTTTAATTTCTCTGTTACTTTTGGCCTAAATGTTTCCAGAATAATATCTGCTTTTTCAACTAATTTGTAAAATATTTCTAAGGCTTCTTCATTCTTCAAATTGAGAGTAATGGATTTTTTATTTCTCATTATTACTGAATTAAATGCGCTTTCACGATACCTACCTTTTTGAAAAAACGGAGGTGGACTTCCGTATGGATACTTTGGGTCTTCTACCCTAATGACTTCAGCACCAAGATCTGCTAAGATCATTGAAGCGTATGGACCGGGTAACATTCTAGCTAAATCTAAAACAACGATTCCTTCTAAAGGTAAACTCATAATATAGATTAAGCCTTACTATTATAAAAAAATTAAGAAAACTGAGAAATTATTACGAGATTACAGTTCGATGATCTCTGCTTCCAAAGTTTCAGTGTCAATGATGGCAAATGTAGGTTTATCAGTCAGATATCCGCAAAGTTCACCGGGATTAAGTATTAAAACACCTTTATGTTTCCTATTAACCATTAAATGCGTATGGCCTGAAAGTATAATGTCAAACATGCCCGAATTCGCTACGGCATCAATAGTTTCTTTTTTTGGCATATGGGAAACAAAAATTCGCTTTCCACCTAACTCCATTATGTGTTCATTACCGTTTTGAGGAAAAACACAACTTTGCCCCAGAGTTTGTTTTAAATACAATCGGTCTCCATCATTGTTTCCAAAAACACCAAAAAATTGATTCTTTATTGAATTGTTTAGCTTATCAAACCATTTTTTGACAAATGGAGCAACAAAATCCCCGCAATGTATAAGTGCTTCAACCTTCTTTTCATTTATTATAGAAACAGCTTTTAAAATATTATCACGATGATCGTGGGAATCGGACATAACTGCAATTAGCAACTTAAAATTCACATTTTTATATTTTTTTTCAGAATTAATTAATAACGTAAAAACAATAATAAAAATCTTTTTTTCACAAATAAATATATTTTAATTCAAATATTATTAATACGAATTAAGATATACAGAAAAGCTGATCAAAAATGATAGAAGAATTCCTTAAAGTTGAGAAAGAAGCTATAGATGGAGAACTAAAAGATTATTTCGCTTATTTAAATGAAAATGAAAAGGAGATTTTACTGAAGGATTTTTTTGCTCAGCTTCAGGAGTTTATTCTTAACAAAAATGCTAAGAGATTACATCCTATTCTTTTAATTGCTGCCTTCATTGGAATTGTAAATCCTATTAATTTAAATCATCAAATGGATCAAATTCGAAAGGTATCTTTAGCGGTTGAGTTTTTGCATAGTGGCCACTTGATTCAAGACGATCTTATTGATGATGATGCTGAAAGAAGAAGTAAACCAACATTTCATGTCCAACTTAAAAATGAATTAAACAAGGTTTATGATAAAATAGAAATACACAATAGGAATGAAATAATCCAAATGTATGGACGAGATATGAGTATTTTAGGTGGAACACAGGGTTACCTTCTAGGTTTAAAAGTTATTAAAAGCTCAAAATTTTCTGAAAATTTAAAGCTATTAGCTTTAAACGAGTATATATCAGCAATGGATAATTTAATGAAAGGACAGATAATAGAAGAATACATGAATTACCATAACATAACAATGTCCTTGGAGCAATATCTAATAATAGCAGAAATGCAAAGGGCAAGTTTGTTGGAAAAATCCACAAAAATAGGAGCAATTTTAGCTAAAGGGAATAATCATTATCAAATAAATCCACTAAGCAAAGCTATGAATCTGATGGGTCAGGCATTTGCGATTCGAGATGACATAATTGATTTAATCAGCGATATTAAAGCAAGAAAGAAAAAAATAATATACATTTTTGCCGTTCAAAATACTGATGAGGAACAATCCAAAACTCTGAATGAAATCTATCATTTAGATGAATTAAGAAAAGATGATGTAAGAACTGTAGAGGATATTTTTACAGAAACAAACGCAGTGATCATAGCAGAACACTTTTCTAAGAATTTAATAAGTCAAGCTAAGGCAGCTCTTAAGAATATTTATCCCGATCTGAATAAAAATCAGAAAACATTCTTCAATGAATTTTCCGATTATCTGTATATGAGAAGTTTTTGAAATAACTAATAGATTTCCCTCAAACTACAACATAGCGAGTATTTTGATGTTTCAGCATCAAATTATTTAACTCTTTAAATACAGTCACTACATTTTGGTTCTGTAAGGCTGATGTTTTTAGAAACCCATCCATATTCTTTTCTTTGATAACATTAAGTATTTCTTCTTCTGGAACAAGGTTCTCTATGGCGGAAGATGATATTAAATCGCTTTTACTTCCAACTAATAATTTTGGAAGATTAAAGCCATTAGCATGTTCTAATACCTGCTCATACCAGAAGTTTAACTGTTCAAATGAGCTGTTATTAGTTAGATCAAAAACTAATAAAATTCCATTTGCTCCACCAAGAAATTTTGGAAGTAGCGCTTTAAATCGTTCTTGACCACCAAAATCAAATATGCTTAATACATTATAAGTTTCTCTAGGATTGTCCGTTTCATCTATATTGCGAATTTTTAAGTCTAGTGAGTGAAAATTTATTCCAATTGTAAGAGAAGTATCAAAATTAAAGGAATTAAAACAAAAGCGGTTAAAAAGACAAGTTTTACCTGCACTCGGAGGACCAACTATAACAATTTTAAATGTAAATAGTATGTTTTTTCCTTGAGTATGAGGTCCTATCACTATAAATACCGATTTTTATTACAAAATAACTATATTAAAACTTATAAAATTAGAATTAATTATAAAAAAAAAATTTTATCAATTTAGCATTAAATTATAATGCTTAAATCTTTATTCTTAAAATGCTTAGAATAACTCAAACCTATTTAAAATAACAACATATATTTATATAACGAAAATTTAAGAATTATCATGGTTTTTAAAGCCCCTCCAAGCCAGATAGTAATTAGACCCCCTGTAGAAGCATATAGCGTACTCATTGCTGTCACTGGAGGTTGTAATTGGAATCGCTGTCGCTTCTGTGGAACATATAAAGGAATTTATGGTACTACTCAAGATTATGCAATACGCCCATTAGAAGATGTATTAAAGGATATAGATCTCTATGCTGAAAAAAATTATCACGGATATCCCGTTTTTTTAGCCGGTGGTAATCCTACTTCGGCACCTACAGAGTATCTCGTAAAAATAATTGAATATGTTAGACTAAGAATGAACAATGTCCCAAGAGTAAGTTGTTATGCAAAATCATTAGATATTTTGAGAAAGACTAATGAAGAATTAAAACAATTAGACGAAGCTGGATTAGACATCGTTTATATGGGATTAGAAAGTGGAAGTAGTAAGATTTTAAGAATTATGAAGAAAGGAACAAATGCGGAATCGATGATTAAAGCTGGAAAGAAGTTACTTAAATCGGGTATAAAGCTAAGCTTGTATGTTATGTTAGGTTTAGGAGGATTAAAATTATCAGAAGACCATGTTAAAGGAACCGCAAGAGTGCTTACAGAGATAAACCCGACGATCTTCCGTTTTAGAACTTTAAATATATTACCTAACACTCCGCTTTGGGAGGATTGGAAGAATGGAGATTTTGAATTATTATCCCCTATAGAATGCTTAATAGAGGAAAGAGATATTATAAAAAACTTGGGGGAAAATGTATCTTCTCAAGTCTTTAACGATCACATTAGTAACTACTGTAGTTTAGAATCTTCAAATATTAAAATCGATCGAGCCGCGTTTATAAATACATTAAATTCTTATATAAACGACCCTAAAATAAAAAACTTGCCTCGGAAAAATTTAACCCGTATGTAATGAATTATACTCATTTTTAATATCCTCTAATTAGCAACTTTTTTTTAAAAGAGATACTATATATTTCGTTCCAACTAAATACCTAAAATTTTAAAATTAAAACTAACTTAATAACTAATATTTACAATTTAAAGTAAAAAATATAGTACATCTACTATACTAATAAAACACCTTTAAACATCCAAGAAAATGACAGATTATTACAGAAGTAAAGTTCACTATAACGATTTAATTGCTACATTTGACGATGTCCTCATTCAACCAGGATTTACCAATTTTGAACCAACCGATGTTGATATGTCTTCCCATTTAGGTCCATATAAATTCCATTTACCTATTATGTCAGCTGCAATGGATACTGTAACTGAAGAATTAATGGCGATAAAAATGGCTCTTTTGGGAGGTTTGGGAGTTTTACACCGTAATTGTTCTTATGAACGGCAATTAGAGATGGTACGGATCGTGAAAAGAGCAAGATCCTTCGTAATCGATGATGTGGCTACAATTTTACCAGATGAACCCGTTGTTAAAGCAAAATACATGATGGAAAACTATAATATTAGTGGAATTGTCGTAGTTAACGAGGAGAATAAGGTATGCGGGATTTTCACAAAAAGAGATATCCCCTTCTCTAAAGATGATATCAATAATGGTAAAGTTAAGAATTTCATGACTAAGGAAGTAATTTCTATCGAACCTGGAGCATCTAGAGAAAAAGCGCTTGAAATCCTTTTTGGTTCGAGAAAGGAGAAACTACCTATAATTGACAAAACTGGCTACTTGAAGGGATTAATTACTAAGAAGGATTTAGCACCAGAGTTTCCTTTAGCTTCAATGGATAGTGAAGGACACTTGATATGCGCTTTAGCCCTATCTCCTAAATTTCCAGAATCAACTCAGGCTCAAGAGTTTTTAAAAGAAATTGAAACTTATGTAGACATCTTTTTTATAGATGTAGCAGATTTCTATAAAACATCAGACATTAAGGGAACTAAAAAGCTCATGGATTTTTTAGATTCTGACTTTGTATTAGGGAATATTGGAACTTACGAAGCGGCTGAACACCTAATTACGAAAGGTGATTTTGACGAGGATAAATTTATTGGGATAAAGGTAGGGATGGGCTCTGGTTCAATCTGCACAACTTCAATTCAAACCGGCGTTGGGGCGCCTACCCTTTTTGCTACCGCTCAGGTTGCTGATGCTCTAGTGGATTACAACACAAAAATTAGTTTAGTTGCAGACGGTGGTTTTAAAAATCCTGGAGATTTACCTAAAGCTTTTACTGCTGGTGCTGACCTAATCATGTCGGGACACTTTTTCGCGGGTTCAACAGAAAGTCCTGGATATGTTGATACCATACAAGGGAGAAAAGTTAAAATTTATCGAGGTATGGGATCTTCGCAAGCGAGAAAAGCGGGTTATGTTTCAGATCGATACACGGAAGGCTCAAAAATGCTTCCAGAGGGAGTAAGCGATTATGTTCCATTTGTTGGAGGTATGGATGGCGTCTTGTTCTCACTAAAAGAAGGCATCTTAAATGGTATGATATATGCTGGAGCCAAAAGTATAAATGATATGAAAAAAGCAAAAATTGGAATAGTCTCATTTTCGGGGCAGAAAGAATCAAGACCTCACGACTTACTAAGCCGGTATTAACTATCCTTGATAGGTGTATATCATCAATTTCATAGTACTATCGTATCTTTTATTAAATACCTATTAATTAACTTAAAACAGAATTTCACCTTAATTTGATACATCTTTGGTTGGATTTACCAATCTAATTAAATTAAATGATTAAAAATGAAGAAAATTGAACGAGCTATCGTAAGTGTTTTTGATAAAGAGAATATTGTTGATTTTGTGAGATCATTAGCAAAGTTCGGCATTAAGATACTTTCCACAGGAGGAACTGGAAAACTTTTAAAAGAAAATAATATTGAGTTTGAAAGTATCTCAGATTACACTGCCTCTCCAGAGATGTTTGACGGAAGAGTAAAAACTCTCCATCCGAAAATTGAGGGGGGTATATTATTTCGACGGAATCTTAAAAAAGATGTTGAGGATGCTATAAAATACAACATTCCTCCTATTGATATGGTAGTATGTAATTTATATCAATTCAAGGAGGCTATTGCAAAGCCAGATATCACTTTAACAGAAGCCTTAGAAATGATAGATATCGGGGGTCCAACAATGATAAGAGCTGCTGCGAAAAATTTTCCGGATGTAGTAGTGGTCGCAAATTCTAAGTATTACGATAAAATTCTTACTGAATTAAAGGAAGTCGGGGGAATTAGCGATAAAACTAGGGCAACTTTAGCTCAAGAAGTGTTTGCTATAATGGCCGACTATAATGCAGCAATTTCTAATTACTTGCAAAGTTATTACAACCCCAACCAAGTTATGAAACCCTATATCTTCAATGCATATCAGAAAATACAAGATTGTCGTTATGGAGAAAATTGGGATCAAGCTGCAGCATATTACAGAAACCTCTCATGTAATTACGGTCTTCATAACTTAATTCAGCTTGGAGGAAAGGAGATATCCTTTAACAATTACTTAGATATTGATGCTTGTATTCAAATGCTACTGGATTTTGATAAACATCAACATGTAACTGCGATTTTAAAGCATACTAGCCCTAACGGGATTGCGATCGATAAATTGGATCAATTAATGTCTATTAAAATGGCGTTTAAGACAGATCCTCTTTCAGCCTTCGGAGGGATATGGGGTGTAAACACAGAGTTAACCACAGATTCGGCTGACTTCATAGTGAATAAAGAAAATATTTTCGTTGAAGTTTTAATGGCTCCTTCTTTTGAAACTGAAGCATTAGAGATATTGAAGCAAAAACAAAACATGAGAATATTAGAATATGGTGACTTACTAAAAAAACGAGATTTAATCTACGAAAATTATGAAATTAGGGGAGTATTGGGTGGTATATTAGTTCAAGAATATGATTTTAAGCCCGTTATTAAGGAATGGAATGTTGTGAGTAAAAAGCAAGTAACTGAGAGAGAAAAGGAAGCTTTAATCTTTGCTTATAAGGTTTCTAAGTGGACAAAATCTAATTCCGCTTGTTTTGCTCAAATGTACGATAATGGAGTCTACACTATCGGAATAGGTGCTGGTCAGCAAAGTCGAGTTCATGTAGTAAAGTTAGCAGCACAAAAAGCAAAAGAATTCGGCCATGAAGAGGAATTGAAGAATTCTGTGATGGGAACAGATTCATTCTTCCCTTTTCCTGATGGTTTAGAAGCTGCAGTAAATGTAGGTGCTAATTCTATAATTAATCCAGGAGGATCTATGAGGGATGAGATGATTATAAAGCGAGCTGACGAATTAAACTGTGCATTAGTTTTTTGCGGTAAGAGAGTTTTCCGTCATTAGAAAAATTATCTTATTTTATATAGATATCCTGATTTATTTTAATGTTTTAATACGCGAACCTATCTGAGCGTTTTTGTATCAGTAGAAAAAAACTTTTTAAATCCGTATGAATAAATTAATACACTAATTTAGTGAAATACTGTTTTTAGCGAGCAAGGATTCTATGGATTTTTTTTCGAGAAACTTACGGGAAACTCTAGAAGCAATAAATAAACTAATAGATAATAATGTCAATTTAGTTACTACTAAAAGTATTAGAAGATGCAACCATATTAAAGCCTCAAACCGCTCAAAGATTAATTTTATTTGGAGATCTCTTAATTTTTTAGAAAAAGAAGGAATCTTAGAGATGAACGGTCAGTATTCTCCTAAAACTTATAAAATTAAATCAAACCAGAAAATAGATATTGAAGATATAATCTCTCAAATTGAAGATAGTAGGAAGTAGTTTTCTAAATCTTATTTCAATGTTAAACTAGATGTAATTTAGACAATAAATCTTCTAATTTATTACGATCTTCTTTATTATCCTCTTTGATTATTAATCTTTTCTGGTAGAAAATAATATTTCCATATTTAAGCTCTAATTCGTTGAATAACTTAACCCATCTATCGAAATTTGAGATTAAATCCATAACTTCAGGATCTTCCTCAAATAACTTTATCTCTTCTTTATTTTCTGTAGAAAAAGACATAGATTTGTATTTTTTAAGCGTAAAACCCTGTTTTTGTAAAAGCGTTGAGTTAGCCTTACTCACGAACGCTTCTAATCCGTTTCTCCAATGGATATATTTTTCGTTAATAATATCTATCCGTTCTTGGATCATTTTAATTTCTTGAGGAAAAATCGTTTCATCTTGCTTAGTCAAGATTTTTTTTATTTTTTCAAACTCAGTATTGAAAGTTTTAATATATTTTGTTATCATCTTTTCGAATTCGAATAAAATAATGTTGTAATCCTGAGCGAAGATTACATCAGAACTAGCAAATGTTTGCGAGTCTTTATCAAAAGTACCTTTCAACAGATTTTTACTTATTAAATTATTAAAAATAGATGTTAAGACCTCTATATCCTTATCATCAAGAATTTTCCCGTAAAAAAAATCGCTAAAAGAAAACAAAAAACTATTTTCTAGCATCAAATTTTCTATTCCTTTTTCAGTGTAAAAGACTAGCTCTCCTTCCTGAATATGAAAGACCCCCTTAATTTTTTCATTATTTCGGAGCTCTTTTAACAAATCCTCAACAATACTAGATGTTACATCGATATCTCCTAAGTGAATCAATTTCTCAGATTTAGATTTGTCGATTAACATCAATTTTATGTCATTTTTTGATTCTTCAATTTTTGCTTCGTTAAAAATGAGGAGTTCTCGTTTCTTAAAATAGTTTAAACCTAAACTATTAATAAATTCTAGAAATACCTCGTAAGTCATACCCGTTTTTTCAGTATATTCCTTGATGCTGATTAGCTCTTTTCCGAGTATTTCTTTACCAATAAGTTTTAAATTTTCGTCCAATTTTGTAAGAATACGGTTTTTCTCGATATTAAACTCATCAACTAATAAATTTATTTCTCTTTGTTTATCTCTTTCTGATGGAATACTATTAATCTTATCTATTCTTTGGTTTAAAAACTTAGAAAAGTAGAATGTTTCTTTGTTATTATCATAAATCCCACTTCTAATATCAATAAATTGTTCCAAAATTTCAACTAATAGCTCTTTTCTTATCTTGTATTTTTCGGAAAGCTTTGGAATAGAATAGTAACCTAGCAACTTAGAGTTCTCAATTTCTTTTTTGATTTTAGATAATCCAACATTAGTAAGCCATTGCGTTCCTTTTCGGAAATTAGTTAAATATCCTTTTGGTAGATTTTTTATCAATTTTATGAAATCTCTTTCGGACAATAGATCTCTATATGTTTTCAGATCAATTGATGTATTTTTAGCCGCTTCTACATTAATTTGTTGCTGTATTTTTTTCAAGGAAAAATACGCGCTATCATTTTTTCCTAGCAAAAAAACTTGATTGGTTGAATTGGATATATCTTTAATAATTCCACTAACAAAATCAGGAGGTAAATGATTGTATTTTTTTAAATTCACCATACCCTTTTCTTTAAATTTTCCAATCAATTCTGATTCTATGTTATTATTGGTATAGAAATATCCCAATTTGGAATAGTACCCTCTGATATGACCTAAATCTATTAAAGCGTTTAAAAATAATCTAAGCTCTTGTTCTGTATCAATGATGTGAGAAAATATCTTAAGTAATTGTTTCTTCTGCAAATTTTCCTTTTTTAGAAACAAACTTTCCAATTTTTCTTTTTCCAGTTCATAAATATGAATTTGTTTTTCTTGGGTTTTAACATAAAAATAAATTTTAAAGTCTTTTTGGCTTATACTCTTTAAATTATGTAAGAACTCCTTTGGTTTTCCTTCAATTTTAGCAGATTGCGTTAAAAAAATATGTCTTTTTATGAGAAATGTGTTTTGAATCTCATTAATAAGCTCTTTTTTATCCAATTCTTCTGTTTTTAAGTCAATTAAAGATGGAAAAACATTTTTTACAAAGGATAGTAATTCAGAGTATGTTTTTGTTTGTTCTCTACTATAAAACTTGTTAATTAATGATATGATAATCGTTCGTAAATCGTATAAATTCTCAAAACTATAATCGAGACATTTATTTAAGAGTTGGATTAAAGCTACTAAATTTTCTTCGTTATCTTCAACGCTAAGAGCATCTATTAAATCACTTTTATAATTACAAATTAATTTAGAGTGTTCTGTTGCAACTTCATGTAAAAAATAATGTATATTATCCCGAACATCTCTGTCATCATCATTCAGATTTGCCATAAAATCTGGTAAATAAGTCTCAATGTCATTTTTACTTGAAAGCATCACGAATCCTATGATTATGAGAGCATTCACTTTTGTTATGGAATTATCTGAATGAGTTAAATTCTCTATATTCTTTAAAATTTCTTTCCCTATTAGTGTGGAATCTTGTTCTGCTAAAATGCTTAGAATATAAGTTATTTGGATTTCGTATTCTTGCTGTTCTAATAAATTATTAAGTTGTTCAACGATAAGCTTTACTTTTTCAGTCTTATTTTTTTCGAGTAACTTATTGAGTTTCTCAACTAGGGAATAAAGAACTTGGTCTTTTTCAAACTCTTCCAAATTAAACATTATTAACGATGTATAATGTTTAATCCAATAATAATTTTTTGAAAGGGCCAATCTCTAATATATCCTCAATATCCCGAAGGATTATTGTTGGATTTACTTTTTCCAAGCTCAATTTAGTACCATGACCAGAAAGTAGCGCAATACTCTTAACTCCTGCGTTTTTTGCACACTCGATATCCGTAGGAAGGTCTCCGATTAGATAGACATTATTTTTGTCAATTGGAGTTCCTAATGTCTGCTTAAGTTGCTTTAATGCTTTAAAAATAGGGTAAGCGTGAGGTTTCCTTATAGCTGTATCGTCGCGGGAAATATAAACAGAAAAATACTTATCTAAGCTTAGTCTATTTCTAAATATATTTAGCCGTTCACCGCTTGTATTTGACACAATCCCAAATTTAACACCACATTTTTGTAAATCGGTTAAAACTTCTCTCAATTTTGGTTTCAAAGTTTCGTACTTCTCAAATTTAGGATACATCCTCCTAAACCTTACAAAAAATAAAACTCTCTTCCATCTACTCGGAATGTAATTCTTAAATACTCTATATATATTGATAAAAGCCTTAATTTTGTTCTTTGAGTCAGCTTCCTCAAAAAGTCGTGCTATATCAATTAATCTTAGAGATTCCGTATTTCTCCAGTTATAAAACTTTTTTTTTAAGTGAACTAAAGCAGCATACTCAAGAGATTTTTGAGTGATCACGCAACCATCGAAATCGAACAATAAAATTGGGGGATGTACCATATGTAATAAGGAGAATATAGCCAAATTCTTAAATCTAATGATAATTCAAAAAAAATAAAAAAAAGTTTTTTAACTTATATTATTTTACTATGATCCGTCTATTTCATCAGGTTCTACTGAGACATAGCTTAATAAATTGTCAATCTGCTTCTGTTTCTTATTTATGTTAAGCACAGTTGGTAAATTTATCACATCGCCATGGCCTGGCATGAGCGTAATTGAGCCTGCACGTAAAATAAAGAACTCAAACACATCTGGGATTTCCTTTTTGATTCTTAGGCTTTTAGTGGGAATTCTTTCTGCGCTTGAGAAGACTCCGCTCTTATGATAAATTTCGTTTCTTTCAATTTTCCAGTAATCAAATCTAGATCCAATAAAAACGAGTCCGAGAATTAACGCCATTATTAGAGCAACTACTAAATAGAATTCTGCGGTTAAACCTGGATTAAAGGTTCCTCCTCCAAGACCAGCAAACAATCCTGGTACTAGAAAAACTAGAAGTATAACTACAACAACAACAACGAGAATTAAAATGAAAAATTTCGTACTGTTAAAATCGAAAGCAACGATAAACATATTTATAAAAAACACAATTAACCAGAAATTACCGTACCAAGCGACAGGTGTTGGGTTAATCAATTGTAAAAGCCATAATACAAACGAAACGAGGGCCATAGGCCAGAAAAATATAACTTTTGGGTATGATCTTAAAAAAATTTCGGTTACTGGTTTAGTTGGTTTGTCAGTCATTTTATTCACAACATTTAATTCGATTTTTTTTTTTAATTTAAAATAAAGTGATTAACTTCAATATAGAATTTTAGGTTAAAAAATATTCTTATCAATTAAATATTAAATAATTAAAGAAATATCGTTCTATGGATTCCTTACTTTATGAAGTAAATGTGTGTAGTTAATGAAAGATTAGAAAAAGCTTTTTATTGATTGAATCATCTTATAAGAATAATCTATTTGCTGATTACCGTTATCGCTTATCCCCATATGCCCTGGAAGTAGATATTTAACATCTAAATCATTTACAAACTTAATTGAATTGATTAGAGAATCTAAGGATCCCCCAGGGAAATCGTATCTTCCAAAACTCCCACCGGTAAATACTAAATCTCCGGGAATCAAAATTTTTTTAGTTTCCTCGTAATAACAAACTGAACCATGGGAGTGTCCTGGTGTATGATATACTTTAAAGGTAAAATCTGACCCAATTCGAATAAGTTCATCTAATTTCAAATCAATTACATCTAATGGTATAATTTTTAAACCAAACATTTCAGGACTAATTCCAAGGTTACCCGGAAAAATTTTTGATTCGTCCCCTTCTCTTAATATTTTCGTCGTTTCTCCAAAAGCATGTATAGTAGGCGGATTTTTTTTTAATAATTCAATTAATGGGTAAAGGCCAAGAACGTGATCCACGTGTTCGTGAGTTAGGAAAACATTCGTTATTTTTTGATAATGTAAACCTAAATTTCCCATTCCATCAAATAATCCTTTTAAACTAAGTCCATTACCAGAATCAAAGAGTGTCAATTCCTCCGTATCGTTGTCAACTAGTATAAACTGATTGCAATCTAACATAGGGGATTCTTCGAAATAATAGACATTTTTAATAACACTTCTGCCTAATTTTACAGAGCTTTTAGAATCAGGAAAAAACATATTTATTCAGTGTAATTATTTTATACAAAAAAAAGCCTCTTAACTTTAATGTTTTTCTCTTTACTCTTATAAAAACAATTAAAATTGAGAAAATCAATTAAATAATATGGAAAAGCATTCTAGCGAAAATTTGAAGGAAGAACCTAATATTGAAAATTTGAAGAAGAAAGTTGGATTTGGAATCAAATTTTGGTTAGAATTTCAAGATAACCCGCGTGAAAATATTCTAGGCTCTGGATGGGCAAATCTTCTTGAAAGTATTTATATAACAAATAATAACGAACCAAAGTCTTTGACTCAAGCAGCGAAAGAATGCGGATATTCATACAAATATGCGTGGAATATTTTAAACAAGATAAAGGAGAGAACTGGGAAATCACCAGTAGAAACTAAAAAAGGAGGTACTGGAGGCGGGGGGTGGGTCAAACTGAATAAGTGGGGGATATATTTGTTAAATACATATAAAAAACTCTTGATTGAATTACAAGAAGTCGAGAAGAAACTCGAAAAAACCTTTAAAATTGATTAAGAAGAATAATTTATCTTTATAATCGAGTTCCACAACACAGTAAATTCTTGTCAATTGAAGTTGTTACGAGACAACAATCATCGAAGGAGTATTTAAATAACTATAAGATTAAATAAACATCTAATATAATATTCTAATTATCCGTCCTCTTTAGGAAAAATTATTTAATTAAAGAAAATCATTTTATTATATTATTGTACTAATACTTAAATTTAGATATTTATATAGAAGAACATAGCATTTTAAAATTTACAATTGATTACATATGGCAATACCTCTTCCCGGAACACCAATTATTGTAGACATTGGTTCAGCTTATTCTAAAATAGGATTCGCAGGAGAACCAAGTCCAAGATTTGTATTCCCAACAATAACTGGAACTGAAAAATATAAAGCAGTAATGGTTGATGTAGGAGCTCGCAATATCTATGTTGGTTCAGACGCTTCAAAAATGCGAGGTGTTCTGAAAATTAAACATCCAATAGATAGGGGTGCGATTTTGGATTGGAACGATTACTATGAAATTTTGAATTACATATTCTATTCACTTCTACGAATTGAAAATCTATCTAATTATCCGGTGTTATATACTGAACCCCCGTTTTTACCCCAAGAAACTAAAGAATATATTGCTCGCGTTTTGTACGAAACGCATAAAGTAAGAAGTTTAATAATGATTCCAACACCTGTATTATCCTTATTCAGCGTAGGATTAACAACTGGAATTGTGATAGAGAGTGGCGATGGTACATCGTGGATATGCCCGATTATAAGTGGGGAGATTGTAGAACAATCCGTACAAAAATTAACATTAGCGGGAACAGATGTTAATCAACATCTAAAGAATTTATTAATGCGAGAGGGAATAAATATAGAGTCGAGTGCAGTAGATGAGATTATTAAAAACATAAAAGAGCAGAACTGTTTTTTTGCATTAGATCCTGAAAACCCTCCTAATTTAGATGACAACTTTATCTTCACTATGCCAGATGGATCAAATATTAGTATTCCTAATTACATATTTCATGAAGCTCCCGAAGTATTATTCAAACCAAATTTATTAGGTTATAACATTTTAAATATTCCACAAGCGGTAATTAATAGTGTTAAAAGCATTGACAAGTATTACTGGAGCGATCTTTTGTCTCATATTATGCTTTCGGGTGGAAATCTATCCTATTCTGGCTTCGAAGAACGATTACGAACAGAGCTAGTTCAATTAGTCCCTCAACTAGGAAAAATACCAAAACCAAAAATAATAAAACCCTCTAAAAACGAAAAGCAAAAAATGAAATTAAAAGAAAGAAGTATAAAGAAAGAAGATACATGCCCTCATTGTGGAATTTTTGTAGATTTAACTGACGGTAAAGAATTTTGTCCTGTTTGTAACGGGAGAATTGTCTTGCCAGAACTTACAATTGGCAGCACTAGATTACCTAAGAATCCTAAATTGGATAATGGTAATTTACTCTGTCCTAATTGTAAGAAGTTAATAGAAGATGCATCATCTGTATTTTGTCCTTATTGTGGGGCAAGTTTTCAATTGAAACCATTACCAGAGATACCGCCTGAAATAGTAAAACAACCTCCTCCTGCAGTGGAATTTTCTGGATTTTATGAGTCTTCTGATGAAGTTTTAAAGTTTTATGTTCCCGAAAATCTGCAATTTGCGATTTTTAATGGTGCTAGTATTCTTGGATCACTCCCTTCGTTTCAAAGTTTATTTGTTAGCTATGAAGAATTTAAAACCAATAGTGCTGCTTTGTACAAAAATATAAGTGAAATATTTTAGCAGTAATATTTAGCTTTCATATTTTTAATTTTATCTTAATTTGCATAATAATCCAACTATAAACTCAAAATATCGTTAATTTTTAATTACAAGTTAAATTTTAAAAATTAAATTTAGTTAAAACCAGATTGGGGTTTGTATTTATTGAAAAACAAACATCGGAAATTATCATTAGGACTATTACTCATTATTACTTTTCTTTGTAGTATTACCCCTGTAGCTTTAGCGAAAACCCGGCAGAACCACTTAATTGATTTTCTTTACGATAACCGGAATACCGATGGTACTTTTGGCATTGCTTATCAAGATACAGCATATGCTATAGAAATTATAGATTATTTCAATGCATATTCTGTGGAAGTCTTATTTGAGGAAACTAAAAGTGTAGATATCGCAACATTAAAAGAATTTCTGATAGATCAGATACAAATAATGTTTGATGTTGAAAGTATTGATTTGTACAAGTTATTATATTATCTAGACACTCTTAACAGAATGGAGTCTCTAGAAACATCTTTAGGTTCAAGTCTACACAATGATATTCATCGATATTTAAACGAAACGATTCAAATTGGGGGTGGATTTGGTCCCACAAATACATCAACGACAGCAAATATGGTTTCAACTTTCTTCGTATATAACATATACGCCATAATGAAAGAACCAGTTGTAAACCAAACAGTTCATAAATCCTGGGTTTTGTCATGTAATAATACTGATGGAGGTTATGGCGGAGATCAATCTTTATCTTCTACAATAATCACGACTTATTTTGCCGTTTATCTTGTCAATGAATTAGGAAATGTAAATGATCTTGTCAACAAATCTAAAACTCTAAAATATTTTGAATCTTTTTACATTGATGATCCAGATAACATTGGAAATTTTGGGGGATATTTACCAGATTTTCTCGCCGATAATACTTTGTTAACTAGTACTTTTTACTGTGTTAAAGGCATTGAGCTAATAGATGAAAATGAATTACATGGAATTAATACGGTAAACTGGGTTTTGAATCACCAAAACTTTCTCGATGGTGGCTTTGGTGATTGGGTTGAAGGAAACGATCAGAGAACTTCATCAGTCAGTACATCTTTTTACGCATTTAAACTCTTAGAGACTTTTAATTCGTTAGAAGATTTAAATGAAGATGTTTTCACCGTTGAATTTAGCTACTTAATGTTGATAATAATTCCTTCAATTATTGGAGTTATTATAGCAATAATCTATTTTTTGATTCGACGGAGAAGAATATAAACCTTCTCTAACATTTTAATAAGCTTATAATAATAATTATTTATTTGTTTGAATATCTAAATTAAATTATATTTAGTCTAATTTATCTTTCAATCAAAAATATCAAGAAATATTATGGGAAAAGTATTAGACGGTAAGGCATTAGCAGACAGACTGAATTCAGAATTAAAAACCAAAATTAATTTGGAATATCAAAGTACGGGTATTAGGCCAAAATTAGCTGCAATATTAGTAGGAGACGATTCCGCATCAAAATTATATATAAATCTTAAAAGAAAGACTTGTGCTGAAATCGGGATCGACTCAACTTTAGTTAAGTTAACCAGGGAAGTTACAAATACAGAACTATTTACAAAAATTAGTGAGTTAAACAATGACACAACCGTTCATGGGATTATTTTACAATTACCCTTACCTGTAAAGTTTAAAACCTTTACTCTTGAATTCATTGAAAAAATCGATCCACTTAAAGATGTGGATGGTCTACATCCAATCAATAAAGGAAAATTATTCGATTACAACGAGGAATTCGCCCCCGCTACACCTAAAGGTATAATTACACTTCTTGAATATTATAATGTAGAATTAAAGGGAAAGCATGTTGTGATTATTAACCGATCAAATTTAGTGGGAAAACCCCTAATATTCATGTTTTTAAAAAGGAATGCAACGGTAACAATATGCCACACTTCGACATCAGATTTAGAGGGTCATATTAAAAAAGCGGATATTTTAGTAGTAGCTATTGGTCAACCTGATTTCATAACCAAAGACAAAATTAAGGAAGGCGTTGTAATTATTGATGTAGGCACAAGTAGAGTAAATGGAAAAACTCGAGGAGATGTTAAGTTCGAGGATGTTTTTGAGATGTGTTCATGGATAACTCCAAATCCCGGTGGAGTGGGGCCTATGACAGTTAGTTTTCTACTTCAAAACACCTATAACGCCTATAAACGCCAAATTAGGTAATAACATCTGTTAACAAATCATCTTGTATTTTGATAAGAAATTAAAACAAAAATGATTTCAAATTTTCGATTCGTTTTACAATGTTAAATTATTAATATACTTACAACCTAATAAGGTTAGGATTAAATTTTAACCCAATTTAACACATAGAATATAATTGCTTTAAAATGGCTATTCTGGAGCTTGGTATAAATTTAGGTGTAAGGAACATATTAAACAAAAAATATTATGATTCCGATACAGGCGTAGGATTAGATCCAGAATTAAGAGCCGGATTCCTCTCTGCTCTCGAAAGTTTCACATCTGAGGTTTTTGGAGATGATATAAATGTGATTTCCTTAGCCTCTTTTAAACTAGTTTGTTATTGTGATTTAGTTGCTTTACCAAACGATGAAACCAATAAGCAACCATTAATATCTTTTGCTATAACCGAGAAAAAAACAGAGTCCGAAGTAGTTAAAAAGCATTTAAAAGAAATAAATTCACGTTTTCTTAATAGATATTCTCTTAATGATATTTTTACAAAAAAGGAAAAGTTCTTTAAAGAATTTGAAGAAAGAGTTGATAATATCATAGGAGATTTGAGATTAAAAACAGAAGATAGGTTTCGCTCCATATTCTAATTTTTTCTTTAGGGGGCATTTTTTATGAGTTCAAATATAGGATCAGAAGCGCAAGCAGCGTATCAAAAATATCTGGATGCCTCATCCATTGATGAAAAAATAAAGCGTTTGGAGGAATTTATTTCTTTAGTTCCCAAACATAAAGCTACGGAAAAAATTGTTGCTTTAAATAAATCTCGATTAGCTAAGCTTAGAAGAGAGCAGGAAGCGTTAAAATCCCGAGCTATGACTACTGGTAAGCAAGTTAGTCCTTTTTCAATAAAAAAAGAAGGAATTCAACTGATTCTAATAAGTGATTATCATTCTCCAGGTGTTGGTAAAACCTCTCTGTTGAATTTATTAACAGGCGCAGCAAGAGACAAAATTGGAAAATTTACTCCAGTACCTGAAATTGGGATCTATAAGGATAAAAAAATACGGTATCAAATAGTTGACATGCCTTCGATAATGGAAGGAGCTTCAAGTGGGATTGGGAATGGAAGAGAAATCATCTCCCAATTAAGAGCATGTGATTTGATCTGCTTTTGCGTAGATTTATCTCGTAATTACAAAAATCAAATTGACTTGCTTTTGAATGAACTAAACAAATCACATGTGAGAATCAATGTTCAACCTCCTCCCCTTACAATTGAGAAAACTGGCTCAAATAAAATTCAGGTATTTTATTTAACTAATGAAGCTAAAGAGCTGAATGATGTTGAAGATTTAACGGAAAGAATTAAAGAAATCACTCATGCTGGGGGTATTCGGAATGGCTTAGTCAAAGTATTTGGTAAGATCGAACTCGATCAAGTTGTCGATACATTAAATCCTTCTGTAGTTTATAAAAAAGCTATTATTTTAGGAACAAAGGGGGACTTAGCGCTAACTAAAAGTACTTTCTCAGAATTAGAAAAATTTTATTCACACATATTTCCCTTGGTTATCGGAACGAGCGCGGAAAAGAAAAAACTCCCTGGTGATTTAGGAAAAATTGTTTTAAATTACTTACAAAAAATGAAAGTCTACACAATGAATAAAGGTATAATTGCTGAAAAGCCTTTAATCCTAGATTGTATTCCTAATCAACCAACGATCAGAGATGTTACATTAAAGATACACAGAACTTTTCTCGAATCATTTGATTACGCAATAGTTATTAGAAAAAAGGCTAGGCAAACAAAAAAAAAGGTAGGATTAGAATACGAATTAAAAGAGAATGACATCATTGAGTTACACACTAAATAATTACAAAAGCGTTGGATATCGCTCAACTTAAATAATCATCTATATTGAAACTCATTTTTAACAAGTTTTGGATTATAATTTAAATGAAAAATATTCATTTTCTAATCCTTTCAATAATATTTGGAATATCCGAAAGCTCCTCGTCATATATAGGATCTAAATTAAGCACGCCTTTAGAAATGTTTAAAATGCTTTCAAAAGAGTAAATTAAATTTTCTAAATAATCAGTAATATCACCCTTGTAAATCATAATTTCCAATTCATCTTCAAGATAGTCACCTATTTCTTTTATAGAAAAATTATTCTCAATTCTTAAATTCAAGATTATCTTTTCTAAATTCAGTCTACCGCAATCACAATAGGGTTTATCTTTACAATCGCAGTTGAAAATTTCTTTTGTCCAAATTAAAACATATTTTATAAAATCATCCGAAAAGGATTTCCTTTTTCTGACATAATTTGCATCCATGAGTGATAATACGCTAGAACTAAAGAAATTGTTTGAAGAGTACTTTGCTGGTCTATGTTTTGATAAATCAGCGACGACTTTTTTAGTAAGATAAACATTTCTTAAACTTTTTAAATCAAGCACTATTTCGATAATCTTTTTTTCTTTCTTCTTTAGTGCTTCAATAATGCTCAGACTCATCTCAACAGTTAAAAAAGATTTTGCAACAGATTGACCCAGAAAAGTAGCTTCGTAAAGAACACCGTTATTTAGTCGAATAAGACGTTGATCTATCAATTTATTTAAAAACTCTTCTATTTCATAATTGGCATTAATTAGATAATCATGAAATTTATAAATAGCTGTTTTTTCAACGCCTTCATTAAACACAGATATAAAAGCTAACAATTCAGTTAACGATCTCTCTTCATCGGGGTGCAGCTCAAAATCTTTAATTTTTCCATTAAGTAAGTTAATCGCAATATTTTCTTCAGTAGTTTTATTTCGTGGCGAATAACTTTTCCCTGGTTCAATAAGGAGATAGGCTCTTCCCAGGTCGTGTTTTTTCAATCTACCAGCACGACCTAACATCTGTTCAAATTCTGCTACTGTTAGAACATTTATCCCCATCGAAAGCGATTCGAAAATAACCTGTTTTGCAGGTAGGTCTACACCCGCTGCCAACGCTGCCGTAGCAACAACGACTGCTATAGATTGCTTTTGAAATTGTTTTTCAATTATCAATCGCTCTTCATTAGTCAATCCTGAATGATAAGATTTTGCTCTTATATCTTTATTTTGCAGATAAGTTGTAAGCGATTCGCACTTTTTTCTTGAATTCGTAAATATAATTGATTGTCCTTTGAATCCATAGCTAGATTTTTCTAAATACGCAGCCCGTACTAATCTCGATATATTTTTCAGCTTTATTGATTCATTAAGACATAATATCAAATGGCGTTCAATCGGAACTGGGCGATTATGGTAATTAATCAATTTACTATTTAGTTTTTTGGCTAATATATCTGGTGCGCCTATCGTAGCACTTAAATACAAATATTGAGCATCGCTAAAAACAGATTTCAGTCTAGAAATTAAACCGTCTAGGATAAAACCACGTTCTTGATCACTTAAAGTCTGAATTTCATCAATTATTATAGTTCCTATGAAACCTAAAAAAGTTTTATTACCGCTCCTTAAAATGTGATCTATCGCCTCGTAGGTAGCGATTACTACATCTGCTTCTTCCAGTGAATCTAAGTCTTCCGGTTCTTTCTTTTCTAATAGAGATTCCCCAATCCTCTTTATAATTGTTAAATTAAGGGATTTATACTTAGATTTAAATTCTTCAGTTCTTAAACTTGCTAACGCCCTGATTGGAACTAAATAAAGCATTTTTCTTTTTTCACTAAGGACTCTCGAAATTCCTGCCAATTCGCCTACTAATGTTTTACCTGCTGAGGTGGGTGCCATAATTAATTGATTAGTGCGTTCTTTTAAAAGTCCTTTATCAATTGAAATTGCTTGTATTGGTAAGAGGGTTGAAATTTTCTGAGATTTTAGTAAATCTTTATATTCATTCTGAATTGCGAGTCTATCAACATTATAATTTAAATATTTCTTACTTACTTGTGGATTCCTTTCAACATCGTACAGCGTCATCTCTTTGTTTTTTAACGGATCAAAATCAACCTTAAAAGAATCTAAAACCCTTTTCGCATCTCTGAATTTCAAGATCAAATGATTAAAGAAGTTCTTAATTTTAGGGTTTAGTTTTTCAGATGAAATAAGTCCTGCTCTACTTGCTTGTTTTATTATTAAGTCTAATGCACAGTTTGAGCAAATATATTGGTTTTGTAGTGATTTTATCTTAGTTGTTTCGCTCAATAAAGTAAATTTCTTATCTTCTAAACATTTTTTGCAGAAAGTAAGGTTTTTGATATTACTTTCGCCATATTGAAGATTTTTAAGCATTTCTTTTATTGGAGTGAAATCTTCTGGTTTAGTTTGACTAGAAAAAGCAACAAATTTATTTTTAGCATCAAGTAAGAATTTTTTAAACAGTCTTGGATTAATAGGTTGCGGATTGCCATCTTTTTGGAGCTTAGAAAAACTCACAGGTCGAAATTTATCTTGATAATCTAACCCAAAAACAATTGTTCCTCTAAAAAAGGGATTACTTATATAAGAAATCGATTTGCCTTTTTTCTTAAATGATTTCAGATAGAAAAAGTTAAGATTAAATGACAATTGTTTTTTGTTTTCCCAATTTCTATCAAAAACAATAAAGAAGTCCTTAGTAAATAGAGTTGTCAAAAGAATTATCACTAAACTTATATAGTAGTCTTACCATTGTTGTTCAAACAAAAAAAATCAGAATCTAAAATCCAAATACGGCCTTTATCTTATCGTAAACTTGTTTAATTTGCCTTAGTTTAGCCTCATCGCCCTGATGTAAAAAATGTTCTATCCATTGGGCTAAACCGCCACCATTAGGGCTCATCCATTGTTTAAAATATTCAACTGCTTGACGCTCTACTTCTGACATTGATATTAGTATTAATTTTAATTTCTACTATATAAAATTATAAATTATTCTATTTTATATTTTTATAATTTTAGATAAATTTAGATCCATTAATATATAAACCGATATTAATTAAAATTTATTAGGTGATCATCAAATGACCGATGTTAGAATTAAAACTCCAAATTTAGACGAGATTTTTGAAAAGTGGAAGCAAAGTGCTGTTAGAAGCGATAAAAAAAAGATGGAAAAACAATTTGGCACAAAAGGGGCTATTTTTTCATTAGATGCGATAAGCGCGGCAGAATATGTTAAAGATACACAAAAGGAAGCTGCGATTTATTTTGCGATTAAAAAAACTGAGGGGGAACTAGCTAAGGATACTGATGAAGAAACCGTTCTAGCACCAAAAGTAGGTAGAGAAACTTTTTATTCTTTTAAGGCTCAAGGTAAGATTAATAAAAGCGACTGGAAAGGCGATGAAATAATACCAACCTATGAAACACTCCAGCCAATTCCATGCAAAAAGTGTAATGGGAAGGGTTATATTGAAAGCAAGTGTAAGACATGTAAGGGCACAGGAAAGATAGAAGAACAGTTACAAGTTTTAACTGGGGAAGAACAAAAAAAGGAAGTTAAACCATTTTCCTATTCCTGTGGAGTTTGCTATGGTACTGGTACAAGTAAGGAGCAATGTAAAGATTGTGGAGGACATAAAAACTTGTATAAGTATCAGGTTTTACCAGTTCCTTTTAAGACTGTTATTACCGGAATACCAGTATTACACAGTAGCGCACTAACTAAATATGAAAAAGAAATCGAACGAGATCTCCATCAAATGATAGAAGAAGTCGAGGGTATCAAGTTTAACGATTTTAAAGAACTTGAATCGAAGAGTGAAGCCTCATTAGGGTATTGGAACAAGAACATTAAGAAAACGATAAGCTCTGCAGGAAGTGATTACAAAGATTACTCAAAAGATAAAGAAGCTCAAATAACTACACAAATTTATCTGTTTCCTATGATTCAAATGTTCTGTGAAACAAAGAAGGGAGCTAAGTTCGAAATTTATAGTTTAGGCTCTGCTAATAAATTTATGACTTACTCGAACTTCTAAAATAATTTAAATTAACCAGATCTTTATTTTTTTTTTTTTTTGTTTTTTTGTTGATTGTACATTTCAATTTTAAGGATTAATTCAAATTTAATAAAAATTTTTAATAATTTTATTTTCTTAATGTTAATATTAAATAATAAATTGAATCTAAAACGTTAATTGACCCTAAAGTAAATAGTTTAGTTATTTTTAACGGAGGAGGCGGTATTGTTGAAAGAGAGATTAAATTGCAAGTACAACCTGGAATAAATGAAGATTAATATTGAAAAGAAACTCAATGACCCTATCGATTTAACATTAGATTTCAAGCAGACAAAGGATGTTACTTTTATTAATTCTGAACCCCGAACCTTCCGAAATTGAAGAACCGAATTACAAATTTAATCTTTAAATTCCATCAGAAGGAAACTCTAAATTCACATTAGAGCTTCAAGCCAAAATCGTAAAGAGAGTTACCAAAACTAAACCGGAATTTATTAAAAAACCGAAATAATTTTTTTTATATCTTTTTTAACTTTGTAAGATTAGCTCGTAAGAAATTATTCAATTACATCATATCGGTAAAATAACTTCATAACTAATTTTAAAAACCAATACATTTTTTTTGGTATACGCCCAATTAAAGCGTTAAAACTAGTCATCATATCCGACTGTAATGAATGTCTATTGTTTTCAAAATTTGGGTAACACAAGCCCCCAATAAATTTAGGTGGTGAACCAAAGCTTTTAACCTTTTTCCACTGTCCATTTAGTTCTCTTGTTCCCAACCAACTCTTATCAGTATAAACTTGAATAATATGATTTGATTTTAATTTAATTTCACCATAGATATTAACTGATCCTACTCCACCATCATATTGTGTAGTTTCTATTAGAATTAAATTCTCCTCTTTCCTAATAGAGTCTTTTAAATCAAAAATTTGAATATTATTTTTTAACATAACATAGTTTAAAGATTGTCTAGTAATTACATGGCCTACGAGTTTATTATTTAAACTCAATTTTGCAAAGTTCCATCCAATTACTTGTATATACGCAGTTTTAATTTCTTCCTGAATTTCAAAAGTTTTTTTAAAGAATACCGTATCAATTTGCTGCTTATTCTTAGAATCAAGATAAATAGTTTCACTAGGGATGTTAGGATTCATCCATTCACTCTCAGTATTAATTTCATCTATTTTCTTATTATAAAACTCTATTAACCAGAGATATTTGTTTTTAATCGCTTCAAAACCATCTTTCTTGGCAGTTTTCATCCAAATCGACTCGTACTCATCAAGGAGAGAAGTTAGATCCTGTTTCAAGTTTTTAATTTCTTTTATTATTTGCATTTTAAAGCTATTTTTAAGTCTTTTAGGATTATAATCGACTAATTTCTTAGAGTTTGTTCTTTTCTTACAATAAAATTTAATATGTTTAGCAATAAAGGCAAAAACCTGCAGGTTTTCCTTATTCATTAACACATTGGACTCCATTTCTTTACACAATGTTATAATTTCATCCATATCTTTAATTACTACCTCAAATTTAGAGGTTTTAAGATTTCTTCTATACGTCGAGCTTTTCTTATTGTAGGGATGGGAGAAGAAGTGATTATAATAAAACGTCTGTCTACTATGTAAACGATTGTTGGTTTCAACAGTTCTCAATAGTTTTATTACTTTTAATAACCGTGAATCATCAATCCCAAAAAAATGAAATAATACGCTTTTCCAGAACATAAGAAAATTTGTTTCCTTAACAGGATCCCATCCTATTTGAGCTGAATATATAAATCCATATATTCTATTCTCTCTGATTTCCTTATTATTATAATCTCCCCAGCTTGAAGTAATTTCTCCAATTGCCCCATTTTTATAACCGTATTTAATTAAATTTGTTATATTTTTTTCTGAACGCAAAAAAGAAGGAAATAATCGATTATAATCAATTATAGATGGGCTTACAACTAGCGGTAATTTAAATTCTCTAATTTTATCTACAATTGGATGTTTATCTTTGGTATTGTATTTCCAATACATAATAATCATGTCCTTTGGTAAACCAATAAGTACTTCCTTATATTTATAAAGAATGTCGTGATATATAACGATTTTATTGTACCCATGCTTCTTTACAATTTCATGCACTTTTTTGTAATGTTTTAAATAAGCCTGGCTTATTCCTATTTTATCGACATATGTTTTAGATGCGCCCTTCCCTACATCCCAGCTTTCATCCGCACCTATGTGGAAATACTCCGATTTAAATACTTCACGTAATTCCTCAATCATATTATCTAAGAGAATGTATATTTCTTCATTTGCTATATTTAAACTATTCGAACCGGGAAATTCTCCATAATTCCAGTAGTTTTCATCATGAAGGATATTTTCCCAGTGCCCAATCGTTTGAAAAATAGGTATTAATTCTACAAAATGCTTTTTCGCATAATCGAATAAATCTTTTATTTCTGCTTTAGAATAAGCTCCTCTGCCTGTACCAATATCCGGATATTTTTCAAATTTAAACATATCCTGCATATAGACTAAATAATAATGGTTAATTTTGAAATGGCTAAGCGTTTTAATGAATTTCTTTAAATTTTCAACTGTTGCTGCTTGACCTCTAGATATATCATCTGACACACCTCTTATCTTTAATCTAGGATAATCGATAATAGCCACTTGTCTGAGTAAGTTTTTAGAGTTGGTAGAATTTAGAAGCTGAATTAATGTTTGGATACCATAATAAATTCCTTGAATAGAATCTGCTTTTAAATAAATTGTCGAATCTTCAGAAAAAAGAAAGTATCCCTGTTCGATTGCGTTTTGATTTCTTTTAATACTATTTAAATCTAGTTGTGAGAAATATTTTTCACACAAACTCGAAATCACTTTATCGCTCTCTGTTGTATTATTGGAAATCTTTTCGTACTGTACCTCCAATTCAAATTCTTCTCCGTAATGTTGAAAATGATCGATAAACTGATCTAAAACAAACCAATCTTCTTTAGGTATATCAGTTAAAATTAAAGAATTTCCACTGAATTGCAATAGTTGAGAATCTATTAGCTTATAATAGAGAGGTTCCGGAAGTAATGAAAATTCTTTTGAATCTATTTCCGTTTTAATTAAGTTTCTTATGCAAATTAACATAATTATAAATTATACAAATCAAAAATAAGATTTATTTATTATTAAAGGAAACAAGTGTTTTCAACTTTCCAGTAATTGACAAACTCGATCTCAATTATTTCGTAATAAAATTCTAGACATCACTCAAATTGCATTAGATTCATGCTAAAAGCGAGAGAAAAATTATATATATAAATTCTTCATATAATAAATTGGAGAAATATTGAACTCTTATGTGTGTGGATTATTATTATGGATAAGCAACAATTTTCAAGAAAACCGAATTTTTTCGGATACTTTCTTCCCTTTAACTCACTAGCGCTGTCTATGATTGGCATTTTTGGAGCATTTACTTGTGTGGTTACTATAGTAATAGCATTTCCCATCCCAGCCACTAACGGCTTTATAAATATCGGAGATGCTGTTGTTATGATAACGGGATTAATTTTTGGTCCAATTATTGGAGGTATTGCAGGGGGAGTAGGATCCTCTTTAGCTGACTTATTATTAGGTTATGCAATTTATGCCCCTGCTACACTTGTTATAAAAGGCTTAGAAGGTTTTTTTGTTGGATTAATTGCAAATCCAAAAAAGAAGTCTAAATGGAATTATAGAGATTTCATTGGAGTTATAGTAGGGGGATTTATTATGATAATTGGATATTTTCTTTACGAAGTTATGATATTTGGGTTACCTAGTGCTCTATATGAATTTATTTTAAACAGTATAATTCAATTTGGTTTGGGTTCAGTAATTGCCTTAGCATTTATTTTCGCAGCAAGAAAGAATATTAAGACTAGTATGCCACAAGTATTCGATAAAATATATGTGTCTACTGAATTAATTGATTAATTTAAGTCACCCGAAATCTTTTTTAATCCTTGGAAAAGTAAAATAAAAATCTCAAAAAAGATGAGGCTCCTTAATTTTAGGAAAACCATCTTTATAATTACTAGTATATGATTAAATCCAAAGTGAGTTATAGCAATCTGGGTATCTATTTTTACATTAATATTCTATTGTGTTACGTTGAAAATCTTAAATTTACGATCGATCGTAAAATTTATATTTTTGAATTCATCATTTATCTAATATAAGGTAATAATTTGGTGTAATTATCATTCTTGGATGGATTATTTTATTTAGTGTTTTAGGTAGTATTGGAGCTATTTCAGCAGCAGCTCTTTTTGTATTTTTAGTGGAAGAAGCTCAGAAATCGCTCGTTCCATTATTGATCTCATTTGCTACTGGAACTTTACTCACAGCAGCGTTATTTGGATTAATACCTGAAGCAATAGAGAGTGCTGGGGGGGAACCCCATAATGTAATGCCATTTGTTTTAGGGGGTATTCTTTTTTTCTTCTTCTTGGAAAAAATAATTATATGGCGAAATTGCACTGACGAGGAATGCGATGTTCACGCAGCAGCTGGACCTATTGTCTTGATTGGAGATGCTTTTCATAACTTTATAGATGGAATTGTCATTGCTGCTAGCTTTCTTACAAGCTTTACAGTTGGAATAGCAGTAGGTTTTGCTATAATTGCTCATGAAGTTCCACAGGAGACAGGGGATTTTGGAATCCTATTACACGGTGGTTTTTCAAAAAAGAAAGCTTTTTTTCTTAACACATTATCAAGCATAACAACAATTCCAGCAGCAATAGTTAGCTATTTCATTTTAGGAAAAATATCGTTTATCGTACCTTATGCCCTAGCAATTTCAGCAGCAAGTTTTTTATATATTGCTTTATCAGATTTAACACCTGAATTACATAAGAAGTGGGGGTTCAAGCACTCAGTAAGACAATTAATTTTAATCCTATTGGGGGTTACATTAATGATCTTAACCATGAGTGTCATGGGTCATAATCATTAGTTTATCAAAAACAAGTAATACTTCAATCTATGCAAGATTTAGATTATACTGTTATTAAGTTTTTATATCGAAAGAGTATTCCTTTAAAAGTTGGAAAACTTGCTAAGGAACTCAGTATCCCTCACTCTACATTGGGAAGTTGCATTACGAGATTAAAGACAAAAGGACTTGTAAAATACGAAGTTTACCGTGAAGTCGAATTAACTTCAAAGGGTAAAGATTTAGCAATTGAATTAATTAGGCACGCAAGACTCTTGGAAATTTTTCTACATACCGAATTAGGTGTAAAACCAGAACTTGCTCATCGCGAAAGTGAAAAATTAAATCTACTTTTTTCATGTGAAACCATAAATAAAATTTGTAAGAAATATAAACATCCAAAAAAATGTCCTTGTGGTGATGTGATCTTAAGTTCTAGTAGCTGCGTATGTGAAACTGAGATAAGAAATAGAATATAAGAATTTAACTATTATATAATTTCGTTAGAAGCGTAAGCGGTTAAAATTTGACCAAAAAATAAGTGGTGGGAAGCCATATTTCCAGACTGACATGAGTGAACAATTTTGCACTCATAAGCAAGTGAGCAATCTTTTATCGTAGGAACTTTCGTTCTTTTCCCTTCTATAGTTTCCAGTCCAGTTTCCTTAAATTTATCAACGCTTCTTCCTGAGAGCGAGCCAGTAATGTTTATTGTATCAGCAATTTTTTTAGAAGGAATATTTACTGTAAATTCCCGCACACCTTCAGTTAACAACTTGAAAGTATAACGTGACGGCGCTACTGCTATAGTTATCACTGGGATCATCCAAAGCTCTCCAATTGTTTTCCATAGCAGAGCCATTACATTTATTTGTCCATCATTATCTATAGAAACTACATGAGCAGCTCTAGACATAAAGTAATCTATATATTCATATGGATCGATTTCTCTTCTTCCGTCATCCATTCCATTCATATTCTAATATAAATATCGCAGTATATAAGATTTAGGCTTTGAAAGGTATATCGTGAATAACTTTATCTATTGCATTTAAGCAAGCTTCCTCCCAGTCATCATTCGGGTCAATTTCTTTGGTACAGTCTGGACACCAATCGCCAGAATATCCGTCATCGAAATCATCTCTCTCTAAATCGCCATTTAAAATCCCACCGCAATAGAAGCATTCACCATCGTCGTATCTATCTAAAATTTCTGCTATTAACTCAACTTTTTTCCTATTGTTAATTTTTCACACCTAATTCTCTATATTAAAATCTTTATTATAATATTAGTTCAAGATATAAAAAAAGTATAGGTGAAATTTTTATTAAGAAAATTGAATTAAATTACCATCCTTGAAGCGTTGATTAAGGATTTTTCAGCGTTTTTTACCATGTTATCCATTATATCTTTAATGCTTTCAATAGAATTAATAATCCCAATACTTTGACCCAGTAATACTGCACCATCATCGATATTTCCATTGTAAGTCATTTCATAGTGTTTTTGGTCCTCTAGAGCTTTTTCTGGAGTAAGTTGAGCTTCAAGAGCCATCTTTTCTTCTTTATTAGTTACTACTCCATGGTGAAGTGAGTATTTATTCCTCCAAAGTCTAATCGGTCCTAAAACGCCTGTAACCCAAATAGTGTCATTTGCTCTCGCGGCAGGTATAATATTTTTATAATTTTCATGAAACTCACTCTCTTTTGAGGCTATAAATCTAGAACCCATCGCAATCCCTCCTGCTCCAAGTGATAAAGCTGCAGCCATCCCTTCTCCTGTAGCTATCCCTCCACAGGCTACTATAGGGAGATCAGGATGTTTTTGCTTTACTTGTTGTAACAAAACCAAAGAACTTATTTTTTCATATGATTGATGACCTCCTCCTTCCCATCCTGTTACTACTACTCCATCACATCCAGCAACTACGCATTTGTCTGCTAACCATAGGGCAGGTGCTACATGAAAATGCTTTATATTTGATCCATTATCTCTTAGTTTTTGAAAAGCATTGTTATAAATCATCTTTGGAGTACCGGCGCTAGTGATTATGTAAAGACACTGTTCTTTGATCCTTTGATTATTGTTAATGAACCTAGGAATAGCTCGACAAAGCCCTGGCGCATCAGGCTGCATTCTTGATGTTCTAATATTAAACCCGAAAGGTTTATCTGTATGCTCGACCACATATTCCATATTTTTTTTCATTTCACTTAAACTACTCTTTCCAAATAAATTAGTATGACTTAATACTCCTAATCCCCCAGCTTCTGAAACAGCTACCGTTAATTCTGTTGTATAAAAGGGACCCATCGGAGCGGCTATGATAGGATGCTTAATCCCAAACATTTCTGTAATATTAGTCTTTAAACCCAATCTTTTTTCTCCTATAAATTGAAAATTTTCTTATGGAAGTAATATGATATGTATTAATTAATCTTTTTGAACCTTTAAATATGAAAAAATGAAAATGTGATGGACAATTATGACTTTCTATACTAAAAAGCTAATTTTTTAAAACATTTTCTTTATTGCGGGAAGAATCCGAAAATACTATTGAAATATAAAATAACAATTATAGATACAACAACGAAAACTATCGATAGAACATAAAACTTCTTTTCATTTTAGGACCTTTAATAGGATTTTTATCTCTGTGTTTAGTCCGTAAAGAATTTGATTTCGCAAATGTAGGTCAAGGTAAAAAATAAATATGCTTATAACTAAGACTTTTTTTGGTTGCACATAGTAATAAAAAGTGGCTATAAAAATGTTTTTACTCTTCTAATTTCATCATCAATAACATTAATGTCTTCTAAAGCTTTTTGGTGTAATTTGAACTTCATAAACCATTTTTTCTTCTTTACTAGATACTACACCATAGTGTACAGAATAATTATTTCTCCAAAGTCTAATCGGTCCTAAAACGCCTGTAACCCAAATAATATCATTTGCGTCCATATTTGGAACGATATTTTTGTAGTTTTCATGAAACTCGCTTTCTTTTGACACGTTGAATCTAAAACCCATTGCGATAGCTCCAGTTCTTAGTGATAAAGCCCCGCCCATCCCTTCCCTAGTAACAATTCCACCACAGGCTATTAAAGGGATATCAGTATATTTTTGCTTTATTTAGCCAATTAGAATTTTTCAAACTTGAGATACGATTTTTAGCATGTTTAATTAATCTTATAGCCATTTTTATCCCCTGCTTCCATCTTCTCAAGATTTTGTTCTAGAAGTTAAATAACTATCGGTTTAGGGACTCGATTCAAGGGACATAAAAAATGTTTAAAATATTAGATATATTATTTTAATGCAATTAAACAATGTAAAATAACTAATAAATTCAAATTGTCATTTGATAATAAAAAAGTTAAGGATTTATTTGACGAATATTCAGAGAATCTTTCATTTTGGTATTTAGATGCATTATTTAGTCAAGCTACTGTAAATTCTCGATATAGAAAAAATGCAATCAAATTTTTAGATTTAACGCCAAATTCAAATATTATTGATATTGCATGTGGAACGGGATTTAATTTCAAGATCATAGAAAGTTATTTAAAAAATAAAGGAACGCTTGTTGGATTAGATATTTCTCCGAAATCTCTTGAATACGCAAAAGGGAGAGTCATTAAAAATAATTGGACAAATATCAAATTAATATGTGCGAATATCGGCGATAATAATCCCGCTATTCAATTTGATGCAGCTCTTTGTACTTTTGCTATCTCTATAATCCCGGACTATATTGATACAATTGATACTATTTATAATTTGCTTAAACCCAAAGGAAGAGTTGCCATCATTGGTATGAAACTTAGCTCTAAATATCCTTTTAAATTATTAAATTCCTTCATAGATAATTATTATCTAAAATGGGGCATTAATGTCCATCGCCCAATTATTAAATACATTAAAACTAAATCATTCAAAATTGAATATTATAAGGATTGTCATTTTGGATTTGAATATATTCTTGGATTAAAAAAGATCTGACTTCATACCAAATATTACTTCTTAGGCGTATTTGATTTTTATCAAAATGGGACGTTTTTGTTTTATATTATTGGTTTATCTCTACAATACCCCATAACTAATAAAATGAAGATTATAGCACATCCAAGAAGTTCAAAAGCACCAATAGGTAGAAATAAAATAGTAAGGATCATGGTAATGAGTAAACTACCCATTCCAATCCAAAATCCCCATAATAAATTTTTCATAAGCCCAATTGCAGAAACCGTTCTCATTATAGTAAAAGCCCAGAAAAGGGGTGCGAGAGATAAAGGTTGGGTCTCTAAAAGTTGTTGTATTATAGGGATACCCCATTCTAAGTAAAGATTGGGAATGATATTAAATGCAATTAGGATAATAGCTATGCTATCTGATATTTCTAGTAAGGAGTAGAGTAGCATTGAAATTGATGCTATATAAAGATACTTATTTTCTTTAATTTTATAGGTGTTTTTGGATTGTTCCATAGATATCTTCAAATTATTTTAATTATTATCTATTTTAATTTTGATGTCTTTATTAATTTCGGAAATAATGCTCCTGTTCTTTTCTGGTATTCCTTATATTTTTCACCGAATCGTTTAACAAGATCTATTTCTTCATAGTGAATCATAATGGGAGTATAAATTATGATAAATAATGAGGAAAGAATTACCAAGAACCATGAATTAAACATAAAACTCATAGCAGTAAACATAGGAAACTCTCCAAGAGTTTGAGGATGTCTAATATAGTTATAAATTCCACTATACATTTTTGTTTCTTTAGAAGGAGTTAGAGTTTCAGCTCCAGCATCCTTCATCCCCCTGATCAGAAGATATGACCCTGGTATCAATATACAGATTCCTATGATTATCCCAATCCAGATATTTGAACTGATGATCCACTCATTTACAACAGGAAGAGGAAACCAAATCCAAATGATTAAATTTGCTATAGCAATAAATTCAGCTAATCCTCCAATTGAGCGGAATTTTTTACAATCTTTCCAAGCTTTGTCACCATATTTTTCTGAACGCTTCATAGGTTGGATACTGAGGGTGTAAAAATAGCCCATAACAAAAAATGTGCTTAGTAATAAAATAAAATTTATAATCGAGATTAGTATAAGAGTATTACACCTCTATCAACAATGAATATTATTAAACTGTAGAAATTAATGAATATATTTAACCTTATTGTAGTCTCTTGATAGACTTGAAATTAACATAATATTGACTATCTATGCCATTCCAATAAAAAATTTAAAGAATAATCCCCAATTTTTAGGGTGTACAAAAAAAGCAGGAGTTTTTTTTCTATATTCTGTGTAAGAATCTCCAAATCGATTGATTAATTCTTTTTCTTCTACAAAATGAACATGAATATACATTCCAATGTATAAAATCAGAAAAAATATAATTGAATATAGAGTCAATTGGATAATCATTCCTCCAAAACAAAGAAATAATATTCCACTATATGTTGGGTGCCGCAATATTGAATATATCTTATGATCGTGCAATTCACTTTCTTCAGGAAAATAAAGATAAACGACAGTCATGTAGTCAATACCAAAAGTTTCTATCGCTCTAAATATCATTACCACTCCCAAAACACATAAAAATCCTCCTAAAAAAAGGCGTATATATTCAAGAGTTGGAGCGATTGGAGTAATATATGATGTTAATGGAGTTATGAATACCCAGAAAGGGGATTGTGACCAGAAACTAAGATTCCATAAATAAAAAGGAATAAAATTATGTAGCAAAATACTAAAAATGACGACGACACCTCCGAATCCCGCAAGAAATACTCTTTGATAGGATAATTGACCATATTTCGCTTTTAAACGATCCCGATGGTACCACATTTGATATACTAAAAAAATCGCTAATGAAGCCATCAACATTACGCCTAAGATTGGAAAGGAGATACTTAAATATCCCAACATACCCTCAAAAGGAATTACTGTTGGTAAAAGATCAAAATAGAGTTGGATAGTTAAACTAATGGTAAAAACGGAGATTATATATAACGGAAGCATAATTATCTTTTTACCTGAGAACTTTGGAATCTTTTCTCGAAACTTTTTTGCCCCTTTAATATTCATCTTGTTTAACCCATTTATTTTTTATTCAGTTCAATTTTTAAAATTGGTAGAAATTAGCTTGTAATTTTAAATTTATTTAAAATATGTATGATTAGTTTTTTAATAATCATTTTCCGGGCAACTTGTAGTTAATTATAGTACATCTGGCACGGTATTAAAAATTGTGTTTTATTCTAGGCATTTTGGTAATGTCTGTTTCAATAACCATTTTTCATCCCCTCACATTTATTTTAAATTATGTATTAATGATTGGTGCAATTATACATTATAATCAACAAAAATAGAAATAGTGAATAAAACGAGTCCAGACATAATTAGTTTAGGTGAATTATTGGTCGAAATAATGCGCACGGAAATTGATGTACCACACGGAAGAATTGGTTCTTATTACAAAGGTCCATTTCCTAGTGGAGCTCCAGCAATTTTCATAGATTCTGTAGCTCGGATGTCAGTACCATTTAAATTTTCAACAGGGTTTATAGGTGCAGTTGGAAATGATGAGTTTGGTGAAACTATAATTGAGAAAATAAAAAATGACAATGTTGATGTATCCAAAATAAAAGTGAATGAAAACAGACCCACGGGAATTGCGTTTAATCAATATAATTCTGATGGTTCTCGAAAATTTATTTTTTCTGCAGGTGCTGCGGGACAAATATCTCCTGAGGATCTTGAAAAAGATTATTTTTCGAATATTAAAGCTCTTCACATTATGGGAAGTTCCCTTTCAATAAGTGAGAGTTCCCGAAAATCGTGTTATAAAGCAGTAGAAATTGCAAACTCAATAAATCCGCAAGTAGTTATCTCATTTGATCCAAATTTAAGACCAGAAATGCTAGATATAAAGACGATAATAGAAATATCTAAACCAGTATTAGACAGGACTACTATATTATTCCCAAGTGGAGAAGAAGCAGAAATGTTAGCTGGAATCAAGGGAGAAGTAAATGCATGTAAGGAATTAATAAAGAAAGGTTTAAAACTAGTCGTTTTGAAACAAGGAAAAGAAGGGTGTACTATATTTTCTTCTGGATTAGCAGACGATATAAGGGTTCCAGGATTTAAAGTTGAGGAAACAGACCCTACTGGAGCGGGTGATTCTTTTGATGGAGCTTTTATTGTTGGTTATTTAGCAGGATGGGATTTAAAAAGAGTTGGAATGTTTGCAAATGCCGCTGGAGCTCTGAAAGTTCAGTTTTTTGGTCCGATGCCAAATACTTCTTATAATGAAGTAATAAATTTAACAAAAAAAAAGAAGTAGTTTTCCTTAACTAACTTTACTTTAAATGTAGAGAATATACTTGAGCACCAACTATTTGATCGTCCTTAATTGTATAGTATCTAAATCCTGGGGGTTTAAATTTGAATTTAGCAGATAGAGGACCAACCGCTTGCGTTTGAAATACAAAGGGCTTATTAGCGTCAAACCATGCTTTTAAATCGAGTGGATTTTTGATTTCTTTAAATTTATCCCGATATCGTGAGGTGTAAATTTCACACGGTACTTCAATGTAAATTGGGAAAAACCAAAAACCAAAATTAATCCTCTCTGTATCTTTAGCTTCTCTTAATCGGTACTCTTTTAAAGTATGAGTATGCCCACACATAACAATATCTACTTTTCTCCTAACAACCTTATCTGATCCAGTAAAGATTTTCAAAACGGTAGACCAGTTATACATAATTGTTTGATATTTGAGATTAAGTATCTTATCCAATCTTCCAGTATCATTATATTTTCTTAAATTGCTTTCGTAAAAATCTTCCCATTTTAAAGGTCGATTTTTAATATTTAAAACTTTTTTATATTTTCTCCTTTTGTATCCACTAAGGTTTGGGGAAACTGGAGGTGTATGCATAACTACTATCACCTTTTCATTATGGGCTAATTGAATAAAAGCACGTAATAAATCTACTTGGTATTCTTTAATTCCTTTTGTGCTTGGCCCACCTTTTAATAAATCATGCATATCTGCAATTGAATCTTGACCTGTATCAAGGAATATAAAGTTATAATGATCTCCTATTTTAAGATTAAAGTTGAGATTCGGATTGATATATCTAAAATAATCCTTTAAATATTTGTCTCTCGACCTAAGAGCAGTGAAATAGTTGAAGAATTTAGTATCATAATATCCCTTTACATCTGAATGAGTCATCCCGAAAATTTTATGAATTTGACCAAAACGCATCCCATAGTGTTCCCTTCGATAATCGTGGTTCCCCACTGTTGTAAAAATTGGAACCATAATTTCTTGGGAATTAACAAATTCTTCATCAGAACCCAAAAATGGTGGCTTTTCCAATCCTTTATTCCTTCCAAGCAAAATATCTAAAAAAACAAGAAAATTATTCTTATATTGATAATTACCTCTAGCGATATTCAGGTAATCTATTAAATCTCCAGTCATTAACATGAAATCTAAGTCCTTCTGCGAGGACTTTGTGTTTGCAAAATCGATTAACATTCTCAAATTGGAATTGAAGTTAAATTTTGCTCTTCTTAAATCGTCGTATCGATCTTCTTGAAATTCCTCTTTAAACTCGAAATTTCTCGTAAGAACTAGTGTATCTATTCTCTTCTTTTTTTTTTCATCGGTTCCACATCGCTCTATCTTAGATCTTGCATTATTTTTTAAATAATTTAATATAAAGTCATTTCTTCGAGCAATATGAAAGTCAGTCGCGTGAATGAAACTGAAATCATTCCAATCTTTATCAAAAATAGCGATGCTATGGTAGTTAACTTTATTCTCGGTTAAATTAGGGATATCATGTACAATATCAAATAAGAGAAAATCTCTATTTACCTCTTTTAGCAATTTCTCAATCGCTAAAATATCACGAATTTCAAACTTAATTCTATAGAGTTCTTCTCTTTTTCCAAATACATCGTCAAATTGAAATACACAATTATTAATATCCCATACAATACAATTCTCTTCTTCTAAAATGGGTTGATCTCGGAAATCTAATTTTTCTATTTTTTCGATTTGAACTAGATGTAAGTCGATTAAGTCTCCTCTTCTCTTTTCAAAATCACCCCTCTCTTTCAAAATTGGCTGAATAAATAAATTTAGGTGAAAATGCTCAAGAATATTCTTAGTTGAATGAATTTTAGATGCAATAATGAGGGCTTCGAATGATAAATTTTTAATTGGAAACTGAGCTTCTTGTTTATAATCTCTCAAATTTAATAATACAGGTTTTCCAATATTCGGAGATATAATTATAGGATAAATTCCTAGTTCTAGATCAATCAATGCACAAAACTTCGATGAAATTAACTTAATAATTATTAATTGATTTCTTTTATTAAAATAATTTAGTTAGAATAATTTTTATATAACAATTTCTTGAAGCATGTGTTCTTATAATGGAAAAATTATACCAACCAGATTTTAGTTCTATATTTGGGGCAAAATATGCAAGTGCGTTTACCTATGGTCAAATTGACTCTTTAATATGGCCAATTTTTAACGAGATCGAGGGATCAAAGGCTTTAACAAATCTTTTAGAACTAAAAAATCACGACGGAAGAAGTTACTTCTATAATAGAAAAATATGTATTGAAGATGAGAAAGTAGAGTTGTTTTCTTCAAATATTAATTACGGATTTATTCAAGCAATGGATTTAAATAAAGCATATGGAATTACCAATAGGGATGTCTTATCTGTTGTAAGAAGTGACCCTAAGATATTTAAAGGAATTTTATCCTTTAATCTTGAGAATAGTGCCCGTGCGGATTTAGAATCACTAGCAAATCAAATTCCTGTTGTTGGAGTAGTTCTTTATCCCTCTTTTTGTAAAATTGATATAACTGATGTTAATAACGAGAATTTACGCGAATTACTTAATTATTGTAAAAAAAAGGAATACTTCGTGAAGATTGACATAGGAAATATGAATCTACCAGAAAATTACGCTGAATATACGACTTATGATAAAGTTAAGGCTTTTTTATCGAAAAATCCAGATATTATCATCATTTTAAGTGGATTGGATTTTTCGGGAGATTTTAATCTATATTACCAACTTTTAAAATTGTACAATAACTTATGGATTGAGGTGGATCCACGAACTATTGGAGGAATGACGCCAACTGATTATTTTAAGGAACTCTTCTCATTGAAAGGATTTATTCAAAATACTTGGCATAGGATAATAATAGGAAGTGCAACACCCACTTTGGAGATGTCCCAGATGAAAAGAGGGTTCTTGGAAGCAACAGAAATATTAAATTTTCCTCAAAGAAATTTGTTGAGAAGTTGGGCTTTCAGAAATGCTAATAGGTTAAGCCCTTCTATATTTGAGCCTACAATAGAATCGAATTTGTTTAGAGCAGTTAAAGAAATAAAAAAAATTAAACAAATTAAAAACGATAACGAGGTAATTATTTCTTATAATGTAAAGATGAGAAGTTTTGCTATTACTCAATTATTATTTTTTACAGATCTAACAAATGATCTCTTTAAATCTTGTATAGAAGAAAATCCTCATTTTAAAGATGGGGAAATTTTTATTAGATCCTACCATACAACAGTTAGCTTAATTATTAACGAACATGAATTTGGTAATTTCCTCGATATGCATTACAAGTTTGCAGAAATATCCTCAAGGGATAGCTCTCAATTCCTACATACCGTAAGAGCTCTTGAGAATCGCCCTGATTTCAACTACTTTGACCACGATTTGGCAAACACTTATGGCAATCGACAATTAATTTTACCCGTTCTTGATGGTAAAATTAAAATTGGGAGTCGTGAGAATTTTTATGTATTAGTAACTTTTGGTCCTAGAACATTTAACATTCACATTAAAGTTAAACTAACAATGGATAAATACTCCCATTAATTTTATTCAATCCAATGCAATAATGGAATTGCCAAGCATTATAGAATAAAAATCCCCTGAGCTTTCTAAAGTCGCAATTACCATATTGATTAATAGATATTACTCTAATTGGGCTACAATTTGTTAAATTCTACTATTAAATGGTAGTATCAATTTTTAATCTTTCTATAGATTCCCTTATATAAACTTATTGCTTGAAATAGAGACGAAATACCTCTAAGAGAAAATAAACTCAAAAGTTTAAATATTTATAATGAGTATATTTTATAAAGAATTAAGTAAGTTGTAGAAAATGAATATTTATTTACAACATTTTGTTGAACAAAAGAAACCCAATTTTTTGTATTGTAATAAATATTAAATTATAGATTCCCAATTCTTCTTTTATTAAATGATATTCTAAAAAATCTTAAAATAAAACTATAATATGACTGACGAGATCGAAAACGAAACGGAAAAAGCAGAAGATAAGTCTGAAAAGGAAATTGAAAAAGTAGACAAAGAATTTCTATCAAAAGCTAAAAATTCCAGAGATCTCATTGATAAGAAACTTAGAACCTTTGAAGATAGCATTGAAGACATTTCTGATACTATAAAAAATGGTGATGTCGAACCGGAGAAAAAGGAGAAGAAACATGAGAAATTAAGCGAAGAAATTCGAGAGTCACAAGTAAAGTTAGAGTCGATTCAAGCTAAAATTGATGATAAGGAGGATTACTTAACTGCGATTGAGGAGACCATTAAAGCGCTTGAAGAAAAATACAATAAAAAAAATGAAGATATGAAAAATTTAGAGGAACGTTTTGAAATAATTAATGAAAGTAAGGATACTCTAGAGGAAGAGTATAAGGAACTCTTAAAGAATAACGAGCAATTAGTAAATACATTTGAGACCAGACAGGTCGACTTAATTGTCCTTACAGACAGCGTTAAAGAGAAAGTTTCTAATCAAGAAGAATTTCGCGCTAAACTTACCAAATTAAATCAAGAAATTCAAGAGAAAGAGTCTTTACTTGAGAGGTTTGGAGAAACTGCGGAAGCTCTAGAGAAAAAAATCAAGAGTCTAACGGCTGAAAATGAGACTCTTAAAGTTTCAATTGTTAAAAATAAGTTTGAATTAGATCACACAAACAGCGAAATTGAAGCTAAAGAAGAAGAGAAAAAGCTTTTATCCGAGCAAATTGAGAAAAATGAAACTCGCATTAAAATAATAGAGAAAAACATAGAGGATTATAAAGATGGTTTTCCTGAAATGGAAAAACAAAGAGAAACGTACGAAGAACTAATTTCAAAATACAAAATTCAACTCTCTGAAAAACAAGAGCTATTAATTGAGGTTGAATCAAAAATTCAACACCAAAATGAAATAATAGCATCTACTGATGAGCAGATTTTAAGTAAAGAAAACCTAATAAAAGCTAATGAGACAAGATTAGAAGATCTTAAAAAAAATATTGAAGCTTCTAGTCTAGAGTACGTTGAAAGGGAGGAAAGAATAGATTCTCTCGACGAAAAATTAAAATTTATGAAGGAAGAGCATGAAAAACTTGCAAAATCTAAGGAAGTAATAGAACAAAGTACAAATGATGCTAAACAACTTCTTCAAAAGTTAAAACTAGAGCTCGATACTCAAGAGGAGGAAATTCGAGATAAAGAAAGTAGAATTCATCGTTTAGAGTTCCTTTCATTGGTTTATAGGTTGTCAAAATTTTTTGGTGGGATTCTAATTGGTGTAGGAATTATTATAATAATTTTAGTACTTCTTGGTCTTTCAGGAATATTAAATTTCACTGATATTGAAGTATTGCTTTTTATCATACTTGTAATAGCGGGAGTCTTCTCTGTTGTTAGTGGAATCTTTCATTTGGAAAAATCATAATTGGATGTTTTATTAGTAATAAGATCTATTAATTAAAAAATAATAAATTCCAAAAAGAAAATTGAATGAAACCAAACCCAAGGAAGCTTTGCCTCAAAGAACGCTAAAATTATCCCAAGGGGTTCTATATGGTATAGGATGTGGAATTGGTGGTTCCATTTTCATATTGTTAGGATTGGGGATTGATATTGCTGGATCGGGTTTACTTTTAAGTTTCCTTTTAGGAGGGATACTGATTTTTTTTACGGGGTTAAATTATGCTGAAATCTCTACTAGTCTTCCAGTCGCAGGAGGTGTTTACAATTTTAGCAAAGAGGGTATTGGTGGATTCTTAGCTTTTATAATTGGTTTCTTTTTATGGATAGCTAATATCGCAACATGTTCATTTTCGGCACAAACATTTGCTTTTGTATTTAATGAAGTTTTTAATAAATTGAACCTTCCAATTTCGGATATAATAGTAAGTTTGATATCGATCTTGCCTATATTTTTAACAAGCATTATTATTTTTAGGAAACAAAAAATTGCTACCAAAACTTTACTATTGCTAACCTTCATATTAATTGGCTTATTTGGGTTCTTTATAATTTCTGGATTAATAATCTCACCATTCACAAATCCTAATTTTCTTCTTCCCCCAATTAAATTTGAGGGGATTATTCCAGGCTTTTTATTATTATTTATTTTGTTTACTTCGATAACTACAAATATAGCCTTATTAAATCCTGAGTTAAAAAACCCTTCAAAAACCATCCCTAAAACCAATATATATGCTATAATTATTACGGTAATTATATACATATCAATTACATTTGTTGTTTTATTAACCATTGGAGAAAATCCTGTCGATTTAAGCGGAACTCCCGTGTTATTAGCTGATGTGTTTGAAAGTGTGATTGGACCATTTGGTTTTTATATAATGGTTTTTGCTGCCATTATCTCGACGCTGATTGCTATTAATGCAGCGTTCGGTTCAGCTGTTAGTGTAATTACCGCTTTAGCAAGAGATCGATTTATACCCGAAAAAATACGAGAAATTAAAACAAAATCCGATTTACCAAGATTAGGTTTAATAATTACTGTAGTAATAGTCCTTCTATTCACGATATTCGCAGGCATCGGATTAACTGCTGAAATTACTAACTTTATCTACTTTTTCGCACTAGCTTTCGTAAATTACGCCGCTGTAAAATTAAGGCGTAAGAGAAAAGAGCTAGATCGACCGTTTAAGGCGCCCTTTTATCCATATTTACCATATTTTATTTTTGCATGCTTCCTAACTTTTGCAATTATACTGGGCATAATAATCTCTTTGGAAGCGTTGGTTTTAGGCTTAATCATCTTAGCTATTGGTTTTACTTACCAGTTGTTGGCGATAAGTGACAAACCGTCAATTAACTTAACATTAACAGGAATAAAATTTATCTTTTCAATTATAACTGGCCTTTTTATATGGGTTATTAACAATTTTTCGGTTGTTTTTCCAGAGTTAATATTTATTAATAGAATATTAATATTTGTGTTTGTGTTCGTAATTATTACTATATTTTTTGATTTATTGCCTTTAAGAGAATTGGCTTATTATTATGTTAAATTTGTAGATAAGGAAAAAGTCGCAATTAATATAGGCAGTGCTCAGATTATTGATTTGGGTAAAAAAAGATCTAAAATAATTCATTACATAAATTTATTGATAGCTCTTTTACAAATTAGTGCTGGTGGCGTGATACTAATAATCGTTTTTCTGTTATTAAATCAAAGCGTTGCTGTCCAAGACATTATTATCAATTTAGGACCTAGTATTTCCTATATTCCTAGTTTGGCGGGATCAACGCTTTTTACTTCAATCTTATTTATTTTTGGATTAACTCTTGTCATATGTGGCATGCTGTTATGGTTCCGGAATAAAGAAATAAAATTGCTTGGAATTTAATCCGCTGAGAATTATAATTTTTATATAACGGTCTGATATTGTTTTAAGAAAATGGAATTACCCAAGATAAATCTACATATTCATTCTATATACTCTGATGGAAAAAATAACATATCTCAAATAGTTACATCTGCCCTTGATAAGGGTTTAGATTATATATGTATCACGGATCACTTTACTAATTCTTGGAAAGCTGATATAATTCCTAATCTTAACAGTCTCGATAAAATTGAAATGTATTTAGAGGAAATTTCTCAATTTCAAGAATATCTTCTTGAAGAAGAAAGGCAAATGGCTCTTTTTAAGGGAATAGAAATTGACTTAAGTAGTACAGAGAAGTTCATTATCAATAATATCTTACCTAATCGATTTGATTTAATTTTATTTGAATATTTAGAAAACATTGAAGGCATATCGTTTATTAAGAAAATCATTAATTATTGGAAAAGTAAAACTAAAAACTCTAAGAATTTTCCTTTAATAGGTCTTGCGCATTTTGATCCTTCGTTTTTCGCCATTAGTGGTATGAATATTCTTATTGATTTTTTAACACAGAACCAAATCTTTTTTGAATTTAATACAAGCTATCCACAATTTTATTCTCAAAAAAATCGCTCTTTTTTTGAACTCTTGAAAGAAAGAAATATCTTAGTTTCAATTGGGTGTGATTCTCATCATATATCAACTTTAAAAAACATAGAAGAAGCTTACGATAGGATAAAATTTTACCAGTTAGAAGATAACCTCGTAAATTTTATTCAAATTCTAGACAAAAAGAGGATATAAGTAAAATTAAATTGAGTTATTATCTCCGCATTCTATGAAGGTGTTGGAGATAATACTTAAATGCCCTTTCAAAGGCAATATCAAGAAGCAATTCACTTTGCTCTTTTGGAAATGATAGCATTTCTTTTAATCGAACTTTTCCTATGTTGAATATATCTTTAAATGTAGCTAACTTTTCTGTCATTTCCATATTTTCAATTTCTGAAATCGGTTTGTTTTTTATTTTCTGCCAATCACTTAATGCATGCCATGTTATACAGCGCATTGCTAACTCGGGAATTTCTATTTGTTCGCAAACAAGGCTCGAGATCATTTTAATTAGCTTTTGGAGCTCTGGTTTAAAATTAACTTTTGCATAATCAATTTGTCTTGAGGAAATTTCTTCCTTATCAAAATTTAACATATATGTCAAGATTTATATTACCTAAATTAAGCTAGTAATACTTCAACCTAAATGAATATAAAGTTCTACAAAAAATATTCTATACCTAAAAAAGAATTAGAATTTACCTTTATAAAGAAACTGTTAATTTTAGATATTTCTGTCAAAATTATATCTAAACAGGGCAAACATGATAACAAAAACCAAATAAAATATATTTTTATTTTTAAAAATGCTTCATATTTATATGGAATTAGATGAAAAAATAGAGTTAGCATCTAAGTGGATTTATGAATCTAACAATCTTGTTATATTCACTGGTGCTGGAATTTCTACTGAAAGTGGGTTACCCGATTTTAGAGGCCCAGATGGAGTTTGGACTCGGCGCGACAAAGGGCTAAGTCCACCAAAGTCCCTACCATGGGACCAAGTTAAACCAAATAAAGGACATTACGCTATAGCAGACCTATTAAATTTGGGTAAATTGAGTTATTTGATATCTCAAAATGTAGATGGACTTCACGCTAAATCTGGAATCCCCTTTGAAAAGTTGGCAGAACTTCATGGAAATCATTATTTTATGAAATGTTTGGAGTGTGGAAAAAAATTGACATTTGAAGAGGCAGGATGGGATAAAAAAAAGTGGGGTCAAGGATATAGAACAAATCAGGTCCAGAATAATCAACCTGAATGTCCAAATTGTAGTGGAAGGCTTATTTCAAGTATTGTCAATTTTGGTGATCCATTACCAATGGACGAACTTGAAGAATCTATGAGAAAGTCTCAAAGTGCCGATGTTTTCTTTGTAATCGGCTCTTCTTTAGTTGTAACCCCTGCCGCAAATATGCCTGGAATTGCTTGGAGAAATGGTGCCAAATTAATTATTCTTAACAAGGGTGAAACTCCGTATGATAGTGAAGCTGATTTAAGGTTCTTTGATCAAATTGGAGATATTCTTCCCAAAATTGTTATGAGAGTAAAAAAAATGATGGAAACTAATTAAAATATTAGTATCATTAAAAATAGGTGAAAATTATGTCAAAAGAAATGATAAACATTAAGCTTTCTAATTTAGAGAAATATAAACAGAAGCATGTTAGTGCAGAGCAAGCAATTAAAAAATATATTGAACCGGGAGATCGGGTTTTTATCGATTCTGGATGTTCTGAACCTATAGATCTTATATCAAAACTTATTGAACTCGGTCCTCAGCTTTCTGATGTAGAGATGATTCATTTTATAAGTCTGTCCGATCTCGATTATTATAAATCTGTGGGAGGTAATGAAGATTTATTTAGGCATAATGTTTTTTTTATCAGTGAAAATCTTCGAGAATCTGTCAGAAGGGGATTCGCAGATTACACCCCAATGCTACTTTCAGACATTCCAAAATTCTTTGAAAAGGGCCAAATGCATTTAAAAACTGCTCTTATTCAAATAAGCCCTCCTGATGAATTTGGATTTTGTAGTTATGGTATTAATGTAGATATTGCAAAACCTATAGCCGAGGTAGCTGAATTTGTGATAGCTGAAATTAATCCTAAGATGCCACGTACACTCGGAGATTCTTTCATTCATATGAACGATATAGACGCCTATATTTTATCAGATCATGATATCATTGAGTTTAAGTATGAACCCCCAGATGAATCCACTAAAAAGATAGCAAAATATGTCGCATCCCTTATTGAAGATGAATCCACTATTCAAATGGGAATTGGGAACATTCCTAATGCAATATCAACCGAATTAGAAGATAAGAAAGATTTAGGAGTGCATAGTGAAGTTTTCTCGGATGGAATTGTCGATCTCGTCGAAAAAGGGGTAATTACATGTAAAAAAAAGACACTTCATAAAGGAAAAATAGTGTGTTCCTTTGTTATGGGCTCCCGGCGGCTTTATGATTTTGTAGATAACAATCCCTTTGTAGAGTTTCATCCTAGTAATTATTGCAACGATCCTTTCATTATTAGCCGAAATAAAAAGCAAGTGGCCATAAATGCGGCAATTACAATAGATTTAACGGGACAGATTAATGCAGATTCGCTTGGACCCTTGTTTTATAGTGGTATAGGTGGTCAAGTAGATTTTGTCAGAGGTGCCAATCGCTCTGAAGATGGAAAACCAATAACAGTCCTTCCTAGCACTGCAATTTTAAAGGATGGAACGGTAGTATCGAGAATTGTTCCATATCTTCAATCAGGTTCTGGAGTGGTTATTACTCGGGGAGATATTCAATATGTTGTTACCGAATGGGGGGTAGCCTATCTATTTGGTAAGAGTATCAGGGAACGAGTTTTACAAATGATAAATATCGCCCACCCGGACTTTAGAGAAGAACTTTTAGAATACGCTAAAAAGGTAAAATATGTCTATGCAGATCAAAAACTACCTATTTCCATAAATGGTCGGGTGAGCTTATATCCGGATAAATATGCAACAGCTTTTCAGATGAAAGATGGAAAAATTATCAAAATTCGTCCTATAAAACCAACAGATGAGAGAATGCTCCAAGAACTTTATTATTCTTTAAGTGATAATGATAGATATTTGAGATTTTTCTCACGGGATCGAAAATTTCCTCACAAATTTGTACAACCTTTAGCAAATATAGATTATACTACTGACATGATTTTAGTTGGTGAATATTTTGAAGAAGGAGAACAAAAAATCGTGGCATCAGCTGCATTTTTTAAAACCCACCAACCCTCAACAGTTGAATTAGGAATAGTTGTGAAGAAAGATTTTCGCAGAACTGGAATTGCTAAATTTTTATTGAATTATTTAGTTATAATTGCAAGAGAATTAAATTATAAGTTTTTTACGGGTTCTATCCTCCTTGAAAACAAGCCAATGCTTCATTTTCTTAATAACAGTGGATACCCATTTAAATCAAAAAGTGTGGAATATGGAGAAGTTCTATTTACTCTTGATATTTCAAAATGATCTATAATTCAGATAATAATTATGATAGACTCGGTTAAAATTGATACTGAAAAAATAAAACACTTCATATTTAGCACAGGCAGATTACCTGAAAGAAGTTTTTAAAAGAAAACTTAAATATAGAGATGACATAATTAAGCATTAGAAAAAAATCACCCAAGAATCAAATTGATAAAAAAATAATAAAAATAAGAGAAAACAAAAAATGAAAGATATAGCTGTTATTTTGGAAAATCGTCCCGGTGCACTAGCTGATATGGGGGAAATTCTAGGCAAAAACGGTATAAATATGGAAGGTTTATGTGGAATTCCGTTAAAAGATAAGGCAATTATACATATATTAGTTGAAGAAGAAACTGTTGCACGCTCTATACTTGAAGAAGCAGGATTTGAGATTAGTGGTGTTCGTGAAGTTATCGTTCAAGACATTGGTCATATAGCGGGAAAGCCAGGGACAGGAGGGAAAATGGCTCGCAAGATAGGTAATTTAGGTGTGAATATTGACTTGATCTATTTTGCTGAGAATAATAAAATAGTTATCGGAGTTGACAACATCGAAAGAGCTAACACAGCACTTGCAAAACAATAAAGAAGTTAGATGAGATTATGTCTAAATCTTTTGTTTAAATATGACAAATAATTAGATATCTATTTTATAATTCCATAGATATGTTTATCTCTGTCGTGTTCTTTAAGAAGTTTCCGGCCTTCCTTATTTGAGAGAGAAAGCGTTATATTGCTTGATCGACTCAATGATCCTGTAAAAACTTCCTGATCATCTGCAAACACAATAATATTACTACTAGCGTATACTGGATCTGCATTTATTATTATCTTTTGCTTACTAACTTTGATATCTAGCTCAATTTTTATATCTTTTTTTTTTTTACTCAAAAACTCTTTTTTAAAGTGCTCCTCACGCATAAAAGAGTCCTTAGGTTCTATAGGGTTAATTGGATTAATGACTATATCTTGACCAAAAGAATAAATCTCATATGAAAGACGAGTCGTTCTAAAATCTCTAACTTCAACAACGGGTCGTGCCAAATCTTTGTCTCTAAATCCATGAGGCACTTTAACTGTCATTTTTATAATCAAAACAGTAGAGATATCCCCTCCTTCAATAAATACGATTGTATCAATAATTGATGGAAGCATACCAAGCTCTATGCGACCAATAAAACGCTGTATTGCGTCAATAGCCGATGAAGAATGAACTACTCCGACCATACCAACTCCAGATAAACGAAAATCAGCGTAGATCTGAAAATCTTTTGTAGTGCGTACTTCGTCAAAAATTGTGAAATCTGGTCGAACGAGGAGTAAAATATCAGCTGAATTTTCAAGACTTCCCTCCAATTTGGTATATTGCGTAATTTCGGGTTTAACTTGTAAATCTCGGACGCTTTCTAGTGTTTTCACAACTTTTCCTTGTTCTAAATAATAATTTGCTAAAGCTGCTGAGAAAGTACTCTTACCTGCACCAGGAGCGCCAGCTACTAAAATACCTTCTGCTTTTTGTAATCTATTATTTAATTTTGCATCAATCGAATAGTCCTTCAATGAAAGCGTAACAAGTGGATGTACAGCAGTTATTTCAACATCATTTGAAAAAGGAGGTCTAGTTATTACTATTCTAAATTCTCTCAACTGGGCAACTAAAGCACCATTTTTCTCAATTTCAACAAACGAGTGATCGTCTTCCCTAACCATCTCTATTATTTCGATTGCTATTTCTTCAACATCTTTGGCAGATAATGGATTATCGCCAATTTTCTCTAAATACCAGCTTCCTGGGCTACCTTTTTTGGCATAAGGAGGTAATCCTTGCTTTAAATGCACACTCATTGTGGTTTCATCAAAATATTTTAACAATTTAAGAGAAGAAAGGTCAAATTCTTTTGGAAAGGCTTTTTCCTTTACATACATTATTTGTATTCCTTCAAAAATTCCTACATCTCCTTGAATTCTATCAGCTGTAATTAAAGTTGCGCCATATTCTAAAGCAGATTTTCTAATAAGCGCATCAAGTTCTCCTCCAGGACTCATTTTAATTTCTTCTCTTGTAGGTCTTTTGCCCACAATATTAAGCGTAATTTTCTCTTCTTGATGCAATTTTCGTAATTCTTTTAATACATTTAAACCATATGCCCCTATTTCTTTTTGAACATTTGTGCGAAATTCCACTTCCGCTATGACGACTTCTGAAATGAAAACTTCTGGTTTTTCCCCCAATTCTCCATCTGTAATTAAATTTAAGACGAGACCATTAAATATAACAGAAGTATCACACGCGTATTTGTTTGACATTTCAGTCTTCGTTTTTCTCTACTTTATTAATAATTTCAAATTTATTCACGCTATAATATATTGGCTTACTTAGCCTATCGACGGTAGCTACAATAAGATCCTTTCGAGAGCTCATAGCCACGCGAGACATTTTATCCAATTCCCTTAAATCTATAGGATAACCCTCAAATACGGGATATATCAAGAATTTAGCGGAATCTTTTTCAAAATCAGCCCCACGTTTATACACCAAAAAATCTATCCCTTCTCCATATCCATTTCTTACGATATATCCTCTTTTTCGCAAATCCATATAAATAATGTACTTTCGCCATAAATTATCATCATATTCCGTGAAATATGTTAGTAAACCCTCAAAATCGTATAGATCATTATTCTTATCATTATTTTTGTACAATAAAATCCGATTTCGTTCACATAATAACAGAACTTCTAAAGGCCCTAAAACTAAAATTTCTCCACCCTCGCTATTCTTTTCAAGCGTGCCAATATATGAATTTCTATAAAACTCTTCAATACAATCTTTGTCAGTAATAATAACTTTTCCTTGGTTAATTACTCCCTCGAACTGTACTTTTTCGACCTTTTCATTTGGAGTTTCATTCATATTCTATTATAACCTAGCAGTTAATAATTAATGAATTTAACGCATTAAATGAAATAAACTTCAATTATTGATGTAAGATTTATTGAATAAATCATTCAGTAGAATTTATTAGAAATTCTACTAAATTTCCAAGTTTCTTAACATTAGAATAGATTTTGGGAGCATTTTCTTCCAAGTATGGTTTAAAAACTTCCCAATTTTCTCGTTTTACGAGAGGAGTCCTAGATAATAGATTTCTTACTTCGTTAAAATCGTTAGTGAAAATTAGTGCGTTATCAGTTTTATTTGCTTTATCGCTTAGAAGAAATAAGTAATAGTCGTTAAGCTCCTGAGGGTTCATGACATTTGGAGGTTTTTTTCCATCTCCTGCCTTACTTCCTCTCAGCATACGTGTATCTACTTGAGTAGGTAGAACCATGTTAAAATTAATATTTTCTTTTTTATATTCTAATGCTAATGCATTTTGTAAGCCTACTACGGCATATTTACTTGCGGTGTAGGCAGCAAGCTTTGGCATAGGATTCGTAAACGCTGCACTTCCAGTGATAATGAATCTTGATTTATTATTCTTATCATCTTTCTTAAGATAAGGATAAGCTGCTTTAAAAGCAAAAAATACACCTGATACATTAATAGTCAGTATCTCAGAAAATTTATTACTATCAAATTCATGGCTATCCCACATCCTCGAATATCCTGCGTTAGCAATTACTCCATTAAATTCTCCTAAATCCTTATGAAATACCTTAAATGCGTCTTCAATTTCTTCATATTTAGTCACATCTGAGGTTTTAACTGATACCTTTACTCCAGTTCCTAAATTAATAATCTCATCTTTAACTTCATTTAATTCATCAATAGTTCTTGCAGTAAGACCAAGGTTTGCACCTTCTTTTGCACAAGCGATAGCTACAGATTTTCCTATACCTCTTCCCGATCCTGTGATTACTATGGTTTTCCCTTTTAATAACATAATAAAAAAATAGAAGAGTAAAAAAAAAAATTAACTAAAATTTATTCTTATATTTTTTTTTATAGAAATGCAAAAATTAATGTTCAGTTATACAATTTATCACCTAGCCATGGAAAATTTATATGAAAAACTCTTGAAAAGACTTAAAGGCGTTAAAAACATAGTTTTTATGGGGATTGGAGAGGAGAAATTAAGCGATGACGGCGTTGGACCCTATATTATCAGTGAACTTTTAGATTATTCAAGCAAAAAAATTCTATTCATAAACGCTGGAACAGATCCCATGGCTCGAATTGATGATGTCGTAACTTTTAAACCAACTTATCTAATCCTTATAGACACCTGTACTGTAAATAAGCCCCCTGGAATGGTTACGATATTGGAACGTGAAAGCATTAAGGAATATGTGCCAATATCTACACATACTATTCCTGTACACGTAGTAATTGATTTAATTGTTGAAAAATTACCAGAATTAAATATCTTTATGATTGGATTTGTTCCGGAAAGTCTTGAGGGTTTTAAAGAGTTAAAACTATACAAACAAGATGATTTGACTCTCGAGGAGCGATCAAATAACATTGATCTACCTTTTTTTGAAATAAATCTAACTAAAACATTAAAAACTGAAGCAGATAAACTAATAGAAATAATTAAGAAATTAATTGACTCCATTTAAGGTTTGAGTATCATTCTAAGATTCTTTAGTGTAATGGTTTACGATAATATTTATTGTATTTGAAAAAATTTGTTTTTCCTCGTCATTTAGTTCTTTTTTTAATCTTTCAAGAAACTTTATAACCTTGTCAGCTTCTCTTATGTTTCTCACATGATCAGAACCCTCTTTATTTAACGAGCCACCCCATGCCATTATCATACCTTCTAAATCTATATTTTTTATTTATTTGGATCTTCAGTTACCTTCAAGAATGGGCGGAGAAATTCTTGCTTCATGTTGATTTTATTCCTAACCTTATCTATTCTCATTAATGGAATCAATTTTTCGTTCAATTTTTTTGCGCGTTCGTCATTTTGCGGGAAAGTGTCATAAAATCCATGTTTTTCGTAGTATTCGTGATCGGCTAGAAATACAAATCGATTTCTTCCATAGATATCATCTCGAAATATTTTTTTACCTCCTTCTCCTAAAAAAGTTATTGGTTTTATGTAATCTGCTTTGGAAAATGTAACTAATCTCCTAGCAAAATCGAGCAGTAAGGCATCTATGTCTTCTGATGTTCCAAATTCATCAGTAATAATGTCTACAAAATTTGAGTCTTGAATTTCTACATGAGCTTGAAACATTTGAGCAAGATTTGGAATTTGATTAAAAGGGCCAGAAATAATGTAACCCATCTGTTTTCCTATTAGAGTTGGTGTATGAGTCATATAGAAAGCCCGATCTTGAACCATCTTCCATCTTGATGAAAGATATCTATCTTTAATTACGCCAGCAAAAACAAGAATATCCGAAGTCATAACTACATTTTCCCAGAATTCGATAAAACCATCCTTTCCCAAATAGGAACATTTATGATCGTAACCACATTGTAGACATGAGATACATCCCCCTTTAATATCGATATCATATAAATTTATGATTTCAATCTCGCTTGAAAAAGAGTCTTTAAACCTTTTAATCATTTTTCCTAAATTGGAGTTTTCGTTAGTCTCATCACTAAGAATAAGAATTTTTTTACCATGCGTATCGATTTTCTTTGAATCATCTAATATTTTGCCAGGAGTATATTTAAAGTCTCTCATATTTAAAGGAGCGTAGTGTTTTGAAGTAGGATATTTATTTTCAACATGTTTTATAAATTCCTCAACGAATAAAAGCCATCCTGCTCGTCGTTTGGGGTAAAGAAGATCCCAACTGTCTGCAGAATAATAACCCACATACTTCATTTTAAGGTCATCACAGATACTATTCATATAATTCTGGGCAGTATGATCGTAGAAATGAATAGAGGTTGATAAGACAAAAGTATATTTATTTTCGAATGCGGTTTCAGAATTTCTTTCGAAAATTAATTCAATAAACCGCTTATATTGGGAGCAAACTAGCATTACATATAAGGGAAAACCCCATATTACACCGTCTGATTCTTTTACCTGAAGGATAATGTCTTCGAATCTCTTTTCGTCATTTTCAATCTTTTTAATTGTTTGTGCGATGTTTATTATATTATATTCATGTTCCGGATGTTTTTTCTTAATGTATAAAATGTATTGCATGGTTACAGATTCTCTCCCCTTTGGCGAACCGTTGAGTATTATGAACTTCATAGTTTTTTAATCGTTCTCAAGTATTTTTATTTTTAATCTCCATATGTTTGGAAATTAAAATTCTGTTTTAAAAATTATCATTAAGTATTTTAAAAATCAATTTAAATTTTGGTTGCTTGTAGATTTTTAAAACGATTCCCATTTATAGTTTAAAATTTAAAATTTCACTATTCTTAAATTTTAACTCGAAGGTCATTTTTTAAATTGAATTAAAATTTGAATGTACCGTTAATATCGATGGAAAATTTCAGAATTTACTTTATCTTCCGATAAAGAAATAATCTATTTGAATGAAAAAAAGTTATTTTTTATTAAGAAATATTTTTTTGACTATCTTAGGTAAGATAAACCCAATATAGAATTCTATTGCGCTTGAAATTAAGATAATCCTCGCTATCGTAAGAGTGACTATATTTAAAGGTAGAGCGGCATCCATTACTGCACCAATGGCCCATGAAACAAATGCAACTGTCAGAAATTTACCTTTAAGAGTTATTTCTGAATCTTCTGATTTCATGGATTCACGACCAAAAAATAATCCCGTAACTAAAACAGTTAAAACAATAAATATGGCCCAAAGTAACACTACTCCTCTATAAGTCACATCTAAATCTCCAGAAAGGCTTCCAATAACAGTTGGATCAATAGTAAGGAAATAAACGAAATATATCTCAAACATTAACCCAACTATTATATATATTATCATCAATAGTTTTTTTCTATTCTGGAATTTAAATTCCGTAAAGGAATATATCCAGATTACTAAAATTAAAGGAGATGCGATATTTCCGATTGCAAAATAGGTAACTGAATCAATTCCAGTAGTCGTGATAAGATATTTCAAAAATGATACCGTGCTAGGAAGCCAGGGTGTTGTTAAACCAATCCAAGTTATTCCGATCAATAAATAGGTCACATTTCGGAACTGGCGATATTTTGATGCAATAGTAATTCCTACTATCATTGATATAAGCACAAAAATGAGGCTAAAACTACCATTTAAAATTTCTAAAGGTTCAAGACTCATTCTACATCATAATTTGTTATAATTATTCATTAAAAGTTAGAATTACTAACATAATAAAATTAAGAGTATAAAAGCTTCATTAAAATGTTTTCTAGACAAATGAATTGTTTATGAACTTATAATATAACTCTTATCGCTATAGATTTTAATTTTTGTTTTATTATACTTTAATGTCTAATTTATTAGGTTCCATGAGGAAACTAAGATAATTAACGCTAGGATTGCAATACAACATAATCCAATCCAAGATAATAAAGCATTTTTTACATAGTTAATTTTGAACTTGACCGCTTCATGGGGACATAATTCTACGCAACAGAAACAAGTAATACACTTATTCTTATCCCATTTTGGAATATTTCCTTTTTTTATCTCATCAGGCGGTGTAATCGCATTAACTGGGCAATTAGTCCAGCAAGTAGAACACAACTTGCATTTCTCTTTATTGAACTTTACTGAGGCTTTAAATATTGTTTTTCCAATATAATTTGCCAACCATTTTGGTAAAGGCATTGATATTGGTCGAAGTTTTGGGCGTTTAAATTGTCGAAAAACAGATTCAATAGGCTCTCCGAGAAATTCTACGCTTTCTAAGTCAGTAGTTCCCAATTTCTTTTTTTCAGCTTTTTCTAAATACAATATTTCTTCTGGTTCAAATCCAATTATTTTACACACTGCAGTATCAAGAGCAACGCCATCATATCCGGCTAAAATTATATCTAATTTAATCACATCGCCGCTAGAGGGACCTTGGCCTTCTTGACAGTAGTACCCATCTATAACCGTTAATTGCGGTTTAGATATTGAATATATATCTACTAATGCCGAACAAAATCGCTCCAAGATTGCTGCTTGAGCATGGGTTTTAGCTTTATTTGCCAGAAGCACGGTCCCAAACATATTTTTAATACAGCATGTTAAGGTGCATTGCGAGTGGGTTTTAATTTTAGGAATGTTAATGATCAAATCTGCTTCTTTAATCAAAAGAGAACTCGATATCTCTTTCAATTCGAAAGGATCTTTGACTTCATAAATTACACGCTCAGTTTTTTCAAAAGGTATACAGATTGCTCCTTCTTCTTCGCAAATATCCTGGATACCACTTTCTTTCATGGCTGTTTCTGTAATCCCGGGTTTTTGACCCCCAGCAGAATCACTTACGTAAATTTTTGATGGATTGAATTTTTTTACCCATTGAATCACAGCCCGAACAACTTCTGGATGAGTATTAACTGCTCTCTCAGCTGGTTTACCCATTAAGATATTCGGTTTTAATAGCACTACCATATTATCTTTTTGCATTAGTTGTTGAGCATTAATAAGTTCAAGTGCTGAAAAAACAGATGATTTTACATCCTCATTTTTAATTTTCTGAATAGCTACTTTGGTTATATAACCCATAATTAGTATTCATTTGTAGAAAGTTAAAAGATTTAGCAAAATAAAATAGAAAGAGAAAAAAATATTTAAAACTTATATTTTATCCGCCAGCCTGCGTAGCCATTACGGTAATTACATCCTTTTTTGGATGAATTCCTATTTTAGCGAACTTTAACTGGTCAGGAAGTACTTTTCCTTTAAAGATAAATTGAATAGCAAGAATAGGATTAAGTTTATATTCCCGTTGAACCGTTTTTTTAATTTCTGCTATAGATTGGTTTGGATCTACTTCAATTAATTTAATAGCCTGATCTGGTGGAACACCAGTTAATCTAAAGCGATATTGGGTCGTGAGTTTTTCACATCCTTTTTAGTTGTATTTTTTTTTACATTATTTAAATTATTACTATAATAATGTGAAAATTTTTAATTAAAAACAAAGGTATTTTTGATTAAATTGAAGTTTAGTTGGTTAAGAATGTATTTTTAGATAAAACAAGGTCCAGATTCATAATTCCTTAAAGTCAATCTACCTAAAACTAAAGTATAAGTATAACCAAAAGTATAAATTTCTAAATATCTTTTTAATATTTATGTCTAAATTCGTGGTAACTGCTAAAGTAAAGGAAAAAGTTTTATCAGAAATAAAAAAAATTGATCAAAACGATTTGCGGATTCTTTATTTATTACGGAATTTAGGACCATTGCGATTTACGAATATTATAGAATATTCTGGTTTGAGTAGATCTACAGTATCTAAATATATAAAGTTCCATATCTCTAAAAATAATGTTGAAAAAAAAATTTATAGAAATCCTTCAAAGAACATCCAAGAACAGCGCTATTTTATAACAGATTTAGGTACTGAAAAGCTTGGTGAGGATTATATTAGTAATGATGAATCAATTAATTTTAGTGAAATTAATGATCTTATTTTGAACCTTTCTGAATTAAAAAACTTTTACAAAGAAATTAGCGTTGCAGAATCTATAATAACAGATATCACTCGAAATATTATTAATATGGGTGAAAATTATTTTTTTATAGAACAAAATCGTGATTTATATCTTACGCTCTTTTACATCTACAACAATTCCGTTCTAACAAGAGATTTCAAATTTGAGATTATAGAATTCTGTAAACACTATAATGTAAAGAAATTAAGAATAGATTTTTATGTAGATCGCCTTTTATCCAGCGATTTAGGATTATATATGTTTAGTCGGGGTGAAGATAAATTCTTTTTTCACAGAGAAGATGTACTAGGCGTTACGACCATACGATTAATTAAAGATAATTTGATAAACGAGATTGTTGAGTTGAGCATAGCTGAAGAAAAAATGATCTCTGACTTAGATTTAGATAAATTATCTGAAGATATAACTGAGAAATTATTAGAAATGGAATTAATATGGGATATAAACGAATCTCAAGGGATCAGCGGAATAAAAGAGCCATTTGAAATGTTGGTTGAGAAAATGATAATTAAATATGCTCTAGAGATGGGTATTCCAAGAACATCACTGATGGATATTGCGTTACAGTCTAAAAAACTGTTAAAAGCAGTAGGTGGAAAGAACTCTTTATATAATATTATAAACGATTCTGAGCGATATGAAGATTTAAATCTAATTTCAATCTCAGAATCTGAGGAGACCGAATTATTTCAAAGTCTAAAGTTACTACGCGGTTTTTGCCCAAAATGTGGTAAAACAGTGTTAAAAAATGATCTATCAAATATATGTGTTAGATGCGGATTAAACTTCGAAAACTATGAATTAATAAAGGATATTGAGGCAGCAAGTGATTTAAGTGTTGCATATAAAATTACATCTATTGAAGGAGAAAAAGAAATTGAATGTCCTAATCCAAATTGCAATTATTATGTAAAACCAAGTTGGGTTGAGTGCCCTGAGTGCCTTACTCCTTTGAGAAAAAAAATGTAATAGCAATAGTTAACTCAATAATAATCTAATTTTATTGCAGACTGTTATCATTTAAAAATTAAAAAAAACTGAGATTTTTAGTAACTGATTTATATTGTCAGTTAGACATTAAATCCATCCATTCTATTGCCATATAATTAATTCCATTTTATTATGTTAGGGCACACCACTATTAGAGATTTTAAAATCAACGATTTTTTAACATTGAAGTTGGAGGGGGGAAGAACAATTATTTATGTCAATAATCGCCCTTTTAGGCAATGCATGTATTTACTTTTAGACATTTCAGTGGATCGAGTTGAAAAATATGACGAAATCCGCTCAATTGACGAAGCAGCTGTGAAATTGAGTCGTAAGATGGAGCAAAATCATAGATTAGTCCCTCCGGAAACAGAATTTTGGGGTCATTGCTCTAATCTTCAAGCTTGGGTTGATAATGATTATGATACTCGAATTCTTCATCGTAATTTAGCATTTCCCTTATTGAAAGCACTCTGTGATGCTGGAGATCTGATAGCCAGAAGAAAATTTAAAGAAGAAATAGCTATGAGATATGCTACCGGACATCCAACTGTAGTTAGGTTTCTTACTCAAAACGGTTATTTACATTATTTGACTGAAGATGAATTTGAAAGTATCCTAATTGACATCGATTTTCCTAGTATTAAAGAATTTTCAAGAAAAATTTCAACACAATTAAAAACTCTGAACGATCCCGTATCTGAGAAAGAAATCAAATTACAAGTTTCGAAGTTTATGCATAATTTTCGGTTCTCCTTCAAGTATTTACTCCTAATTAAATCGATAGAAAACATTCCTAATGAATTAAAACAGGCATTCGTTGAAATTATTTATAGTCGATATAAAAACAATAGAAGTTTTCCTATCCTTAAATTTCTGAACAAAGCTTTAGTAAATTATGAGAATTTAGATTTTAAATTGCTTACATACAAAGACAAATTAATTGGAATTCTGCAAAATAATTTTCTAAATCTCCGTAATAAAATGATTGAAGATGTCGTAGATATTAAAGGTTTAGAAGAAATCGAAGCAAATGTAGAGCATCTAGATCTAAGTAATAATAGACTTACTAAAATAAAAGGTTTAGATCGCTTAGAGAATTTAAAGAAGCTGATTTTAAAAAATAACTATATTGGGAAAATTGAAGGGATTGAAGAACTTAAAAACTTAGAGTTGCTAGATCTGTCTGGAAATATTGATATTAAAGAAATACCAGAATGTTTGAATGAGTTACCCAACTTACAGATTGTTAAATTAACAGGATGTAGAATTAGAGCTTTTTCAGATTCAGTTATGAGATATTTTTGGATGGGACAGAATTTCAGGTATTATACCGATTATACTAATGAAGAAGTCCAATATTACGAAAAAATTTACTCCTCAAGAGCGAGAGCTAATAATAGATTATACAAACATTTTGTCAAATGGCTATTAAGGATTAGAGCTCAGATGATTAATTTTAACTTTGATCTTAAAGATATCAACAGGTATGAGCAGAAAAACTCTAAAACTGCCTTGTGCTCAGGTAATCCTACCAGAAGTTTCCTGAGTTATCTTGATGATAAAAAGCAATTACGAATAACAAAATTTTTAGGAATTGCTTAAATTAATTATTTAGCGTGGTTGAAATAGTAATTCTACATAGGTAAGTCAGGTTACTTGTCCTTGTAGATATTAAAATTTTACATAGCAAGAAATTCCAATTACTATATAGGTTAAATTATAGTTCGAGTAAAATTTTTCAAAAATAACTTCTTATCTTTCTAAATTATTACAATATTATCAAACTAGGAATAATCTAGCATTCTTTCGATTGGGATTAATGCTTTTTTTGCAATTTCAGAAGGAACTTTTACCTCAAACATCGGATCATCTAAATGATCGAGTACGTACCTCATAAGTTCTATCGTGTTCTTTTTCATATTATGACATAGAAGTTTCTCACTAATAAGGTGGAAATTCTTATTAGGGAAATCTTGTGCCATTCTCTCCATTAAACCTTTTTCTGTTCCGATACAAAACTCATTTTCCGATGTAGTGCTATTTTTTACTCGGTTATACAATTGTGTTGTAGAACCTACAAATTCTGCTAAATCTCTGACTTCTCTAATACATTCGGGGTGAACTAATATTTTACCCTTAGGATAAGCAATTCTGATTTTCTCCATATCTTCAATAGTTAATTGAGAATGCACGTAGCAATTTCCTTTTTCGGGCATTTTAATGCATTTGATTCCTGATTTTTGCTCGGCATAATCTGCTAAATTCGCATCGGGTCCAAATAATACTGCTTTTGTATTGAATTCTGAACTAATTCGCTTTACAATTTTAACTGCGTTTGAAGAGGTACAGCAGATGTCTGATTCCGCTTTAACTGCTGCTGTAGAGTTAACATAAACTACTACTGGTAAATTGAAATTGTTTAATCTGAACTCTTTTACTTTATCCGCTGTTAAATAAGCTGCCATTGGGCAACTTGACTCGGGATTTGGTATCAGAACTTTTTTATTTTGATTTAAAATTGAAGCTGTCTCTGCCATAAAATCTACACCAGCAAATATAATGTAATCTGTGTCTGCTTTATTCGCAAGCCGGGATAAGCCTAAAGAATCACCTAAATGATCTGCAATATTTTGGATTTCTATAGGTTGGTAATAGTGAGCTAAAATTGTTGTCCCCGTTTCTTTTTTAAGTTTTAAAATTTCTTCTTGTATCTGTGTGACTGACATTTTCTTCAATATATATTGTGAAGTTCTTAAATAATCAAAAGTAATTAATATTTAATATAATTTAATTGAATTTATAATAATTATAAAGTGGAATACATTGAATGAACCCTTACAATTTATTTATAAAGAGGAGTTTTGGTACGTTAGTGCTTTCATAAACAGCGCTAATATTAACGCAGAGGCAAAAAGTAAGGAAATCGAGGATCTTATCAAAACTAAGTTTAAAAATTTAGAGGAAAAAGATATATATCGAGAAGATCTTAAAACTGATATCTTGGAACTAATAAAACATATTTCTATTAAATGCAGTTGGGTTAAATGTTTATCTAATTTCCTCTATAAGGATGAAAATTCTGAGAGAGGCTTTAATACCTTAGGATATTTCCAATTTGAAGTTGAACACTATAAAGACGATCCGTCGAGTAAAAAATCGTTAAAACCCCTTATAATACAACAAGTTCCCTTTCTTGTTCTAAATATCCTTAAAGATTATAACTATAAGTCTGGAAATGAAGGCATTCATTTTGATACTGAAAGCCCTATTTATGTGTTTATAACTTCTAACGAAAGCGAACCAAATAATATCGTCTGGAATCCCGATAATATCGAAAAATATAAGAAAGTAATTGCTTACTGGACTGAAATCTATTCAGGACAATGGGAAGATTATTCTGAAACATTACTTAACAAGAGAATTGAAAATAATTTATCCAATCGGCTTTCAGAGCTACACTTCTTAAGAAGAAACTCTGGTTTTATTTACATGGCTGAGGAAAATTATGAAAAATTCTTTAAATCCTACATGAAACAATATGTTATAGATCCTACCCCAAAACTTAGAGCTGTATTGTTTGTTTTACGCTCAATAAACGAATCGTTAGACTTATTGTTTCTAAAAACTCAATCACAAGCATTTCAAGGATTAAAAATAATAGAACAAAAAATTCGAAACTTAAGATTATTAAGAGGAATGATTCAAACTACTCTTAGCGCAATATATAACGAGCTAGATTATAATAGAAGACAACATTACACGAGCGTATTGAAACATCTACTAACTGAATTTGGAATAGAGAATATAGTAGAACGAATAAATCAAAAGTTTAATTCAATTTACGATGTAATGGAAGACTTATATCATAAAAAGAGCGACGAAAACCAAGAAAGAACTGAAAGAGGATTAAATTTATTAAATTTACTTTTTGGAGCAGGAATCTTAGCCGATTTAGTGGGTGTTATTATGATTTGGCTAAATTTACAACAGGAAAATCTATTTACATCAATATTAAATGGTTCGATAGCAATTATAATTATAGGAATACTGGTAGCAACAATAGGATATTATCTGAACAACCGTATACAAATTAAAAAGGCTGAAATTGGAAAAACAGTTGACGCTGTAATTGAGGATAACGCAGGAAATGTAATTTTAATAAAAAGAAAATATCCTCCCTTTCAAGACTATTATGCATTACCAGGAGGTTTTATAGAAAAAGGAGAAAGTGCGATTAAAGCGTTAGTTAGAGAAGTCAAGGAAGAAACTAATTTAGATGTGAAAATTCTACATAAAATTGGCCTATACACTGAAGAAGGACGAGATCCCAGAGGCGATATACATTCTACAGCTTATAAATGTTCAATTATTGGAGATATCACAAAAATGAGAAGTGGCGATGATTCTAAAAAAGTAGAGCTTTTACCTAAAAACCAGCTTAAGGACATTGAATTAGCATTCGATCACAAAAAAATATTAGAAGATGCTAATTTACTGAATTAACTTACTTTAATTAATTTTTTTTATTCAATAAATTTAAAATTTAACCCCTACTTCTTAATTTTTAAAAAACGGAATTTTGGAATGGATATCATGACAATTATAATGCCTTCTCCGAAAACGGGAAAAAAACCTCAAATCCATGAAACTGCTTACATCGCTCCAACAGCAGTTATAATAGGGGATGTTACAATTGGAGAAAGAAGCAATATCTGGTTCGGAGCTGTTCTAAGGGGAGATTGGGGAACAATAATTATCGGTGACAATACCAGCATTCAAGAAAATGTAACTATTCATAACGAAATAGGTTCTACAGTAAACATAGGCAATGATTGTATCATTGGTCATCACGCCATGATTCATGGGCCGTGCACTATTGGAAACGGGTGTCTGGTTGGAATAGGCGCTAATGTATTACATAGATCCAAAATGGGAGATGGAGCCGTTCTAGGCGCAGGTGGTGTGTTAATAGGTAAGGAAATACCCCAAAGAAATTTAGCTGTAGGCGTTCCAGCTGTAGTTAAGAAGCAATTACATCAAACTGGTAAGATGGAAGGAGTAAAGGCATCCAGGGGGTATGTTGAAAACGGAAAGCTGTTCAAAGAGTTTTTTGAAAAGAATTCTGAATATTCATAATTCTAAAAATCTTTTTTTTTAATTCTTTGTTTTAGATCTAATTACTATCATGATATTATAATGGTTTTATTAAAACTCTCTAAAATATTTATATAAGATTATATACATTAGATACATAAAGAAATCTTAAAACATAACACAAAAAAAAGAGCTTGAAGAAAATGAATTTTATAAAAACTTTCGTCGTAACACTCATAATTTATTTAGGATTAAACACAGTATTTGCATTATTTGCGGTATTTACAATACCCGGTTTTCCAACAACAGACATTATGCTTATTATAACTATGATTTTCGCCCCTATTTTCACTTTTCCAGGCGACGCATGGACCACCAGTGGAATTCTTCCATTGCTAACGACCACCGATATTTTAACTGATTTAATGACTTTTCTAGGATTGTTCCTCCCTTCTTTAATCGCAGTCATTGTTGCATCATTTCTGGGAGAGTCAAATAAGACCGCTTTTGGAGCCTGGTTAACTACGGCTTTATTATCAGCAGTAGTATATTCTATTCTTCTTGGAATAGGACAACTTTATTCTTCGTCCCTAGCGATCGATTGGTTTGGAAAAGTAGCAACTTATGGCGAATTAGGAACAATCCTCGTAATCTTTATTGCAGGGATTGTGAATGGCTTATTCTATGGTTGTGTGGCTTACATCATCGCAAAAGCAGGAATCTAAAATTAAAAAAAAAAAGTTCTTAAATTTTACTATTTTTTTATTTATACTTATTTTGAACAAAAGCAATCAGGATTTTTTACAATATCAATAGTGTTAAACATTAAATTTAGCAGATTAACCATAAGTAACTTATTTTCTAGATTAGGCAACCCCAATGATGTTTTAATAACCTCCAAAGCCTCCAAAGTACCCAATATTCCCGGAGTTACTCCAATCACTGGGAGAGGTCCTTCTTTAGAATCATTAATTTCAGGTTTATTAAAAACACATTCATAACAAGCAGTTTTTTTTGGATCTATGGTAATTATCTGACCGTAAAAGTCTTTAATGCCCGCTATGACTGCTTTAATACCATAATTCACCGCTACTTCGTTCACAAGAAATTTAGTTTTAAAATTATCGCTACAATCAACTATAAAGTCTTTGTTTTCTATATACTTCACGACAGAATTTTCATCTACATATTCACTAAAAACATTAATTTCAACATCAGAATTTAATGTAGCTAAACTTTCCTTAGCAGCAAGCACTTTTTCTCTTCCAATTTGAGATTCTTTATATAAAATTTGCCTTTGAAGATTGGATATCGAGAGAGTGTCATTATCTAAGATGGTTAATTCTTTTATACCTGCTGCTACAAGATAAAGTGCAAAAGGGGATCCTAATCCTCCAGCACCTATTTGTAAGACTCTAATTTTTGATAGCTTCTCTTGACCCTCTTCACCTATAGAGGGCGACAAGATTTGCCTGGAGTATCTTTTCTTTTGAGCTTCAGTAAGAATTTTCATTCAACCTCTAAAAATTTTTGAATAAATTTTATTAATTCTTCAACTTCAATTAAAATTATTCCCAAGTCAATATTCAACTCAAATAAGGTAATAAAAATTAATTCTTTATTAATTGCGTAAATAATTAGTTGTTCCTCATCAAATTCTACAGTTAAATTAACGACATTATCCTTAAATGTTGTTCCCGCGGTTTCCATTGCCTCAAACATGGTAGCTGCCATAGCACCAAATTTACGATCGTCTATGTGCCTTGGTAATCTAGAAATTAAAATCAATCCATTTCGATTTACGATAGCAGTCCCACTTATTCCATTGACTAAATCTAATTTATCTAATTCTTTTGTTATAGTGCTATTTTTTAGTGCTTCAATCATTTTTTTAGGATTTATGGCATATTAAAAAAGTAATTTAATATTACGAAGTAATTGAATACTATATAAAAATATGTGTTCCTTTTAATTTCCTAGAAATTTAACCTTAGATAACTGTTAAATAATATTTAATTTGAATATATAATAACTTCGAGTCAATAAAACATCATAACCTAGATATAATTTAAAAACATGGATCTAAAGAAAAAAAATGTAATTTGGTTTGTATTTTATCTACTAAATTCCATATTATTGATATTTTGGGGAACTTTAATCTTCTGGTTGATAAAAAGCCACATCATATGGGATCCCTTAATGTTTTTACTAATCTTTATACCCCTTCTTTTTCTAATAATAATTCCGCTATATTTCTTTATTAAATCTATCGTTAAAATAGCTAGGAATTTTAAAATACAAGAAAGGCTTAAATTTTCGAAGAAATGTCTTATAGCTTCCTTCTTTATAGCATTCTTCGTTTGGTCTCTTTCTATATTAGCATTCGTTTTATACTTTTTTCCAAATGCACAATTATACAATTATGACGATGGACCTTACTTATTATGGAACGATAATCCAAAAACAACAATGACAATTATCTGGCATACGAAAAATCCTAGCGAATCGGTATTAGAATTTGGCGAAAGTATTGGAGATATGGAAATATTTCGAATATCCGCCTTAGAAAAAAGACATATAGTAAAACTTCGGAATTTAAAAGCTGGAACATTATACCATTATAAAATAACCGATTTTTCAGCTGTTATTTACAATTTTACTACCGCCCCCTCGGCAATAACTCCTTTTAATTTTACTGCAATAAGCGATACACATGCGGGTCTAGACCCAAGCGAATACGGGGCTGTCATCGATGCAATGACGCTGTATCAATATGATTTTATTATAAACGCTGGGGATGTTGGCCCCTTCTATGGCGAAGAATTAGACGGATGGCACGTGTTCTTTAATCACATGGAAAGGCACGCTTCCACAAGCCCATACATGGTTGCTATTGGAAATCATGAATATGGTTTTGATATATTTGCTCGGAATTTCAAATATTTTTTTCCTTATAACTATGTTGAGGATTGGGGTCATTATTACAGTTTTGACTATTCAAACGCTCATTTTATCATGATTGATGTTTTTCAAAATCAACTCGATTGGGGCGGATTTCTATTAGAAGCTCAAGAAGCGTGGCTTAGTCAAGACTTAGCGCTAAATAAAGATAAATGGCTTTTTGTTGTTCTTCACGCGCCACTTTATAGTACTGGAGATTATAACATGAATTTAAAGTTATCTAACCAATTAGCTCCAATTTTTTACGAAAATCAAGTAGATGTAGTATTATCAGGTCACGACCACCATTACGAAGCTTTTTGGACTAATCGCACTGAAAGCTGGGGAGGCACATACTTTTTTGTAACTGGTGGCGGTGGAGGAGACCTCGACGATTTTATTATGTATCGAGATCGAAATCCCTGGAAAAGCTGGTGGCATAATGCGTCCATTGAAGCATATCAAAACGATTATAATACTCGCAATAATCAAATTTATGGAGAATTGACTCATCACTTTATGCATTTTGAATTAAACGGAACTAATTTACATGTTAAGGCAATAAGAGAGAACGGTAGCTTAATCCAAGAATTCTTTATAACAAAATAAAATTTTATAAACTTGCTATAAGTTCTTTTATAAAAGGAGATTAACGCACCAAACTAAAAGATATTTAAGCGTGAAAGCCTTTAGTCTTGTTAAAAGCTCGATATCTAGTCCTCCAACTTGGTTGACGCATTTTGGCAGTTCTTCCGAATCCACATTGAGCACAGAACCTTTTACTTCTATGATAACTATGCCTCCCACATCTTCTACATGTTTTATGACTTGCTGCTTTATTCTTTTTTCCCTTACTAGGAGTTCCTTTACCCACTTTTGCCACCTATTATCGTTTTAACTAAATTCAGATTCTTTTCGATGCATTAATTTATCATGCAATTCTTCATCACTTTCAGCTTCAGCGAACATAATTTTCTCTCTACCTTGCCCAATGAATATTATTGAAGCGCCTCTGATCATTACGGTTCCGATATCTTTGCTTCTTTTTCCACCGCGGCCAAAATATATTTCTTTCGCGTTTTCTACAATTAAATTCATATAGGAGTCGAATCTAATTAACTTGCCTGTTAAGTACGTGTTCCAAATTTTCAACTTGATTCGAACCTTTGGTTTTAATATCGCTTTACTTAAAGTTCTTGAGATTGTCGGTTGACTCATAGAAAACACTCGTTAAAATCATAAATAATATTCTATAAAATGATTGGAAAATATAAATATTTTTTTATTTGTAAGTATTTAGTAGCAGTAGTAGAATAATTGATTAATCAAATTTTTTGAAAAAAATGAAGAAAATAGGAATTTTTGATAGTGGCGTTGACACACCAGAAGAAATTATACTCGCAGCCGGATTCACTCCATACAGGTTGTTTGGAGATCCTGAAATCGAACCCGACAAGGCAAATGAGCATATTCCTCCTACTCACTGTTTATGGACTAGAAATCTATTAGAGCTTGCGATTAAAGGGCTTAATAGTGATATTGTTGGGATTATAACGACTCATGGATGTGATCGTACGAATCGCGAATTCGATATATGGATTGAGTGTGTTAATGTTGATTTTATGTATTTTCTAAACTCACCAAGAAAGTTAGATTCAGCAGCTTTAAAGTTCTTTATTGACGATCTTAATGAACTCATAATTCAACTTGAGGAACACTTCAGAATCAAGATAACTAAAGAGCTTCTGCGAGAAAGCATAAAAAAAATGAATATAATTCGTAAATTGTTAAGGGAAATTTCAAAATATCGGAAGCAAATGATTTTATCTGGCTCAGAATTCCACGAGATTGTTAAAAAAGTCCAAATCTCAAATAAGGATGACGCAATAGCTCTTCTAAAGGTTAAACAGGAAGAATTAAGGGAGAGACAACCTTTTTCAAAAAAAAATTACAAAAAGATATTATTGACTGGCTCAGATCTTGATGACACAGAGTTTATTAGATTTATTGAAAGTTTAGGTTTTCAAGTAATAATTGACGATCTTGGTGTTGGTACAAAATATTTTTGGGATAATGTTGATGAAACCGGAGATCCAATAGAAAAAATAGCAAAATACCACATTAACAAGCCAATACATTCTACAAAGTTTCCATCCTACAAAAGGTTTGAAGTTCTGAGTAGATTAGCAACTGATTATAAAGTTGATGGCGTTATTAATATCGCTCAAAAATTTTGCGAGCCAGTTTTATACGATCATCCATATTTAAAAAAAAAATTTAAAGAACTCGAAATTCCGTATTTATTTGTTGAAGTAACATATAACAGAGAATCATATAAACAATTATCCACCAGATTTTCAGCTTTTGCTGAAATAATCTAAAGGTGATTAAATGTCAAAAGTTGAAAAAACGCACAATAAAATGTTGAATGCTACACAAGGGTTAAAAAATATTATGGGTAGACATTTTTTAGCAATTGAACAAGCTTATAGAGATGGCAAACCGACTGCGTGGGCTACATCTGGTAGTCCCGTCGAAATGCTCTATGCAATGGATGTACAACCAATGCTCCCAGAAAATAGTGCAACGGTGAGTGCTGCTCAGAAGTTTTCTCAAAAGTTCATAGAAATCGCCGAATCGCAAGGTTTCTCGTACGATTTATGTTCTTATTTTAAGACTAATATTGGGGCTGTGGAAAGCAATGCTGGAATGATAGAAGGTGGTACCAGAAAGCCCACATTTATGCTTTCAACTGATGTTATCTGTGATACACATGTTAACTGGTTTCAAGTTCAGGCTGAAAGAATGAATGTCCCTCACTTCACTATTGATGTTCCACATGTCGTTAGTAATACAAACAATAGACAACTAAATTACTTTAAAAAATATATTTCAGAGCAATTATACGAACTTGTAGATTTCATGGAGGAGGTTACAGGACACGAATATAATGAGGAAAAAGCGAGAAAAGTATCGGAAAATTCATGGAATCTTAGCATGGTATGGCAGGACATTTACGAGTTGAGGAAAAATGTTCCATGCCCGATTTCGACGCGTGACACCTTCGGTGGATTGTTTCCCCTCTTTTGCATGCCCGGATTGAAGGCTCCCATAAAATTATACAAGAGAATGTATAAAGAAGCGAAGGAGCGCGTAGATAACGGGATTGGAGCTCTTGAAAAAGAGGAATTCCGATTAATGTTCGAAGGGATTCCTTTCTGGTATAACTTGAAGTACTTCAGTAAATTGGAGAAGTATGGAGCCATTATTGTGTACGAACCCTACACGTATGCATTTAGCAAATACATGAATCCGAATGTTACAAAAGAAATGGTTCTCAATAAACCGATAGAAGCAATGTCAGAACTAATGATGAGTTTTTGGTATGTTTATGATCTTGAAACCAGAATAAAAAAATTCGCTGAAACGGTTAAAGATTGGAAGATCGATGGTGTTTTATTACATGAAAATATGTCTTGCCGACCTAACTCTTGTGGGTTATATGATCTAAAGAAACATTTAATGGAAGATTATGACATCCCATGCTTGGTAATAAATGCAGATATGAACGATCCAAGGAAATTAAACGAAGTACAGGTTTCTAATCAAATAGAAAGCTTCATAGAAATTTTACGGCAAAGAAAGAAGAAATAGAGATTAACTAGTAATTTACAAATTCAGTAATCTATAGCTTTTAAAGTTAAGAATATTTATTTAAAATTAATTACAATATGCCTAACTGTTTATTTAGGATTCGTGAAATAACCATATTTCATTTAATTAATAAGAGAAGTATTTTAAGCTGTGGTAAAAAATGATGGAATTTATTGATAAAGCGAGTAAAAGAATAAAAAGAATAAGAAGAAGATTACTTGATGATATGGCTTTAATTTCTATAGAGAGAGCACAACTTTATACAGAGAAATGGAAGGAAACTGAAAATAAGGGTATACCTCTTGGTGTAAGAGTTGCTCTTTCAATGAAGAACGTTCTTGAAAATATGACTATCTATATAGATCCTGATGATCGAATAGCAGGAAAATGGACAGAAAATTTTATAGGAATACCTATTGACATAGAACGTGGATTATGGAATAAAGTTTTTGAAGTTGAACTTGATGCAAAAACAATGAAAGAGTATATTAAAGAAGGTAATAAGAACTACATGTCATATATGATAAATAAAATTGGACCTGATGGTCTTCGTGAATTACTGGAAAATACTAAAAAAATTGGGGCTCCTATTACAACTCTTGGAACTGATACTCTTGATAAAAGAAAAATCAATCCGTATCAAATTCGAGAAGAAGATAAAAAAATTCTATTGGAACAACTTATTCCTTATTGGAAAAATAAAACACTCGCTGATATTCTTGAGAAAGAATATGCTAATTCTGATGTATATACAGGTGAAGCGTATGAATTTTTATCTCACCTACCTTTAAAAACTGCTCAAAATGATATTGTTATTTCCCCCTGTGCGGTAATTGGTACATGGCAAGGCCATTTAGTTCTTGATTATGAAACGGTCTTGAAAAAAGGATTTTTAGCTATGCAAAAAGAAGTTCAAGACGAGATAGAAAAAAATAATGATTTAACCGATGAACAAAAAAATTTCTTACAGTCAATTGAGATAACACTTGAAGCAGTATTGATTTATTCGCGTAGATTGGCAGAACAGGTAAAAGAAGAATTAAATAAGACTAGCAATGTTGATAGAAAGAAAGTATTATCAGCTATGTATGAAACATGTAAGCGAATCCCAACTTTTCCTCCAACTACATTTCATGAAGCAGTACAATTATTTTGGATTGTTAAAACAGCTGTGGATTTAGCCATACCCTTTAATGTGCATGGACCAGGTCGTTTAGATCAACTTCTTTATCCTTTTTACCAATCAGATATTAAAAAAGGTCTTATCAATCGAGAAGAAGCGCGAGAATTACTTGAAGAGTTAGTTCTTAATATAATGAGCCATAATATTCGACCTTATTCTAACGCTGTATGTGATTTTAGCCAAAGGTTTGAAGGTTCAGAACCGGTAACAGTGGGGGGCTTAAATGAAGAGGGAGAAGATGTCACAAACGATCTCACTTATTTAATATTAGAAGCAGCAGACAGATCAAAAGCTTCTCTTAATTTTGCTGTTCGTTATCATGATAAGAGTCCTGAAGAACTATATATGAAGGTTGCTGAAATCCAATACAATGGATATTCAAGTATATCTGTGTTAAATGATAATATATGTATTCAAGCACTAAAAAATCGAGGTATTACAGAAAAAGATGCAAATGCTTATTCAATCACGGGATGTGTGGATATGTGCAGTCCAGGGAAAACAGGAGGAATTGGTTTTTCAGCTCTTTTAATGTGTAGAACTTTAGATATGACTCTTCGGAATGGCAACTGCTTAACAATCGGGGGTTTAGTAAATGATGTGGGATTGAAGACAGGAAATCCAGATAGTTTTGTTACATTCGACGAGTTTCTCGATGCTTTTTATCAACAAATAAATTTCGTTATTCAGAAAATAGTAGAAGCCACTTATATCCGTGATAAACTATTTGCCGATTATTTTCCAGCACCTTTCATATCTGCATTCATGCAAGGATGTTTTAAAAATAAAAAAGATGTTACTCAAGGAGGTGCTTTTTACGATGCGGAAGGAATTCTTATAATGAACAGTATTGCAAATGTGGTTGATTCATTATATGTAATTAAAAAACTCATCTTTGAGCAAAAAAAATTCAATTTTAAAGATTTAATACAAGCAATTGACAATAATTTCACTGATAAATATAAAAAAATCCATAAACTTATTCTGGATATTGATGGAAAATGGGGGAATGGAAACCCTGAATGCGATGAACTTGCTCGAGAAGTCACCACACAGTTATTTGAAGAAACTTATAATTATAAAACTTATAGAGGTGGAGTTTATGCTCCTTTTATTATATCTATGACTTCTCACACTTATGATGGGCGAATAGGTATCGCAACGCCAGATGGTAGACTTGCAGGAAAGCCATTTGCAGCAAGTTGTAATCCATACAATGTTGAGAAGAATGGACCAACAGGTGTCATACGATCAGTAGCAGCTCTTGATTTTCAGCATGTTTGTGGTTGTGCAGTTAACATACGAATGCATCCATCTGGGGTTGGAAAAACAAGAGAAACTAGAAAAAAGTGGATTTCTCTTATAAAAACTTACTTTAGTTTAGGAGGTCAACAGCTTCAACCTACTGTTGTGTCTACAGAAGTACTAAAAGCTGCCCAACAAAACCCAGAACCGTATAGAAATATTGTTGTTAAAGTAGGAGGATATTCCGCTTATTTTACTGACTTAGGAAAAGAGATTCAAGATGAGGTTATTTCTAGAACGGAACATATTATGGTTTAATCATTTATTCAATCAGAAAGTAATGGTAGGTATTAGATATTCTATATGTTGGTTATTCATTAAGTGTCACTATTGGAGGAATTGCTAAAAAACCCTTAGTTATTGATAATAAAATTGAAATTCGCGAACGTCTAAATTCAACTCTTTCATTTGATCGTGATATAATTGATGGCGCTCCAGTAGCTAGCTCTCTTGCGAGATTATAAGAATTAATAGAAAATGTTTATGAACTAGAATTCTTTAATGGTAGTTGAATAGTGTTTTGGGTTCGTTGCGATTCATATGAAGCTAAAACGATTTCTAAACCAGCTCTCCCATCTTTTATGGTAGGTATCCATTCTTCGGGAAACCCGACATCCTCATTTGAACGTCCTAGGATTTGATTAATAAAACTACGGACCTCTCGAGCATATGATATATTCCAACGATCCTTAGGGAAAGTTGTTTCAACTTCCAAGAGTTTACTCGTCTTGGTTTTTCTAAAACGTTTTTTAATCGTCATTGGCTTTAAGAAGTACTCGTGAGGGACATCGAAAAAATAAGTTCCCGTTGTTCCATGAATTCTCCCAATTTCCTCTCCATAAGGACTACCAATAAAAGCTTCAGATCGCTCGAATACTGCAATGACATCACTCTCTCTAAATGACAAGAGAACAGTACAATGATCTTCATTAACGCGATTCTGATTTATCCTTCTTATCTGAGCACTAACACTTTTTACATCTCCAAACCACCACCGAAATAAATCAAAATAATGTGGTCCATGATCCAATAGATCTCCACCTCCACATTTTTCATTAGTCATTCTCCATAATCCTGCTTCTTGAATTATATCTTGATTTGGATTAGGTCCAAGATCGGGCATGGAATGGTACCATGAGATTGCTGTATGAAAAATATTACCAATTTCTTTTTCTATTATTTTTTCTTTGAGGAATTGGAATCCTAAATCAAACCTTTTTTGAGTTGCCGCTTGAAAAATAACCCCGTTTTTCTCTATAGCTCGCTTCATATTGTCTACTTCTTCTAAGGTTATTCCAATAGGTTTTTCACACAAAATATGTTTTCCATTTTCAGCAGCTCTAATTACCTGTCCTGCATGAGCCCAATGAGGTGAACATATACTTACAGCATCGATATTCGGATCATTTAATAAATCTTCTGGTTTTTTATATCCCTTAGGAATGTTATAACGTTCTTGAACATGTTTAAGGTGAGATTCCATAGGATCAGAAACCGCTACCAGTTCTGTGAGTGGAGATTTATGGTATACTGGTAAATGACCAATATTAGCAACAGTTCCACATCCTATAACTCCAATTCTTAGCTTACTAGTAGGCATTTTTATTAAAATTAATGAAATTATAGATAGGAAGTATAAAATAAGAAATCTTTATATTTTTAACTTTTATGATTCTTGGAAGAATTTACTGCATTTAAGCTAATAATTATGATCCCTGAATAATTTGACGGAGAGAAATTATAAAAGAAAAATAAAGTTTTGAATTTATATTTGTTTATTCAGGAAAAAGCGGTTTTACTTTATTTTCCCTATTCATTTTAACGATCTGTTCTTGTTCTTGTTCATCAAGTTTTTTGTATCGCGAAGCGGCATCCAACACAAATGGCCATAACCTCACATCGCATGGTAATGAGTATGTTGTAACTCCTTCTTGGGACAATGTATACCATACAGCTTGATCTACTTGTTCTTGGTTATCAAATGGTTCATACCAAGTATTATAGGTAGCATCCCCATTCCATCGACTTTTGGATATAGCTTTAATAGCAGTAACTCCTATGTTTTTCTCGCGTGTAATTTCTAAAATCTTTCTAAAATCATTAACGGGACTAGGATGTACATCTGCTGCTATGTAAACGGGCAGTAAAACCGTATCGATATCATCAGATAATTCAAGAGCTTTCTGGAGTACTCTCACATCATGATGAGCCGTAATACCAATATGTTTAATTAAACCTGTTCCTTTAGCTTCTTTAAATGCCTCCATAGCACCATTCTCTCCTAATATTTGTTTTAATTCCTCCATTGAAGAGACTGCGTGAAACTGATACAGATCAAAGTACGAAGTTCCAAGTTTTTCTAAAGATCCTTTCAGTTGCCTTAACGCTCCATTCTTTTTTCTCTTTAAAGTTTTTTCTGATAGAAAGAATTTATTTCTATACTTTTCTATAGTAGGATTAAGCCGTAATTCTGCGTTACCATAGGTCGGAGCAACATCTATCATGTTTATACCGTGATCCATTGCGAGTTTTATAGCTTTATCAGCCTCATATTGGTCAACATATCCTAACCCACACCCTCCCATCGTTATAAATGTAATCTTAGCTCCGCTTCTTCCAAAAATTCGAGTTTCCATTTATCCGCCTTATTAATCGATTTTTATAAAAAAATTAGTTTTTGCATTAAAATAAGCTTTCTTTGCTGGAATTATTATTTTTAGTGTATTATTTAATCAACACTCCGATCATTCTTTAATCATGCATCCTATATTTGGATTCGTATAATAATAATACTTTAGAATAAAATCTGTAAGCGCATGTTAGAGGAAATTCTTTCTCTAATGATCAATACTATGGTATCGTCAAAGATTTTTTGAAGAAATATTACATTTATGAAATTTAGTTTATTTTCTCTAATTTACTAATTGGAAATTTTAACCCAAGAGTTTGGCGTCAAGATGAGATATTGATCTCCAAGTCGAGCCATAGATCCCCCGTTTTCTCTTAAAAAGGATTTTAAATCTTCTATTCCTCTTTTAAGTTGAGTGATATCTATATTTTTCAATACATCTGTAGCATTAAGTATTAAAATTCTTTTACTTAAAAGTTCTTTTTTGATTTCTTCTACTTGTTCTAGCGATGTGAAGTCGTACTTTTTAATAGTAAAACTTTCCTTTAATGATGAAAACTCTCGGGAAAATCCCATCGTTTCTTCCGGTGAATTTAAAAGATCTGCTTCTACTTTTTTCCAAAATTTAGCCAATTTTCAACCACGAACTATAATTTTTTAATCTTAAATCTAGTAATCGAACTTTGATGATAGTGTGTTCTTAAAGACACTTTAATCATTGTATTATGCTGATATTACGATATTTTGATATTTTAATCTCCAACAATTTTCCTTTATTTAGTCAAATTTTAACTCCTAATATAATAAATATTTAAAGAATTGGGAACTAATTCACATAAAAATTAAAATAAAATCGGGACTAAAATGAGTGAAGATAAAGTAATTGTAGCGAATAAAGGTATGGTTCGCGCTGACTTCAATTTCTGGGTTGGCCGCTACTTAGATAAGTTTTTAGACAATTTAGAGAATAAAAAACTAGTTGGTAATAAATGTCCTAAATGCGGTGATGTCTTTGTTCCTCCGAGAAAAATATGTGGTAAATGCAATATAACGATCCCAATTGATCAAAACTGGGTAGATTTACCAGATACGGGAATTTTAAAGAATTATACAATAACGCCTTATAGGGTTAACGATCGAACGGATAGGAAGGCTAAAGATTTATTGCTTGGGATGATACAAATTGATGGAAGCAACACTGCTATAGTTTATAAATTGCTTAATTTAAAACCTGAAGAAATCAAGACGGGTATGAAAGTAAAAATTGAGTGGGCAGAAAAACCAAAAGGAGACCCTTCAGATATCAAGGGTTTCGTAAAAATTTGAGGTGTGATGGATTAAATGGAAAAAGTTGGAATTGTAGGATATTATCAAGTAAAATTATATTCAGACGCGAATTATGGGCGTTATGAGATGATTTTTGAAGCTGTAAGAGGTGCTATAGACATGGCAGGTTTAAAGAAAAAAGATATTTCTACAGTAATTTCATGCACAAACGACTATTATGACGGGCGTACTATATCAAATTGTTTTACCGTTGAAGTTGGTGGAGGATATATGACCGACGAAAGTAAAGTTGAGATGGATGGTGCCCATGCTGTTTTGTATGGATTGATGAGAATTTTATCTGGGAACCATAAATTAGCATTAGTTTGGGGGGGGAGTATGGCTTCGTGTTTTCCTTATCATTCTACTCGGTTATTCGAAACTGATCCTACTTGGGAAAGACCATTAGCATATGTGAATGATATTACTTCGGCTGGGTTTCAGATGAGATCTTATATGGAAAAATATGGAGTTAGTGCTGAAGAAATCGCTAGTGTAGCGGTAAAAAATCGAAAGAATGCTGCCAGAAATCCCTTAGCTTTAGCAGAAGCTCAAAACGTAAATATTAATGTTAAAGAAGTGTTGGCTTCGGACATTTACGCAGATCCAGTCACCGAATTAATGGTTGCTCAACCCTGTGATGGCGTGGCAGCTATATTATTAGCACCTGAACGACTGGCTTTGAAAATTACTGATAAACCTGTTTGGATTACTGGTGTTGGATTTTCTCAAGAACCATATTATCTTGGAGACCGTAATTTATATGAGAGCAAATCGATGGAATTAGCTGGAAAAACTGCCTTTGAGAGCGCTGGAATTAAAGATCCAAAGAGAGAAATTGATGTAGCAGAATTATTTGAGTCTTATGCTCACGAGGAATTAATATTAGCGGAAGCATTAGGATTAGCAGAAAAAGGGAAAGGAGCAAATATTAATTCTGAAATTAACGGAGATATCTCAATAAATCCTTCAGGGGGAGCTACTAGCGGTAATCCCCCTTGTGCAACTGGTTTGATTAGGGTAATTGAAGCTGCCAGACAATTGAGAGGAGAAGCTAATGGTTATCAAGTAAATAATGCAAAAAAAGCTGTCGCTTCAGGTCAAATTGGTATGTGTGCTCAAAATAATATATTATTTGTATTGGAGGGAGGTAATTAAAAATGGGGAGACAAGTAGCAATTGCATCAGCTGGTTTTAGCGAACATGCTTCAAAAAGGTCTGATGTTAATATGGCAGAATTGGTAAGCGAAGCAGTTGAAGATTGTTTAAAGAATGCACCTGGAGTAGGACTAGAAGATATTGATGCTTTTGTAAATGGAAATATGCCTGCATTTGAGGGTTCAAATATACCTGAATTATGGATGACTGATTGGATGGGAGCAAGAAATAAACCATTGTTAAGAGTAACAACTGGTGGGACAACGGGAGGGACTGTCGCAATAGCAGGATATTACACTGTCGCATCAGGGATACCGAAAGTTGATACCGTTTTAGCAATAGCATTTGAACAACAATCTCAAGGAGATACAAGTGTTGGTCTTGCAAGTGTTGCATATGGTGAAATCTCAGTTTTAAATACATTAGGTATCCCATATGACCAATTATCACGTCTTTTATCTGCAGGAGCAGCAATAGGGGTAGCATCATATCAAGCTACAAACTACATGAACAAAACTAAAATTACAGAAGAAGATTTAGCAAGAGTAGTCGTACAAAACAGACATAATGCTGCAAAAACGTGGTGGACGCATTTAAAAATGCCTAATCTCACAATTGAGGAAGTACTTGATACACCTTACATTTCTTACCCATTAAGATATGGTATGGTTTGTCCGGCATCGGATGGAGCTTGTGCCATGCTTTTTACAACTGAAGAAAAAGCAAAAGATATGTGCGAAATTCCGGTTTATGTTAATGGTGTAGCTAGTGTGGCTAATGAATCTGCAGTTCTTGGATATGATGGAAGTGGTACAGGACAGATTGATCCATCAGATCAAATAGGTGCTATGAAATCATCTGACTTGGCTTACTATCAGGCAGGTATTTCTTTCCCAAGAAAGGAAATTGATTACGCTGAAGTGTATTCTCCTTTTCCAAACCAAGAACTTATGTGGGTTGAAAAACTCGGCTTATTTGAAGAAACTACGGCACCTAAAATGTATGAAACTGGAGTTACTGCTCTAAAGGGGGAGCTCCCAGTTAATTGCTCTGGAGGTGTTAATTCGACTAATGCAATTGGAGCATCAGCAATGGAAAGACCCGCTGAAGCAGCACTCCAAATTATGGGAAAAGCTGATAATCAAGTCCCAAAGACGGTACATACTTCAATAGGTCACGGTTGGGGTGGGTCGCTAAACTTATGTACTTTGATGGTGATGTCAGATCAACCAAAAAGAAAATGGAGGTAAATAAAATGTCGAAATTAACGCAAAGAAAATCTCTTGATTATATCAAAAAAGAGTATGTGAAAACGAGGACGATGCCAGCTAGCTGGTATTTAGCGAGTTATAAATATAAGTTTAACATTTCACATGATACTCAATTCTTAAAAAAATTGAAAGAAAAGAAGTTAATCGGAAACCAATGTTCAGGATGCAATAGAGTATTTTTTCCACCTCGATTAGTTTGTGGAAAATGCTTAGTAAAACCAGATCAATGGGTTGATTTACGAGATACTGGGAGAGTTGCAACTTTTGCTATTAGTTACCTTAAAGATTCTGAAACTGGAGAAGTTCAAGAAAAACCAACTGTATTAGTACATCAAGATGGAGCTGATACTACCATAATTACTAAATTAAATCCAGAAATAGATTTTAAAGACACTTATGTAGGAATGCCAGTAAAAGTTCATTGGGCTGAAAATAGAACTGGTGGACTAATGGATATTGAATATTACGATGTTTTAGAAGATGATGCTGAAGATTTGAAATCAACAAAGAAATAAAAAAGCTTTTTTTTTTTCTTATTTTTATTTTTAATTTTGGTTTGTTAACCATTATTTAGGCAAAAGTATAAATTTCTTTCTTACACAATTTTTGAAATATGGAAGCCAACAATTTCATTCAAAAAATTATATCCCGAAAATCTGTGAGAAACTTCGTTTATAAAAAAATTGATAACGATACAATAGGAGCAATACTAGAATGTGGGCGGTGGGCTCCATCTGGGCAAAATAGCCAACCATGGAAAGTGTGTGTAGTTTCTCACCCAACTGTAAAGCGGCTAATAGCAGAACAGTCTAAGTATGGTGGGATTATCGAAAGTGCTTATTTAAATTTCGTAGTTTTCTTAGACCATGAACGAGGATACGATAGAACGAAGGATATATTAGCTATGGGAGCTTTTATAGAGAACCTGCTTTTAGCCATTCATGCCAAGGGATTAGGTGCAGTGTGGATTGGTGAAATCTTAAAAAATAAAGAGAAAATTAGCGAAATCTTTAAATTTTCTCCCGAAAGGTATGAACTCATGGGAGTCATCACCGTTGGGTTAATTGACGAAACTCTTGAAAAAAAGGAAGAAAGGGAAAGAAGAACCCTTGAAGAATTTATAAATTGGTTTTAATTTTCATTTTTCTTATTCTTTATTAAACCTTCCTTTATATTCATCTCTTAATTTAATCTAACATAATTGATATGTAAATCAATATATTAGCTAAGTAATTATCTCCAGAAATGAAAAAATTCTGAAAAGATTGGACCTATCCAAAAGTAAAACTCAACCCAATAGATATAAGTCAATCCAAGAAACAGTAAAGCGTAGAGAAACCCAAATATAAATCCAAATATAATATCAGTAGGGAAGTGTACTCCTAAAATCACCCGGGATATTCCCATAATTATATCTAAACTAAAGAATATGAAAAAAATTGGCCAATTATTAAAGTAATAAGCAAGGAGAATTCCAAAAAGCAGAAAGAAAGTCACATGCCCCGAAGGAAACGATTTTTCCTCTGAATCTGGCATTAAATATGGAATTCGTAAGAATAAATCATGCCTCTTAACTCCTTCTTTTTTAAGTTTGATGTAAGGTCTATTCCTTCTAACTAAACCATATCTAATAATTACCTGAAGAATTAAAGATTGTTCAAATCCAGAGACAAATAGAACAAGAAGATAATAATCTTTTGTAACATATCCATAGAAGAACCATACGATAATGATAATACTCCAGAAATATAATGATCCTAAAAAGCTGAAAATTTTCGCAAATTGTTTTGTTCTTTTAGAAAAATCACTCTTATATAAGCATAGGAAAGCTCGGTGATCCCATTGCTCTATTTTATTTAAGTAATCAGATAATATCGACATTTTCGCTATTAGGTAATGAATTGAGATTTAGTGTTTTTTCGAGTATTAAAAGATTTCCCAACGAAAAACCAGTTTAATATGGTTAATAATATGTTTAAGTAGTAGGTAGAGTTGACACATGCTATGTAGAAACAACAAGTTTAAATAAAATAGTAATTATTTATTATACAAATATCTAAAATTAACTTGCTATAATTATAAAATATAATAGAGAAGCATTATGATGGAAAATTATAACGGATTCTCAGAAGAAAATTTAAGAGAAATTGCTAAAAAAAAAGTTGTCTTTAGATTTTCTGTTAGATTACACATTAGTATCTTTCTGATTGCGAATTTATTATTATATTTTATAAATTATTTGACTTTACCATATTATTACTGGATTATCTATCCATTTTTTGGCTGGTTAATTGGTGTGGCTGAACATATAACTGCATATCTAATTTATGCAAAGGGAATTTACCCAAACATTAAAAGAGGCGTGATCTTTCATATTGTCGCTTACATTTTTGTGAATTTGCTTTTAACCATTATTTTTTATTATAATGAACTTTACTATCCTAACTTTATATTGCATATAGAAGTCATCAATCCATATCAATGGCCTATGTTTCCGTTAGTGTTTTGGGGTGCTGGTTTATTAATACATATTGCAGTTTATTTGATTTTCTTTAGAAGTAAAGTTTACAATGAAGGAATAAGACAAACGAAACGAGAAAAGGCAATTGAAAGAGAGATAGAAAAAATGAAATCTAAATTTAAAAAATAGGTTCCTCGAGGATTAAAATAGAATGTGGTTAGGAAAATTTTTGGATCTGGAGGAAGATATAAAAGCTGTAAGATCCAAAATACAACAAGAACTATTTCAAGGAATTAAGAAATATAAATTGACACCCCTTGAGTTTACGATACTAGAAACTACTTTTAATTGTAAGGAATTAGCTGGTTATGATTTAATATTAAATTTAAATAAACATTTTGAAGGAACATGGGAAGCACAGTCAGGAACAATATATCCTATCCTTTCTAAACTGAAAAGAGACGGTTTTCTTAACTCTCGACCCGTTAAAAGCCCTATAGGTCCAATTCGTAAAGTTTATTCATTAACAGAAGCAGGAGAACAGATATTAAAAACAAAAGTTAATAAACATTTTGAAGACCAGCTTAAATTTATGGGTAATTTTCTTATTGAATTATCCTCGATTTATATTCAGTCTCATCCTAAGGAGGAAGAGGAAGATAAAATTAACGAAGTCCAAAACTTAATCAAAAAAATCTTAGAAACCGTAGTAGAGAAAATTCCTTCAATTCTAAAATACAAGAGGAAATGTGAACAATGTGGTTCTGAGATGGAGCGAATTGCGTCGTTTTGTTCATTTTGCGGAGCCACTTTGCTTATAGAAACAGAAGAAAAGAAAACATAACTCTCTTATTGAAATTTCTTCTTTTAATACTAATGCAATTATTTATTAGAAAAAATTAACTTTTTATTTTTTATTTAATTTCAAAAAAAGAAAGTAGAATAATAGAGTTCAGGCTATTACAATTATTCAATTTCAATATTTAGTTTTTTGAAAATTTTATCAATCGTATCGCTAGCTATACTTTTCAAAATATCTTCTAAAGGAGCTAAAACTTCATCTCTTTGTGTTGTTCTATTGTTGCTAATTCTTCCCTCTGTAACCTCAATACCACTTTGCGCCCACGAGTCAAGATCATTAAACGTAAACCAAATATCTCGATAAGCACCCTCGGTGCCTCCATTTCGAGCTAACGGTTTTTCTATGATTGGAATTTCTGGATCCTGTAGATAGCACCAATCTAGTATTATCCACTCTAAATTTCGTTCTGAATCAGGGCGATCCGCTAAATAAATGCAATACGCGTGACCTCCTAATTCTGTGTCTGATGGTGCAAAGATAGGGTCTGCCATAACTTGGGCAGCACATACTTTTACTCTCCACGAAGGTATCCCTGCATTAATTAATAAGCTTGCAATTAAGATCGCTCCATCCTCACAATCACCAATCTCGGATTGAATAGCTTCAAAGGGAAATAACCAGAATTCAGGGCATTCTGATGTGACATCGTCATATGTATACTTAAGAAAATTGCATACAAAATTTTGGATTGCTAACGCTGTGTCGTTGGGAGTGTCTTTTCTTAAATCGAGATGATTTAAGACATGCCATAGAATAGCATCGTTTTTCTTTATAAATGCTTTTACATCTACATCAATTTGTTTGTTATAGGATTCCCCCCTTAACGCTCGTCCAGTATAGATGATGGGGGCAGTGTCCCATTTATCATTCCAATAATCAGGTCCATATTCTCCATAATCTTTTTCAAATTGTTCAAACGGTTTGTAATTAGGAGTGATTGGTATTGTCGAATCTGGAGTCTCTTTAGTTGGTTGCTCTTTCTTAGGTATTGGCTTCTTTTTAACCTCTTCCCCTTTTTTAGGTACCTCTGCTAATCTTTTTGCTTCAGCAACCCAGTTTTCGATAGTTTTTATTGTAGGTACTTTTGTTAGGATTTTTGAATTTTCATTTTTTAATTGTTTTAACTTTTCAACAGTTGTTTTTGGATTTCGGTATGCGAATTCTTTAACAGAATCAATTCCAATAATATTTATTGCATTCGCTAGTTCCGGAGTAATCCCTACAATTCGCATTAAATCAGCATGTTCTTGCCATGTATCAAGGGTTTTCACAGCAACTCCTATGCTTCTCGCCAATTGTTTAATCTGATAGTAACTAAGAGAAAGTAGGTGTTCGACCTCCTTTATGCCGGCTTTCTCTAAAAGTTTGGCGTGTTTTGCTTCTAAACCAATAATTTCAATTAATTTCATTTCAATCCCTATTAAATATATTAATATTAAATAAGAAATAATGAAAACATGAATTTTATTCTTTTCAGTGACCAAAATTTTTGGAGGAATATTATAATAGAAAAGAAAGTGGCGGGAGGCATGTCTCAAGGTGAAGATTTTTTTATTGACTAAATAAATAAATTTTAAGCCTCTAAGAGTTTTTCAACTAAATTGAAATCATTTTATGTAAAAGACATGAATTTGATAAAGGAACCAACTTGAATTCTAAATCAATCAGTTTTCATCCAAATATTAATGAGCTCTATTTTCAAAGAATAGATAACAAAGAAAAAGCATATTGGTTTGGCTTTTTACATGCAGATGGTTATTTAGACAGAGTGTCTAAAAATGTATTAAGATTAGGTATCGAAATTCATCAAAAAGATGAAATCTTAATAAACAGATTTTGTGAAACCCTTGGAATTGATTTTAAATACAAATCCTATAGAGAAAGAATTTGTCTTGGAAAAATCTTAAAAACAGTCTCTATTAGATTTATAAATAAACCAATAATTAATGATTTAATAAAACATGGGTTCAAAAGGAATAAAGCAAAGATAATATCTTTTCCAAATTTAAAGACTAAAGAGATTAAGCTTGCATTTTTGTTAGGCTTTTATGATGGCGATGGAAGTCCAAAACCCCCAAGGATTTATTCAGGAAGTAAGAATTTTTTAGAACAGGTAAGGAGTGAATTTAATTTGAATTTTCAAGTTTTTGAAAAACTAGGGATAGGAAGATCATATTATATGAATTTGGGTAAAAATCTATACCTTAAAATGTTAAAAAATTATAAAGTTAGCTTACCTCGTAAAAGAATTGAATCACAATTCATATCTTACAAGGAAAAGATTGAACGTATAAAAGAGAATGCATGGCATGGGGGTAATAGAAGAAAATTAATGATTTCTGAAGATAAATTAAAAAAATTAGTATGGGAAATGCCTCTTTATGAAGTTGGTCAGAAATGTAATGTATCTGGAAATACTATTAAGAAGTATTGTATTAAATGGGGAATAAACCTACCTCCTCGTGGTTATTGGGTAAAGGAATATAAAAGATCTTAAGGAGTAAAAAAGAAAAGGAGTGGCGGGAGGGAGAATTCCAATATTAGGGATTTCCCTAATAACTTCGAACTCCCGAAGGCCTTTGCCACTGGATCTTAAGTCCAGCACCTCTAATCGGTCTTGACCCTTCTTCTAAACCAAAAGACCTTTGACCAGACTCGGTAATCCCGCCAAATTTTTATATGTTGATATAACTTAAATTAGAAAATTAAGGTATTTTTTATTAAATCTAATAGGTTTTAAGTGTACTATTGAGAAATTTTAGTTTTAATTTAAATTTTTACCTTAGCTATAAGGCTTCTAAATATCCTTTGCTTACTCTTTAATATCTACATATTAAATCAATTTTATAATTAGTAAGGAACATTTAATGAATGAACAAGTTACCTTCTAAAATTAAAAATAAAAATAAATAAATAATAACAAGGTATTAAATTTATAATAACACAAAATAAGTAAATTAATATTCTTCTTCGAGGTTTATGTTTTGCCTGTTGGAATTCTTATAATTCGGTGGGATAATGAAATTGGTCCGATAAACGAAGGTTTTTATCCAGAAAACCTAAAAATAACAAATAACTTGCTTACACAAGTGTATTCTTCACATCGGTATCAAAGCTTAAAGCCAGGGTTCGCATCGATAAGCTTAAAGAACAATAAAGTCGTTTCATTTTTTTCAGGAGTAGGCGACGACCATATTAGCGTTGAAAATTATGTCGTTGCGTTATTATTACGAAGGGATGAAAAACCCAGCAAGTATCGAGAAATTTTAAAAACAATAGCTTCTGAAATACTCGACCAAACTCAAGATAGTAAATTTTTAAAGCTTCTCCCTAACCTCTATAAAGATTTAGCTAAAATTTAGAATATTTAAAAAAGTTCCAAGAATAAGGTATAAATTAATTCAAGTTAAGCTTCTTCTTGTTTTTTTACAACAATTTTTCCTGTTTCGTTTATTTCAAACAAATCAACGTCTTGTAAATTCTGAACAATCTTTTTGACATGTACAATGGGAGAACCAAGAGCGTTTCGTAAATCATCTATAGCCATTGATCCAACTTGTTCTACAATCAAAAAAGCTTTAAATTGAGCTTCGTGTTCCATTAAAGCTGTTAATTTATCGTAATAATTAATCTTTTTTTGGTTTTTTTTCTTAAACTCCTTGAGATCTTTCATCGCATAATTCGCATCTCTTAAAGCTTCGTCTGCTTCTCGCCTTTTTTCTAAAGCGTCTTCTAACTTATTTATCAGTTCTTCTTGTCTCTCACGAATTTCCGAAAATCTAGACTTTACATCTTTAGCTTCTGAGGTTGCTTCAGTTGATACTAATTTACTATCTAAAAGAAAAGTATCTAAATCTGATATTTTGCTTATAAGTTCATTTTTTTCTTCAATATGATCAGTTCTAAGTTTTTCGATTTCTTTTTTCCACTTTTGATCCATATCAGTTAATAATTTTACTTGTTCTGCTTGTAATTTATCAGCGAACGCTTGAAGTTCTTTTATTTTATTTTCTGAAGATTTAAGGATACTATTTTTTAGAATTAATTCAGATTTCTTTTCTGCTAATTCTGCTTTAAGGTTCCCAATTTCTTCAAAACTCTCATCCAATCGTTTCTCAGCGGGTATGTTTTGTCTTTGCATAAATTCTAATTCTTTCTTTGTTGCAAGAACTTCACCTTTCGCAAGATCATATTCTTTTTCTCTCTCGTTAAGTAATGCTCTTTGAGTTCCTATTAACTCTTTTAATTCCAGTACGTCTTCTGGAACATCATACATTCTTGCGATATTTACTTTCTGTTCTTCGATAACATCATCTTGACTCTGTATAACTCTTTTTTGCTTCTCTAGCAATTCCTGTAATCTGTCAATCTTAGACTGAAGAACTGCTGTTTCTTTTTCGCTTGATTCGATTCCATCTATCGCATTTTTAAGATCATCAGGCATGGTTTACTTCCTTATATTTTTAATTAAAACTATTATAACTTCTTCTAATATTTAATACATATATTTATGTTATAACCATTAATACCAATTCTTGTTATTATTGAGATAATAGATTCAATTTATATACTTTTCGAAGTAGAGGTTATTTGAAATTCCCGTTTATTATTTTAAACCAGAAGTTATTGATCCATATATATTTATTCTTTATGACTATAAGAAGACTCAAAATATTATAAATCTGAGAAAGATCGTTTTTTTTAAAGACGAATTGGATATTTTAAAGCATGTGAAGAATAAAAAACTAAAACTGGCTGATAATAATGATCAAAAAGTATTTTCCATTTTACTGGAAATGCAAAATATTATCAACGCATACTTAAAAGATGGTAAAACAAATTTATTTAATGCTTTAAAAGAAATGGGTATATTGTTTGATCTTGATGATACCTTCAATACTCCATTTTCTGAAAGTGTTTTAAAAGCTCTTCTTAAAATTAAACCGGGTGAGATAACTACTTATTCAGACTTAGCAAAAAGAATTAATTCAAAAGCTTATCGAGCTGTAGGAGGCGTTCTTAGGAATAATCCTTTACCTTTAATAATACCTTGCCATCGAGTAATAAAAAAAGATGGGAAGCTTGGTGGGTTTATGGGAAAAATGGAAGAACATTGGCAAACAAATCTAAAAAGGAGTTTATTAAAGGTAGAAGGTAATATCATTTCAGACTGAATTTACTTATTAATTAACTTCAAATCTCTACTTTAAGATTAAGTTCTTTGTAGTTATTTATACTAACAGAAATTAATTTATAAGTTAATAACTTCTAAATCATATTATGGTTAAAATATCTACTCTGCATCCCTATTGCCCAAATAACGCAATCGAATTTACTACAAATCCTTATGATGTAATAGGAAAAGAAGAAGAGGAAGAATTAAAGAGGAACAAAAAGTCGCTCATTCATTTGATTTTACCTGATGGCGAAGGAGATGAAATATATCATAATGCTTTATCAGCTTATGAGAGGTTTAAGGAGTCAAATATAATCGTCCGAGAAAAATATCCATGTATTTTTGTTTATCGTCAAGAATCTGCCGAGTTTAATCAAGAAGGTTTAATCATGGGAGTAGCTCTTGACGATTACGAAAAAGGTAATATCATCAAACACGAACACACTAGAGAGAAACCACTTAAGGATCGAACTAAGCTTATTGAGATTACTAATGTAGCCGCTGGCCTTGTTTGGACAGTTTTTCGTGCCGATATCGAGGTTAATAAATTAATTGCCCAAATTAAAAACGGGAAACCTAAATACGATTTCGAAAAATACAGATATCGTCATATTGTGTGGCAAGAAACAGATTCTACAATCATTAACAAGTTAGCTAGTTTATTCAAGAATAAAAAGATTTATATTGCAGATGGGCACCATAGAGCAGCGAGCGCAGCAGAGTATCGTAAACATCAATTAAAAAATGGAAATAAAACCAAAAAGTTTGATGCGCCATGGCAATATTTACTGTCTTATGTGGCTTCAGACGATCAAATACAGATTTTGCCTTATAATCGCGTAATCAGGAAATTAAGGGATGATGAGGATGACTTTATAGAAAAATTAGAAGAAAACTTTGAAGTTAGGAAAGTTAATAAAGCTTTCAATCCGGAAATGAAAAACAAAATTGCTGTTTGCATTAAAGGAAGGTGGTTTGAGTTGATTGCTAAAGATAAAACTTTCAACTCAAAGAGAGATAGTTTAGATGTAACCATCCTTCAAGATAAGGTTCTGGAGCCAATTTTAGGAATTTTAAATGTACGTGCTGATGAAAACATCTTTTTTGTTGGTGGTATTCAAGATCCAACTATTATGGAAAAATACATTACAGATAAGAGAAATGACATTTTCTTCAACCTTTTTCCCGTCGATATAAATGATCTAGAATCGATTGCTGATTCTGGGGAAGTAATGCCTCCTAAATCGACTTGGTTCGATCCTAAGCTTTTATCCGGTTTAGTACTACACGATTTAAGAGAAGAGTGACCAAAAATCTATTAGTCAGGCGCTAAAAAGTTTGAATAAGAATGTTGAACTAAAAAAAAGGTATGGAACGTGCTCTAAAGATTGCTATGGCTCATGTGTATTTATAGGAGAATGGAACGATCAAGCTCCCGAGAAAAAACTTATAACCGCCAAACCTTTAAAGGAGCATCCGTTTACTAGTGGCTTTTTCTGCCCGAAATTAAATAACAGAGAAAAATTGTTATATCATTCCCAAAGAATTAAAAATCCTTTAATTCGGACTGGTGTTAAAGGTAAAAATTCCTTTACTTCAGTAGATCTTGAAGAAGCATTAAATATTATCTCATCTCAATTGACCACTGTTAAAGAAAAATATCATCCTTCTTCCATTGTGGCAGCATATTATGCTGGAAATAGTGGTTTGATTTCTATGTATTCTCCTTTTAGATTCTTTCGTAAACTTGGAGCAACCATAACAAGTGAAGGTACATGTAATGAAGCGGGATGCTTTGCGTTAGAAAGGATGTTCGGCAATTATTCTACAACAAACCCATTTCAAATAGCTAATCCCAATAATCGTCTAATTGTGATATGGGGAAGTAATCTAACCGATCGAAATAATCACGCACAGGCCCTAGTTAAGAAAGCGCTCAAAAATGGTTCGAAACTAATCGTTGTGAACCCAGTAAGAACTAAGTTAGCAGAAAGTGCAGATTTAGTACTGCAACCTTTCCCAGGGAGTGATTTTCTGATTGCTAAATACATTTTAAATAGATTAATTACTTCAGAAGCATACGATAAAAACTTTTTAAGTCGATGCGTCAATAATTACGCCAATCTGATGGATGAAGTTGAAAAAATTGATGACGGTAAAATTTACCTTCAAACCGGTCTTAACCGTGAGGAGTTACACGAATTTTTAATCCTTCTTATCGAAAACAAGCAAAGAACTCTTTTTATAGTAGGCTTTGGTCCTCAGAAGTATTTTTACGGGGGAAGAAACCTAAACTCAATAGCTTTAATTCAAATTTTCCTTGGAAATTTTGGACATCAAGGATCTGGATTCATTTTTTCTCAAAGTGGCTTTAACCGAGGTTTTAAAGAACCACTTATCAATTACATAACAAATTCAGATGAAACTTCACAAAGTAGGAGGATTCCACTTATTAATCTCGGGTCTTCTTTACGTTCCAATCAATATAAAATGTTATTCGTATATAATCTTAATCCCGTGAGTTCTCTCCCAGATCAAAGCACTCTTGAAAAATCATTATTGAGAGAAGATCTGTATACCGTCGTGCTAGACATGTTTTTAAATGAGACAACTAAATTCGCAGATATTGTCATACCTGTAAAATTCGACCTTGAAACCGATGATTTTATTACTCCCTATTTTATCCCTGGTATATCTATAAATCAAAGAGGACCTTGCCCATATCCGGAATGTAGTTCCAATTATGAATTTTTTCAACATTTAGCTGAAAAAATAGGATGGAATGATAATACTATTTTTCAAGAGACTCAAGAAGACATCTTTAAGAAGTGTTGTGGATTATTGCCTAAAGCTATTCAAGAGGATCTCAGAACTAAGGGATATTATATCCCTTTCGACATGAATGATGTTCCTTTTAATAACTTAATATTTTCAACCTCAAATGGTAAAATTCAAATTCATCAAACCGATATCGAAATTTTTGACAAAAATTTTGACTTATTACTCAAGCGAAAGGAAGATGAATTCTACTTGCTTTCACAAGCACATAAATATTTCTTACATTCTCAAATAGGTCAACTTCACGCAGAATACGCAAGTATTTTTGGAACTATTTATATAAATCCAATTGATGTTAAATCGCTTGGTTTAACTCCAGATCAAAAAGTATTAGTTTCAAATAAGTATGGCGAAACGAAATATACTTTAGGAGAGAATTCTAACTTAAAACCCGGTACAGCTTTAATTTACTCAGGATATCCTTTCGCTCACACAGATTACAAGAATGTTAATATTTTCACACCTGAAATGTCAGAGGAATCAGGACTTTCGGGAGCTTATTTCTCCACTATCGTTAGAATTACTAAAAAGTAATGAGATTCATCATTATAATATAAAAAAACCAAAAGAAAATCAAAATTTTAACTTTGGAGATTTTTTAAGAAACTTGACATTTTTTCCGCTATTTTAGTAGCGGCATCTACCTGCGTTTCCATAGTCTGCGATCCAATATGGGGTGTAAGAATCAAATTTCCCTTACATTGACTCAGTTCCATATCTTTTAGTGGTTCTTCTCTATAAACATCTAACGCTGCACCACCTATGTCTTTATTTTCTAAGGCTTTTATAAGAGCTTTTTCATCAATAAGCTTTCCTCTGGCAGTATTAATTAAAATACTTTCTTTTTTCATCAATTTTATACTTTTCTCATTAACAATGTTCTCTGTTTGGGGAGTTGCGGGTAAATGTAATGAAATAATGTGAGAATCTTGGAGTAATGCCTCAATGGAAGAATAAATCTTACATCCGATATTTTTTGCTTCTTCCACAGCCTCTTGTCCTTTGCTAAATCGTGAAAATACTCCCACTTCCATGTCTAGAGCTACTGCTCTCTTAGCTAATTCTTTCGCTATGTTTCCAAATCCGATCAATCCAAGTTTCTTCCCTTTTAACGTATACCCCATGTAATGGTTTTTATTCCATTCTCCAAGATGCATGGTGCGATCAGCATTCGAAATGTGTCGAGCTAAGGTGAACATTAAACCTAACGCTAATTCTGCGACAGAAACAGAAGGCGCATCTGGCGTGTTTAAGACTTCTATGTTTAATTCTGCAGCTTTCTTTCTATCTACATTATCTAACCCTACTCCAGCTCTACCAATAGCTTTAAGATTTTTAGCGTTTTCCAAAACTTCCGCAGTTATTTTAGTTCGGGAGCGGATTATAATTCCATCGTAGTTACCAATTTCATTCTTAAGTTCATCGTTAGTTATCTCGAAATCCTTGACTACTTCAAACCCATTATCTTCAAGTACCTTAATGCCTTCGTCTTGAAGTTCATCACTAATTAAAATTTTCATACAATTCCCTTTTTATGATTTTAATTAAAAGAATAATATTTCTAATCAGCTAATATATAAAAGAATTTTCGGTGGTCTCAGTAAATCATTTTCTATTAGGTGTTTTATTCATAATAAAAAAAATGAAAAGACTAATTTCTTTTCTAATTATCACTAGTTTTAATTCAAATCGGATACGATATCTGTTAGAACACTCAACATTTCTTCAAGCATTTTTACTGTAATTTCACCCATGTGCCCAATACGGAATGTTTTGTTTTTCAAGTCCCCATAACCATTTACTATTCTATAACCGTTATCTAAAAGCGTTGAAACCATCTTTGCAATATCGATATTTAAAGAATTTTTCATAGTAGAGACAGTATCTGATTCGTATCCTTTTTCTGGAAACATTTCAAAATTAGTATCTTTTGCCCATTTCCTTGTCCGTTTACCTAATTGTGCATGTCTTTCAAATCTATTTTCTAAACCTTCCTGATTCAAAATATAATCAATTTGAGCAGCTAAGGCTCTAATTTGAGGGATGGGTGGCGTATTTGGGGTTTCATGCTTCTGAGCTGCTTTTAGTAGTTCACTGAAATCAAAATAGTACCCTCTATTCTTAACTTGTGGAACTTTTTCAATAGCTGCTTTAGATATGGAACACACTGCTAATCCTGGTGGGATTGTGAAAGCTTTTTGAACTGAAGCTAAGCATACATCTATTCCTAATTTATCAACCTCAATTTTAATACCGGCCATGGAGGAAGTCGCATCAACGCATACGAGAGCCCCAGAATCTTTAATAATAGGAACAACTTCATCAATTGGATTATAAACTCCTGTGGATGTTTCATTAGATTGAATGAAAACTACGGCGTATTTATCTTTGCTTAAAGCATCTTGGACAACTACCGGAGTAATAGCTTTACCCCATTCAACGCCCTCCTTTACCGAATTCTTCCCATTTGTGACACCAATTTTATACCATCGATCTCCAAACGCACCAATTGAAAGAAATAGAGCCTTTTCGTCGTTTTTGACCAAATTTCTTACGCAAGCTTCCATTAAGCCAGTGGCACTCGAAGTAGAAATTAAGCAAGTGTTAGAAGTGTACAAAATTTTTTTTAATCCTTCTTCAACAAGTTGATGCATCTCTGCGTATGGCTTTGACCTATGTGTGTCGTTTGGTTTCGCCATTTCTTTCAATATTCTCTCTGGGACGTCAACGGGTCCAGGAGTGAATAATTTTATTTGAGATCCTTTTTCTTTATTAAAATGAATTTCAGGCATATTTTAACTAAAAACCTTGAATTAATTATTTTTTAAATTTTATATATTATGTATTAATAAAAGATTATGATATATTATTCATACTAAAACCTTAAGTTTAGGATAAAAAATTCTTGAGATTTTACTTTATGGTTTAATCTAATTCTCCTCTAGGTAAGGAAAATCTAGTGGAATATTATCCATGATGTACCAAACAAGTTTTAAATTTCTAAAACTTTTTAGTGATAATCCATATTCACTTAAATATAACGCCGATCTTAATATCCCGTTGAGCGTCAAAATAGTCAAAAGAGTGACAAGATGAAATAAAAAACCTGTTTCCGCAAAAACAATGGCGATAACAGTAAAAAGTACAGTAGTTGCGCCGATTACTATGTTTAAATACCGAAAATTAGGAGAATATACATCAATAATTAATCCCTTTAATAATCCAGCAAGTCCTATAAGAAAAATAGGCATGCCTAAGAGATATATACTAAAGCTCGTAGGTGTATTACGATGTGTGAGCAAAGCATTTATAAAAGTAATCGAGAAAATAATACTTGTTATTCCAAATGATAAATTTAAAACTCTAAATATAAAAATTAAATTTCTATCAAAAATACTCTTGTAAGCTCTATATGATCCATACACTAGTAGAGAAAAAAACGGATACACTGCCAATGATATAAGAGCTAATGATATATTAAATATGATTATAGATAATACCATTGTTAATAGAACTACAGTTATAATATCATCAACAAGTACTTTCTGTTTATTCAATAATGATCGAACTTTCATAAATAACCATCAATAATTTTATTGATAAATAACTTTATATTTTTTATCATTTAATTCGTTAATTCATTAAAAGCTAAAAATGAAACAATAATACAAAAAGGTTAAATTTTAAATAATTCTTTAGAAATAGAATGTTGTACCCACGCTTGGATTAAACGCCTTGATTCTATTGTTACTAGATGCATTAGCCATTTCAATGAATTTTTCTCCGCTACAATGAATTGGAAAGAGATAAACCGTATTTTTGAACATATTCTGCGAATTTAAGTATTCTAGCGTAATTTTAATCCTTTTATCAGATGCACCTGCCATATGAAATCCCCCTATAATATGACTTATTGGTTTATCTGAATAGCTTTTAACATAATCTAATGTATTCATTAAACCTGAATGACAACATCCATTTAGCAAAACGATATTTTCCTCAAACTCTAAAATCAAACATTTATCGTCCAAAATTTTGTCAACATTAAGAATTCCTGCTTGAAGCAAAAAAAAGTTATTAAAATCTTCTTCTGTGTGATTTCTAGGAATTTCTCCGCTAGCTGCTATTTTAAGTCCTTCGATATTGAGGATTTCATAAGGTTCCTTTGTAAAGTGGATCTGGCCTTTTAAATTTTTAACATGCTCTATATTTATTGGTTCCTGATTGACGATTTTTGAAGAGGAGAGCAGAGGTAAAAGATCTGTCCTCTTTTTTCCTATCAAATCTTCATTTTTTAAATTTCTAACTCGCTTAAAAAATCTCTCGAATTTAGCACTCTCATGACTGATAATTGGAACTTTCTTATCTATTCGTTCTAATATTTTGAATAATCCCCCAGAATGATCATAATGCCAATGTGACAATACAATGCAATCTACATCGTATAATGGGTATCCTCGAACATCTATGTTATGTAAATATGTAAGATTTGTACCTCCAGTATCAAACACAATTTTTTTAATTAATTTGTAATTATTAGGATCATCTAAATCTACGACATCATAAACATTAATTAAAAAGCCTAAACCATGTTCAGCTAGTGATTTTGACGCAAATAATTTATTTAATTCGAGAAAATTTAAAAAGTAATTTTCTCGTAAAGTTTGAAAAGGTAAAACGATATTATTCGTTAATAATTCTATTTCAACTCTAATCATAATAATTCTCACTTAGATTAATTAAGATTACAAAAATAAAATAATGTAATTGCCAATAATTATTAATCCGACAGCAAATATAAATCTCTTACGGAACTTCTCTTTTAAAATCAATATTGATAGAATTTGTTGAATCATTGGCGTATTAGCTGTAAATGTTGATGTCAATACTAAGCCGTTTATTTCCGCTGCTTTATAAAATAAAGTATCTGCTAATCCTAAGGATAAAGCTCCTGCAATTCCTATAAATATAAAATATTTAATATTCTTTCTATTAGCTTTAGTGAAACTAGAGTAAAAGTCTTTCTGAAAAATTCCTATAATTACGAATAAGATTGCTCCAAAAAAAACCCTAACAAAATTCGTGGTGAATACATCATTGGAAATAATTCTTGCTTGATTGAATGCAACGATAGAAAGACCCCAGAGAAATGCCGAACCAATGGCTAGTAGAACTCCAATAACCATTGTCTCTGAAGATCGGCTTTTCTTTTCTGAACCATTTTCATTTACATTTTCTTTATCTTTAGTACTTAATACAAAAGCACTTAGAAGGATTATTGAACCGCCGAGTAATATAGAAAATTTCAATTCTTCACCAAAAAGAATAAACGCAAAAGGATATACAAAGATTAAACTTAATTGAGTTAGGGGAAATGCTCGAGAGACATCAATTTTTTCTAAGGAAGCGAAATAAAGCAAATCTCCTATTGTGACAGATAATCCTGAAATTAAACACGCGATTATATAGCTTATTAAGTTTTTCGAACTCAATAAGGGAATGAACGAGAAAGTACCGAAAAAAAGAGCAAGAACAAAAGTGGAGCACGACACAAACATTAACCTAAAAAGAAGACTTGGTTTTGATTCAACTTTTCCCAAACTGAATTTGTAAACTAATGAAGCAATACCCCAAGAAAAAAGAGCATCAAGAGTTAAGATGTATCCAATTAATTCTGACATTATCTTAATCTTATTAAATATCGCATTAAAACTCTCTTATACACTCAATTTATAATGAGATGGATAGAAAGAGGTCCTAAATCTTACGGTAGAGCATGTATACCGAGGGTAGAGTTATCCAAACCGTGATTCCTAATGCCATAATCCATTCTATTATAGGTATCCATGTTAATAAGAACACAATTATTATGCTCGCGGTTAGTAGTGCTAAGTATCCGAAAAATTGGGGAATAATTTTGTTTTTAAATATCAAATAACTAAAAATACTTAAATATATAATAGCACTCAACCAACTAATTAAAGCAAAAGTTCCATGAAGAACGAAAATTATCATATTTGTTGAAGTAGGAAAAACACCAACTAATGAAAAAAAGATACAAGAATTAATTGCGAAAAAACGACCAACTTTTTGTAATTTTGGATGATTGGTTTCTTTTCCAATAACTTTTATCATATATAAATAGAATAATAAGGCGAATATACCAGATAGAATTGTTCCAATATTAAAATATATCGCACCAGGACCTGCTCCTAAAGCACTTATCATGTGGTTAAAATTATAGGCGGGAAAAAGGGCTATAGCTATAATATCTCCTCCTAAACCTGTTATTGCTGATAACAATCCATAATATGGAGCAGGGATCATTTGATAAATATCTAGGATTAAAGTCCTTAGTTCTTTCATTTTGCTCTATTTTTATGAATTTAATAAATCCTTTAAACATTATTTTACAGTCTGAACAAAATCATTTACAAGAAAGTATAAATTCAACTTTGTATTCTTAGAAGCAATTCCTTTGATGGTGGAACATTAAATAGAAACATATTTATGACTTCTTCTCGAATCTTTTCATTTTTATCAGCTAATTCAAACATTTTTGAAAGATTTTGACCTTTTTTTTCAAATAAGAATTCAACCATAGAAACTTTCATCTTAAAATTTCTGATAATTTTTTTTATATTTGGATATTGTTTATACTTTTTTAAGCTCTCCGTGGATATTTCATCATTTTCCAAAGCGTCAATAGCAACTTCTGCAGCTGCTTGCCCAGATACTATGCTAGGATGTATTCCTTCCCCACTAATTGGTGAAACGAATCCAGCAGCATCGCCTATGATCATGATATTTTCTCCATACAAGCTTTTTTCATTCACTCCTAAAGCTGGTATTGGATATGCTGCGCTCCAAATTTTTTTATATTCTGATTTAGGAAAGAACCTCTTTATATGGGGATCATTCAAAAACTCTTTAAACGCTCGATTTAAGTTTGTGTTTAAATTTTCGTCTAGCCAAGTGCCACACCCTATGTTAAAACGCTTATTATCAATAGGAAATATCCAGCCATATCCCTTATAAGCGCGAAAAAACAGAGATATGGATTGCTTATCTAAAGAATTTTCTCCTTCCATGATAGCACATTTACATAATCCTATCTCATCAATTTTCCATTTTCCTTTCAAACCAGATTTAAGGGCTAATTTTGAACTCATACCGTCTGCGACAATTAAAATTTTCCCCGAATATTCTTTTGTTCCCGAGGGAATTTTTGTTTTAATTCCAATCCTACGATTATTTTTTGTAAAAAAGTCAACAGAAAGGTTTTTATCAAATAGATGAGCTCCTGCGTCTACAGCAATTGCTCTTATAAAGTTATCAAATTCCAAGCGATCGACATTTATCGAATAATCTCTAATATTTTTCCAAGAATAAGATAATTCATGGTAATCACCAGAATACATGGTTATTCCCGTGATTGGAGCATAATTTAATTTTCGCAATTGGGGGTAATAATTGAAGATTCTCGAGCTTACAGCACCTCCACACGGTTTTCTCCAGTTAACATCCTTTTCAAGTAAAGCGACTTCAAATCCCTTTTCAGCAAGAATTTGAGCGCATCTCGAACCTGCGGGGCCTGCTCCAGATATTACGACATCAAACATAGGAATTATTAAGTTTTTTTAGATTAATTATAATTCTTAATGGCTAAAACATTAAAAATGATTTCCTATGGGCTTATTAGTTATATCGAACACTATCGCAATTAATGGGTTAACACCAAAAATAATTAATTTTCCTCATTCTTAATTCAATCTATGGCATCAAATAATTCAAGGAATTTTGATTTTGTAATTGTTGGAGCTGGACCAGCTGGCTTAACTGCAGGTATTGTGGCTGCTAGACAGGGATTTAAAGTAATAATCTTAGAAAAAGGAGGACAAGCTGGACCAAAACCTCGTGGCGAAGGTATGGGACATTATGATATTGTCGATGATATCCTAGGAAAAGATTATTTACCTTCGATAGGAATTAAATCCAAGGGAGGGAGAGTTTGGCATTCTCCTGGAAATCAACAAATAACAACTACTTTCCGTGAGTATCCTCACTATTTTTTCGAATGGCGAACATTTATCGATAGATTCGTAGAAAGAGCAAACGAGGTCGGAGTCGAGATTTTATTAGAATGTGAAGTTATAGAACCCATAGAAAAAAATGGGTTTTGTGCTGGCGTTAAATATCAGGATAAATCCATTAATATTAACGAAGTTTATGGAAAGGCAATTATTGATTGCAGTGGATATTCAGGTGTAATCGGTAGACATTATGGAGTGCCTTATGACGAAGAAATCAACTGCCCTATAGTTAAATGCTTAATTAGCGAAGCAAATATAGATATTAAGGAAACTCCCGATTTGAATTTCTTTTTTATTGGAAATGGTGATTTAGACTACTCTCCTGATTTTCCTCCGTGTGTTGCATATATATTTCCGCTAGAAGATAAAAGAGTAGAAGTGGGTTTAATGCTAAGAATGGCACAAGTTCCCCAAATGAAAACCGTTAAAATACCTACTAACGAGGAAATTTTGATGGTTTGGGGCAATTTAAAAAAAAGTTATCCGGGATTTAATGAGTTCTTTAAAGGAGCTAGAATTGATTACGAAGAAGTAACATACCTACCAAACGCTCGAATGGTAAAAAATTTTGTTCCATATCCTGGTGTAGTTCTTATTGGAGATAGCGCAGGGTTCGTTAATCCTTTTGGTTCGTCAGGACTATATTATTCCATGGAAATGGCACAATTCTGGGTTAAAAATATAGCAAAGAAAATGAAAGAAGGGGAAAATGTGTGGAGCTCTGAAAAAATTGAAGACTATACCACTCTCTTCGAAAATTACGCAGTCTATAAGGAAGTAAAAGGTTTATATAATCTAATTGGTGCTTTTGAATATAAGATATTTAACCGGTTGCGAACTGCCGAAAAGATAAACCGGAAATGGGATTACATTTCTGCTCTCTTAAAACAAGCATCCTAATCAATTAGTTATATTTAAAATGAATTAATAATACACTGATGATGTTAGAAGATAAAATTATTATCATTCCTAACCCAGTCAATATGATTTTAGGAGAGGGAAATTTCAATATTAACGAGCAAACTGTAGTTCAGGCAGATCCGAAATTAACTGAAGTTGTCAAGTATTTTACCGATTTATTATTACCTGCAACAGGTTTTAACTTGGAAATAGCTGAACTTAAATCGGATTTAACCAAATCTAATACTCTCTACTTAATACTTAACGAAAAATTAAGTGATTTAGCTGAAGAAGGATATTCTCTTAAGATAAATCAAGAGAGAATCGTATTATCAGCGCCTAAACCCGTTGGGATTTTCTATGGAATTCAAACTATTCGTCAATTACTTCCGATAGAGATAGAAAACAAAAGTGAAAAGTCCGGTATCGAATGGATTATTCCTTCTGTTGATATTAAAGATAATCCCCGTTTTTCTTGGAGAGGGTACATGCTTGATGAAGGTAGACATTTTCTGGGAAAAGAAGCTGTAAAACATATACTCGATTTAATGGCACTTTTCAAGATGAATGTATTTCATTGGCATTTGACAGAGGATCAAGGGTGGAGAATTGAAATAAAGAAATATCCGCGTCTTACCGAAGTTGGATCAAGGAGAAAAAAAACGCAAATTGGTGGTTTTCTTAGTAAAAAAATGGATGCCACCCCTCATGAAGGTTATTATACTCAGGAAGAAATACAAGAAATAATTTCTTATGCTGATAAACTCTTTATTAAAATTATTCCAGAAATTGATATGCCTGGTCATTCAAAAGCAGCATTAGCAGCTTACCCCGAATTTAGCTGTACAGGAGGTCCATTTGAAGTATCTACTACCTTTGGTATAAAGAAAGATGTATATTGCGTTGGTAAAGAAGAAACTTTTGAATTCCTACAAAATATTTTGGATGAGATCGTACAGCTGTTTCCTTCTGATATTATTCATATAGGTGGGGACGAAGTTCCTAAAAAAAGATGGGAAAAATGTCAGGAATGCCAAGATAGAATGAAATTAGAACATTTAGAAACCGAAAAAGAACTCCAAAAGTATTTTACGAAACGAATAAAGAAATTTCTCTCCGCTCATAACCGTAGGCTTATGGGATGGAATCAAATACTAGATAATAAGTCAACTAATGATATTATTGGACATTATTGGATTTTTGGTAAGAAGATTATTAATAACCATTTAAGAAAAGGAGGAAATGTTGTTTTCTCTAAATTTGGTTCTGCATATCTTGATTATTCATATAAATTCACTTCTCTGGGCAAAGCCTATCAATACGAACCAGTCCCTAAGAAGTTGCAAAAGGAATACCACAATAATGTTTTAGGAATCGAGGCAACCATGTGGACAGAATGGGTTAGGAATATTCGTGAATTGGATTGGCAAACTTTTCCACGACTAATTGCGTTTGCGGAGACTGGTTGGATTCCTAAAGAACAAAGAAGCTTTAAGTCGTTTCAAACTCGCCTTGAATACCTTCATACACGATTAGATTTGCTTGGAGTTTATCATGCACAGAAGCAGGAATATCAACCTAATTTTTTTAAAAGATTAATTGGATTTTTTACAATATTTAAAGAACCAAAAAGGAGTTCTTTATCCTAAAAAAGAAATTTTAAATAAGTGATATGAATATGGATTCAAACGATAACGGTAGAGGTTATTTTGATTATAGGGAAAGATTAAATGATGTAAATGATATTAAATTTGATATCAATAACGAAATTATCGTTAACAGTAAAGCTTCAATAAAAATCACATTTATTTCTAAGATAGAATATCCCCGTCGTACCCAATTTAGATTCGTAATACCTTATGGTTGGGAGCCTATCAATATTAAAAATGATTTCTGCTCAATTTCTTCTTCTGTAATGGGTAAAATAAAAAAAACAAATTCTAGCTTAATGTTAGCTTATGTCTTACAAGATGAAATGAAACCTGGTGAAATTATTGAATTTAAATATAATGTATCAAACTTGGTTAATACTGCTGGTGAAATGGCTTATCTGGATAAAGTTTATTCAGCTATAGATATAAAACTCCCTAAAGAGAAATTCTATACCCGCGTAGGGATTAAGTATATCTCTATGATTTCAGATAAAATCAGTTTTTTCTTAGTAAAAATTCCTACAATTTACCATCAAAAACCAGTTGATATCGAAATTGTAGCTTTAGATAAATTCGGAAATAAAAACAATAGCTTTAACGAGGAAGTCAGGATTTCAGGTGATCAATGTTTAGAATTTCCTAAATATGCTAAATTAAAAAATGGTTACGTTAAACTCACTCAATCATTAGCATTTAAGGAAAGTAGAAATGAAAAAACAAAAACCTCTACATTATTACAATACAATACAGGCTATACACAATATCCTGTGTTTCCTGAATTGAAGTCAGACATCGGAAAATTGCTCGTTAATTATGGAGAAATTAATGGCATTTCGAATCCAATAGTTTGGGACGATGATTATGATTGTCAACTTTTTTGGGGTGATACTCATATCCATACTCGAGAGTTCTCAGATGGCATTGGAACGGGAAGAGATGCTTTCCATTATGCAAAGAATGTTGTCCTTCATGATTTTGCTGCTTTAGGGGACCACCTAAACCAAAGAAATAATGAGTTTATGGAGGGTCGAACAAATATTTTTTATCCATACGATGAAACGGTTTGGGCTTCTTTAATTAGATTATGTAAAGACTGGAGCGACAATGAATTTACAGCTATCCCCGGATATGAATGGTCGGGACGGAATTATTATGTTACCATTGCTACAAAAACACAGAGTCCTTACGAATCAATCTCAGACAAGGTAATATTATTTCCTATTGAACACGCCGAGGAAGCGCCCTTAATTGACTATACTACAGAAAATGGTTGTTTTCAACATCAGTTATATGGAGCACTAAAAGACGTAGAATGTGCCATTATTTCCCATACTCCAATAAGTTTTGTAATGGGTACGTCATGGACAGAAGTAAATGATAATATAGAAAAAGTAGTAGAGATTTATTCCTCACACGGTTCAAGCGAATTAATGAATGGGAATTATAGACCCTTAGTTAACAACAAAAACAAGGGTAGCGTGAATTGGGCGTTAAATAATGGTTTTAAACTCGGGTTTATTGGCGGTGGTGATGACCATTATTCTCATCCTGGATGCCCAATTAGACAATATAAGATGAAAAATTTAGTTCCAATATTAAGGTATCGACCTGGAATTGCAGCTGTATTTTCGGACAAGCTAACTTCTAAAGAAATAATTCGGAGTATTAACCATAAAAAGTGTTACGCTACAACTGGAGAAAGAATATGGATGAAAATTAAGATAGATTCTGCCTTAATGGGGCAAAAAATAGATGTTTCTAAGTGTCCATTAATAATTGCGACTGTGTGTGGAACAGGTAAGCTGGAAAGCGTAGAACTCATAAAAAATGGCGAGGTTGTTGCAATTAGAGTCCCTACAAACGATCGTATCAAGTTTGGATACGAAGATACTATTCTGAAGAAGGGTGATAATGCATATTATTACATTCGAGCAACCCAATTCGATGGGGAAAGAGGTTGGACTTCTCCTATTTGGGTAAATTATAATTAAAAAAAAAGCATAGAAATAATTTTTAGAATTGTATCTTTACTTTTTATGATTTTTTTCTAACAATGTCGCGGATTTTTCTATACCCGATTATCTTTAAGTTATACTTTTCAACACATTCTTTAATTTTTGGATTTATAAATGCCTGATAATCGAGATCTCGCCATTTTGCAGTTTCAGGGACTATTGCGTTTAATTCTGTGCTCATTTTCGCAGCGTGAAACAAAAAATGTGTGATGCCTGGTTTAATCTCGCTAAATCTTTTACAATAGTAATCTGTTTTATTTGGACTATCTCCCATCGTATCGATAATCATGTAATCGAGAATAGGAGTACCACTTTCTTCTAATTTCTCAAACATTTTTAAGTAAACATCAATTACATTTCCAAAACCTGCGGCTTCAAGCTCTTCCCTAGAGACTCGAGGTAAAAAAGCAGCAACTTTAAATTCTCGAGCTATCTTCAAATAGGAAGGAAGAAATTTAGGATCCATGACAGTTCCCATATGAGTGTCTATATGTGTGACATCAATACCACTATCAAGCGCTGTTTGAACTTGAGTACGCATTTCTATTTCTGCTGCTTGAGGATTTATATTAGCAATAGCCTCCTCAGCAGTGCGCCACAAGGATCGTTCTGAGTCAAGTAACCCTGTTTTAGGATCTACACTACTCAATGCCCGCCATCTATAAAGATCATATTCACATGTGAGAGTTAAATGCACACCCATATCATAAGAAGGTTTCTTTTTACATATTGATGCGGTTTCTAAAAACCAAGGTGCAGGGACTATTACTGATCCGCAACTAGCGACACCGAAATCCAAACATTCAAAAGTAGCTAGATTTGAAGAGTGAGAAAACCCTACATCGTCAATGTGAAAAATAACCACTTTATCAGTGGTTTCAAAACCTAGTTGCTCAATTAGGCTTAGTTTTTTCATTTTTATTTTCCCGTCTTAAATTGAATTTTTTTATGGGTCTTTACTAAAACAATATAACAAGTGTTATTATAATTACCAAATTGAGAAATCTTTTTCTTTTGAAAAATCCCTTTTTAAAGGTTTTCCAGTCATTAAAGTAAGATATCTTATATATGCTGATTGTTCTGCTCCAGTAACATACTGTAATGCGTCTTCTAATGTCATTCCTTTAGCAAATAATCCATGACCTCTTACTACAACAAATGGGTAATTTTTAAGCATTTTTGGTACTTCTATTGATGTATAATATGCCCCAGCAGGTATTTCAACATCAATAATTGGGATTTTTTTATACAAGGCAAAACCTTCGGCATCTATACATGTTATTTCATCCTCAATTAAAGATAATGCGACACAATATGGATTATGAGCATGTATGACTGCCATTGCATCAGTTTCTAAATAGATCGCTCGGTGAACTCCAAGTTCTGTACTAGCGATGAGTGAACTTGAGTCTTCCTCTTTTAAATTACTCACTACTAAATCTTCAAGTTGTAAATCCCCTAACATAGCAGCCCTTCTTTTAATAATTATCTTACCTCCACTTCGAATGGAGATATTCCCTGAATGAGATGTATTATAGCCATGCCTAACTAAATGCTTCCCAACTTTTTTGAAAATATTATATATTGATTCTTCAACAATCATAAATTTCAACATTTTTTTAATTAAATATGTTTAATACCAAGTTTTTTTAATAATTCTGGTTCTGGAAATCCGTTAATATCCCACCCTCGTACATAATAGTACTGTTCTAACATTTTTTCTAATGGTACAACATGTCCTTTGGAAACTCCTTCCTTAAGGGGTTCACTTATAAATCTTGGTGGTAAAATATCGTCTTTTTTACTTAATCCTTCTTTAATATTAAAAATCCTTTCTAAATTATATATTCTTTCCCCTATTTCAAGAAGTTTTACCACATCATAATCAATTCCTGTAATAGCTTTCATAAACCGAGCATAATAATCAAGTCCTAGAGCCCAACCCGCAAAAGCACATATTACTAGACTGTCTTCTATGGCTTTTTGATTCTGTTTTAAAACCAGTAAATCAGGTTTTCCTGCCATCGTAAATCTATCAATTTTTTTTGGTGCTGCAAAAATTTCTAAAGAAGCCATGTATCCAGTTAGGTGACATCCTCCTCTATTTGATGTAGCGTAACCCAGCGCATGTCCAATAGCCCCCCTTGGATCATATGCAGGCAGTTCTAATCCTTTTACCTGCATAGCAACTTCTTCAGAGTTGTAGCTTTTAGAAAGTAATCTTGAGCCCTCACTAATTTGAGCTCCAATATCCTCTTTTAAAGCAATTTTTTTCACTAATTCTTTTAGGATATTACTATTTCCAAATTGAAGAGAAGAATCTTTTAGGAGCCCCATTTCCTGCAACTCCATGGCACAAGCAATACTTCCACCACAAGATATTGTATCAATTCCATACTTATTGCATAAATAGTTTGCTTGAGTAACCGTGATTAAATCGTATATACCAAGATTAGGTCCAAGAGCCCAAACAGATTCATATTCAGGACCTTTACCTTTCATATCACCTGCTCTTGTTAATCTGCCACATCTTATAGGACAGGCATAACAACCCTCGTGTTCTTGGGTTAATTTTTTATTTATTTCCTCACCGCTAACTTGAGTAGCTCTCTCATCAAAACCCTTTTGAAAATTATTTATTGGAAACATACCTAGTATATTAATCACATTAACCAAAGCTGAAGTTCCAAACAGAGGTAAAGAAGAACGGGTAATAGGAACAACTTTTATCTTATCTTGGGCGACTTTCACATATTTCTTCAATAAATCTAGATTATCAATATCAATTTTGGTATCCCCACCTTTCACTACAATTGCCTTAAGGTTTTTAGAACCCATAACAGCTCCAACACCACCTCTACCAAATGCTCTCGCCGCATCGTTCATTATTGCAGCAATTTTTATTAAGTTCTCACCTGCAGGTCCAATCATCAATGAATTAATTCTATTACCTTCGAGCTTTTTTAATTCTTCAAAAGTCTTTTCAGTGTCACACCCCCATAATCTTGAAGCTTCTTTAATAACAATTTCTTTTCCACCCTCGATTAATAGATATCCGGGTTCTTTTAATGCTCCTTGAATTAAAATACCATCATACCCACATCTTTTCATAACGACACTGAAGGAACCACCTGAATTAGAATAGAATATTCCATTTGTTAAAGGTGATTTTGTTACTAATGAAAAACGGCCATTAGTAGGCACTATTGTTCCGCCAAAAGGACCTGTCGCAAAAATTAGTAAATTTTTTGGATCTAGAGGATTAAGATTTACTGGAAGCTTATCTGATAATAATTTTACTCCTAAACCTCTTCCTCCTATATAATCTAATAAAATTTCTTCAGGAACAGGTACTTCATTAAACTTATCGTGATTTAAATCTACTTCAAGAATTTTGTTATTTAATCCTTTCATTATTATATCCTGTTCACTAAGGTTTCGCGTTCATATACTTCCACACTTTTAATCCAATCTTTTCCAACTGGTACGTTACACTTGTAACAGTAATAATCCCATACAGCTCCAAACGGAAGAGATTTAATTTCTTCGAGATATGCTAATCTTTGAAATAATTGGTTATTCTCTTCATATTCCTTTAATAGCTCCAAAGGTTGTAATAAAGCATTTAATAGGCTTTTCAAAGTTGCTCTAGCCCCTATAATCCATGCACCGAGACGATTTATAGAGGCATCAAAAAAATCTAATCCAAGGCAAATTTTTTCACGGTTTTTGCATCTGATTATTTCCTCAGAAAGGTGCATCAAATCATCGTTTAAAATGACAACATGATCGCTGTCCCACCTCACACCTCGACTAATATGAAGCATTATTCCATCAAGGAATGGTAAGATTGCCGTAATTTTATCTGCAACGGATTCAGTAGGATGAAAATGACCCGTATCTAGTGTGAGCATGAGATTATTCTTCACAGCGTAACTTAAATAAAAATCATGACTCCCAACAACAAATGCTTCGCTCTCTATTCCAAATAATTTTCCCTCAAGAGAATCTTTCATATATTCTGGATTATACTTCTGATTAAAAATGTGATCTAATGAATTCTTCAATAAATCTCTATGCCCTGCTCTATCCACGGGAATATCTTTAGAACCATCAGGAATCCATAAATTGTGAATTACAGGATTATTTAACTGCCTTCCAATCTCAGCACTTATTTCTCGACACTTTTGAACATGTTCGATCCAGAAATTTCTAATTTCTGAAGATTTGCTGCTCAAGGTATAACCTGAATCAGCTTTAGGGTGTGAAAAAAGTGTAGAATTAAAATCCAATCCTAATTTCTTTTCCTTTGCCCAATCTATCCAATTTTGAAAATGTTCAGGTTTAATTGCGTTCCTGTCTATAAATTTACGTTTAAAATCTCCATAAGAAGCGTGTAAATTAACTCTTTGATTGCCAGGGATTAATGATAGCGCTTTAGTCAGATCCATTTGAAGCTCTTTAATGGTTCTTGCTTTACCAGGATAATTTCCCGTTGATAAAATTCCCCCTCCGGTAATTACGGATTCAGGACGCTCAAAACCGCCTACATCATCCCCTTGCCAACAATGGATTGATAAGGATATTTGTTTTAGCTCATTTAAAGCTAAATCAGTATTAACTCCAAATTCTTTATACTTATCTTTTGCAACTCCATAGAGATTTTTTAAATCTTGAAGCAAAAAAACCACACTCTAATTATTAAAATTTTACCTGCTAATAAAAATTTATAATTTATAAACGGTTATAATGATTTATATTTACTACTAACAATCCTAAATTGAAATAATAGTATGATAAAACCTCCATTTGATTTAAAATGCGAATATCTCGTTAGTCCCATTTGTATTGATGTACGAAAACCACGATTTTCTTGGAAATTAGCCCATGAACAAAGAAACCAAAATCAGTCGGCTTACCAAATAATTGTCTCCTCTAATAGTTTTTTCTCTGAAGAAAAAAAAGGAGATATTTGGGACAGTGGAAAAGTGGAAACGGATTCAAATGTAAATGTATCTTATAATGGGGTGCCTTTAGAAAGCGATAAAAGATATTATTGGCGAGTAAAATGGTGGGATAACAATGATAAAGAGAGCGAATATTGTGATATTCAACAATTTGAAACTGCCTTGTTTGAAGAATCTGATTGGAAAGGCCAATGGATTAGTAGAGAAGAATTCATCAATAAATCGAATCGAAAGAAATGGCAATATAAATCCGGGGGAAGGAATTTAGCAGGACGAATTAAAGAAGTACATGCACTTTATTTAAGAAAGGAATTTTCTACTTTAAAACAAATTAAATCTGCGAAAGTATACATTTGTGGTTTAGGTTATTATGAATTACACATAAATGGAAAAAAAATTGGAGATCGAATTCTTGAACCGGCACAAACTGATTATAATAAATTAGCTTTGTATTCAACTTATGATGTATCAGAACTTTTACAAGAAGAGAACGCTATAGGTGTTATTTTAGGAAATGGTCGGTGTGTTGAACTATTTGGTTATGATTTTCCCAAATTAATACTGCAAGTAAACATTCATTACACTGATGGTAATAAGGAAATCATTAGTACAGATGATTCATGGAAAATATCTATTGGACCTATTAAAGAGAATGGAATTTATTTTGGTGAAATTTATGATGCCAGACTTGAGATGCCAGGATGGAATAAATCTAAATTTGATGATAAGGAATGGAAAAATGCAGCTATGGTAGATGGACATAATTTATCTTCACAGATGATGCAACCTATCCAAATTACTAAGAGTATAGAACCTCGAGAGATTTATAGTCCTAAACCGGGTATGTATATCATTGACTTTAAACAGAACTTTACTGGTTTTGTGAAATTGAAAACTAGTGGTCCTCGCGGTTCAGAAGTAAAATTAAGATTTTCTGAAATATTGTTTAAAGATGGTACTCTCAATACTGCTACAAATGGAAATGCACCAGTAACTGATGTATATATCTTAAAAGGAGAGGGAGAGGAATGTTATATACCACATTTTACATATCATGGGTTTCGATATGTCGAGATCACGGGTTTTCCGGGAGTTCCATCTTTGAATAATTTCGAGGGATTATTCTTTCATTCGAATGTTCCAAAAGTGGGGGATTTTTACTGTTCTAACACCCTTATTAATCAAATACATTCAAATATTATATGGGGTCAATTAAGTAACTTAATGAGTATTCCTACTGATTGTCCTCAAAGGGATGAGCGCCAGGGATGGATGGGGGATGCTCAACTCGCTACAGAAGAAGCAATTTTAAACTTTGATATGGCTCGATTTTTCACTAAATATTTAAGAGATATTAGAGAATGTCAAAAGGAAGACGGAAGTATTTCCGATGTTGTTCCGCCTTACTGGAAATTATACCCTGCAGATCCTGCATGGGGGAGCGCTTACATAACAATTGCATGGTACTTATATTGGTATTATAACGATTTTCGTGTTCTTGAAGAAAATTATGAAGGAATGAAGAATTATATCGAATTTCTTGTCTCAAAATCTGAAGATAACCTGTTTCTAATGGGAAAATTTGGTGATTGGTGTCCACCATGTTCTATAGTATCAAGAAAAACGCCATTAGAATTCACTTCTTCTTGGTATTTTTATCATGATGTTTTTTACTTCTCAAAAATTGCAGAAATACTTGGAAAAAACGAAGAAAAAGTATTTTTTAAAAATAAATCTGAGGAGATTAAAACCGCCTTCAATAAAAAATTTCTCAAGGTTTATTATGAAACAACAAAACTCTCTCCAGTAGATCGATCAGTGAGCCAAACATCGAATGTTTTACCTCTCTTTTTAAACATGGTTCCTGATAAAAAGAAAAAGAAAGTAATATCGACTTTAATTAACGCCATTATAGAAGATCACGATTACCATCTAGATACTGGAATCGTAGGAACGAGGTATCTATTTGATGTTTTATCTGATAATGATTATCCAGAAGTAGCATACAAGATGATAACTCAAGAAAGTTTTCCAAGTTATGGATATATGATTAAAGAGGGAGCTACCACATTATGGGAACGCTGGGAAAAACTAGAAGGAGGCGGAATGAATTCACATAATCATATTATGCTCGGTTCAGTCGATACTTGGTTTTATAAAACTCTAACTGGAATTAGATGTGAATCTCCAGGTTGGGGATCAATAAAAATTAAGCCTTTTATCCCTGATGATATGTATTATGCACGATCAACAATAAAAACTTGTAGGGGTATTCTTTCTTGTTCCTGGGAAAAGTTAAGTAATTCTTTAAAAGTATCTTTAACCATTCCAGTAGGGATGAGAGCTGAATCTTGGATACCAATTAATAATTCAAGCAAACAAGTCAAAGAAAATGCTAAAATTATTTGGAAGGAAGGTAAAGTATTGAGTGAAGACATTATACTATCGAATCAAAATGAAAATTGCTTAGTTTTTACCCTTGGTTCTGGTTTTTATACCTTTGAAATAGAGTAAGCTTTTTTCTTCATATTATTTTGTTCTATTCTTTACAAGCAATGTTACTTGGATTTAGCTTTAGCTTTAATAGTCCCTATTTTAACCATTTCTTAGCAAAAATTAACGATAGTATTAATCAATTTTGGAAATTTTTAAAGCTGATGAATTAACTTTATATATTTCAACTAATCTATCTTTATTCACATTAAAATTTAGAAAAAAGGATGGAATTTTATGGAAAGTCAAAATAAAAAACAACTTAGTTCAAGAAATTTATGGGGCTATGCTTTAGGAGCCATTCCTAATGGACTACTAGTATTTATATTTGGATTAAAATATATTGAGCTCTTTTTCGACAAACTACAATTAAACCCAACTCTTTTTGTTATCGGACAAGTAATATATTTAGTAGTAAATGCTTTGAATGACCCTTTACTCGGTCAGATGTCAGATCGAACAAATCCTAAAAAATGGGGGAGTAGAAGGACTATTTACATCAAATATGGTGCTCCCATTTGGGCGTTAACATTTATGATCGTCTGGTTTCCTTGGAGTTTCGACAATCAAATAATAATATTTATTCACTTTATTATAAGCGTTTGTTTATTTGATACTTTTTTTACATTGGTTGTTCTAGTATGGATGGCATTAATGCCCGAAATGACATCTGATTTGGACGAAAGGAATAAAGCAAATTTACTTGCCACTATAGTTGGTGCTGTCTTTGTAATTCCAATGTTCATAATTGTAGGAGTTATGGATCCAACTTCATCGGAATTTATATTCTTAATGCTTATTGTTGCTATTGTATCTACAATCTTATTGATCATCACTGCTTCTCTATGCCAAGAAAAACCCGAATTTCAAAAAGATGAGGGTCTTCCATTAATTAAAGCAGTAAAAGAAACTCTAAGGCTAAAGTCATTCTTAACTTATATGGGTTATATCTTCTGCGATGCATTTCTCGGTTCGATTGGTTTAAGTTATCTTTTTGTTTATTTATTGGTTTTAGGTGAAGGTGGGCTATTATACTATTTTGCGATTTTTTTCTTTATTGGATACGGTTCTAACATTCTTTGCATGAAATTAAGACCAAAGTGGGGGATGCGTAAGATATTACTAAGGTTTGGAGTCTTGAAAGTCATATTTACTTTCATCTTATTTGCACTCGTAGTCTTTACAGACGCTCCTATAATAGTGGTGTTTGGCCTAGCAATACGAACATTTCTGGGAGGGTATACTGTATTTAATACACCAATATTATACCTATCTATAGATGAGGATGAGTTGAGAAATGGATCAAGAAGAGAGGGCATGTTCATAGGTATGGATGCTTTAATCCATAAACCTTCTCAAAGTATTGGTCCAATCGTCGCAACGTTTATCCTTGGTATTTTTGGATACATACAAAATTCTGATCTACAAACAGATTCTGCATTGCTTGGTATTAAAATACTAATGTTTTTGGTTCCCGCAATAGTAAGTGCCATTGGTCTAATTTTTATGTTCTTCTATCCGATACATGGAGAGAAGTTAGACCAATTGAGAGAAAAACTCCAAAGCCTCCATACGGAAAAACGAGAAAGACTTGAATAAATTAACAAATATCTTTTTTTTTATACTTAGAATTAAATTTAAGCTTATTCGATTAAACTCACCTTGTAAATTTTAAAAATTCTTCATATCCATTCATCCAACTCTCTACATCTTCAGGATAATAATCTATAATTGTAAACGATTGTATCACAATATTTCTTAGTTCATCAAGACGGTTTATTAGTCCTACTGCCTTTGCTTGCATCAAAATATTACCAATAGCGGTGGCCTCGACTGGTCCTGCTTTAATAGGAATATTTAGAGAATTAGCTGTAAATTGATTCAGTAGATGGTTAGTAGATCCTCCACCAATTATAAATAAAATTTCAACTTTTTTATCTGTAATTTTTTCCATTAATTCAATTACTTGTTTATATCTAAATGCAAGACCTTCGAAAATTACCCTTGAAATATCACCTATTGTATTTGGTGGAATTTGATTACTCTTTTCACAATAATCATGTATCGCTTTGATCATGTCTGGAGGATTATGGAAGAGAGCATCGTCAGGATTTATGAAACATTGAAACGGTTTAGCTCCCTCAGCACTAGATATAATATGCTCCCAATTATGATATAAACCTTGGTTCTCCCATTCTTTTTTACATTCTTGAATAATCCACAATCCAGTTACATTTTTTAAAAATCTAATAGTATTTTCAACTCCACCCTCGTTCGTAAAGTTAAACTCAAGTGATTTAGCGTTTATTATGGGTTTATTTAATTCTATCCCTATAAGGCTCCATGTCCCAGAACTAAGATATGCCCATTCTCCTCTCCTATACTTTCTCATATCAACAGGGACTGCTGTTATTGCAGAACCTGTGTCATGACAAGCAGGAGCGATAATGTTTGTATCTTTTTTTAACCCGACTTCTTGGGCAATATCCTCTTTTAGTTTTCCTAATACTGTTCCGGAGGGGATAATCTTTTGAAATAATTTAAGTTCTAATCCTAACTTTTCAATTAACTTTTGAGACCAATCTAAAGTCTTTGGATTGAATAATTGAGTTGTTGTAGCAATTGAGTACTCTGAACACTTTTTGCCGCATAATAAATAATTTAAATAATCGGGTATCATTAGAAATGTTTCAGATATGGTTAATTGTGAAGAATTGTTATGGATAAGAGAATATAACTGTGTAGAACTATTGAGCTCCATAAATTGTATACCTGTCTCATTAAATATCTCCTCTTTAGACACCTTCTCAAACATAAATTTAAGCATTCCTTTAGTTCTCGAATCTCTATAATGATGGCTTGGACCAACAGGTTCGTTGTATTTATCCAACAAGATAAAATCTACACCCCATGTATCTATGCCTATACCATCGACGTGGTTTCCATATTTGGATACATACTTTTTGAGCCCATTTGATATTTCAGTATAGATACCGAAAATGTCCCAAAGAAAGGAGTCACCTTTTCTAATCCCGCTATTAGGAAACCGATAAATTTCATCTAAAGCAAGTTTGTTATCATTTAGTGTCCCTACAATAGCTCTTCCTGAACTGGCTCCAATATCAAACCCTAAAAGTCGCTTCAAAATGTGTTCCACCTTGAATAACTTTAAAGATGGCTTAATATAAAAATTATTTAAAATTAGGTAAATATTTTTTTTGTACTTCCATCATCTCATCAAATATTGCTTCAGCCATACAAAAACTCCCACAATTAACATCCATAGCAAGGCAATCGATTGCAAGACTTTTAGATTCTTTTAATATAGCTTCAACACATAAATCTTGGATAGAAGCTTCTATACGTAAGATAGCTGCAATATTCTTAGGAATGTTCCCTAATTTAACTCCTTGAATGCCATCTTTATTTACTGTTCCGGAACATTCAATCACTAAATCTTGAGGGAGATTTTCAATAATCCCATCATTAGGAATGTTTACTGCTATTTCGTACGAATTACTATCTTCTATAATTGCTTCGATAATGGGAATTGCTCTTTCACCAGAAGGGTCTCTAATAAGCATACTCTTTTCAGGATACTTACCCCTCTTTAATCTCTTATAATACCACTTTAGTTGAAAATTTATAGCTTTCTTCCCCAGTTCCATTCTAGTAATCCAATCTGTTAAATCTTGTGCTGTTGTATAATGGGAACCAAATTGTAAATACTCGCATATATGGTTATCACCTACATACGGAAACCAACCAAATCTTTTGTAGACCTCGAAGGTTAAACCTGCATAGTGGAATCGATCCCACTTGTCTTGAAAATAATTTTGACAGTTTGCATTAAAAACAGGCAGTAAATCATCTCGAGTGTTTACATCTTTTAACCCCATCAAAAACGCAAAATGGTTAAGACCTCCAGTAATTACCTGAAAATCACTTCTTTCTTTATTTAGTATCTTTGATAAATGAGGAGGTGTAAGAAGACCAATTTGATGACAGAGTCCAAACATTTTAAGATTAGGTAGTACTCTTTTTAAAGCTAAGCATATACGCGAAATAGGATTACTATAATTAATAAAAAATGCGTCAGGACTTATTCTCGCAACATCCTTGGCAATCTTAATTATCGCAGGAATTTGGCGAGCGCTATGGAAAAAACCTCCAGGACCACCATTTTCGCCCATTCTTTCTGTTGACCCATGTCTTCTAGGGATTGTGTTATCTTGCCAACGTAACTCAAATCGATCTCCATTTTCAGTAGAATTAATAACAAAATCTGCCCCTTTTAGAGCTTTTTCTCTATTTGATGTACATTCAATATTGAATTTATTACCCATTTTTTTATTATCTTCGGATAATACCTCATATACCATATGCAATTTTTCTGTATCTATGTCGACAAGCGTAATTGTAGAACCCGCTAACACTTTGCTTAAGTTCAAATCAACAAATGTTGGCGGTCCAAAGGCGGCACTACCAGCACCAATTAATACGATTTTTTTATCCATAAATTATGAAATCTCTCGCAAAAATTAAACCCACTGAAATTATAATCTACAAATTTGTCAATTACACTTAACTATTAATAATTTTGTGAATTATCTAAAATTATGGGAAAGCTATTAAATCTTGGGATGGTAGGTTTTGGTCTTCACTCAATTGGCCTTCTAGCAGAAATAGACAATCACCCATTACTAAAGGGGCGAACAAAATTGGTTGCCGGTTTTGATCCAGATCCAAAAGCTATTGAAATGTTAAAAAAAATTGAGGGATTTAAAACGGCAGAAACTTTTGAGGACCTATTAGATACTAAAGAACTTGACGCAATTATTATATCTAGTCCGCCTCAGTATCATGCGGAACAGGCTGTTACTGCATTAGAATCTGATCTGCATGTTTTTTCTGAGATACCAATGGCTATTCGCAAGGATGATATTAATAAGATTATTGACGCTGAGGACACTTCAGGTAAAGTATATCAACTTGGAGAGAATTATTGCTTCTTTCCTGAAGTAATATATGCAGCTCACCTCGTATCGACTGGTAAAATTGGTGAACCCGTTTATGCAGAATCAGAATATCTTCATGATGTTACCTATCGATGGAGAGACCGGGGTTTTGGAGATGTCGATACTCCTCGTGTTGACTCTTGGTATCAATTATTTGATCCAATGATGTATGCCCACTCGATTGGTCCCGCTCAGGTTGCACTGGGAGGACTTAAGAATCCAATGCCTTTTATTGAAGTCACGAGCTTCGCTAATGATATTGGAGGGTATCAAGGAGATCCGATATGCAAACCTGCAAAAGCTTTCCAAGTTGCGCTATTTCGAACTGAAACTAGTGCTATCGCTAAATGCGCTAACGCTTATGTTTTTGCTCGAGAACCTTCCAGAATTTCAATTCAAGTAGTGGGTCGTACTGGTACCTATGAATGTTATCAAATTGGTAAACCCGGGCGGTTATTTATAACTGATGGGCACAAAATTAATAAGGCTCAACGTAGGAAAGGAGAAACTAGAAAAATTGATCAGGAGTCTTTATCTAGCGTAGTTCCCCAAGTAGAAGGATTATATTATGGTGCTAATGCCCGTATTCTAGAAGACTGGTTACAAGCAATAAAACAAGGAAAAAATGCATCAATACACGCTAGAATAGCGGCTAACTTCTGCTTGTCTGGGATTCAAGCCTCTCAATCTGCACACGATGGAGGAAAACCAAAAGAAATAAAAAAATTTACAAATTGAAGAAATACGCTCTACTCTAAAGGAGGAATTCTTTTAAAAAGAGAATTAAAATCTCCTTTATCTTTTGAATAACCTCTGATTCTGAAAGTATAAGAATATTCCTCATTACTCTTTAATATATATTTTTTATGAAGCGAAGCCAATGCTGGCATATCTCCCCCCACTCCTTGTTGCTTGTAATCAATATTAAAAGTGATAAACTCGCGTTTAGGTAAATCGTACGTATGCTTCGCGAGTTCTAAATCTTCTAAAGAATATGGCCACGCACTTATACTCAGATATGTTCCCCCTATATCAGAAACGAATAGCCCTACACTTTCTTTGTTTGTTAATGCAGCCCACCTTATGTCCGTTCTATTACCATTTTCCTGTGGTCTTATATAATTATGAACCAATTCATCAACCTTTCCTGAATATATCCCTATAGCCCCGCCTGTCTTGCGGTCCAGCATAGTTTCATGAGGACCTCTCCCAAACCATGTTAATTGATTAAATTCATTCTGAATTGTCAATTGCATACCCAATCGCGCCATATTTATCGAAGGTTTAATAGAATTCTTGATAACTATATTTCCGTCACCATATATTGTATATGTAAGTGCCATATCTTCTTTTGAATTATCAATAGCAAAAAGCACAAAAACTCTGATGATGTTAGGATTAACCTTCTCAAAAGTAATATCTTTTACAGTTCTTTTTTTACTTGTGTCTTTCCAACTAAAATCAAAACTAGGAAATGACTGTTCAGAAAAATCTATCAATCCTAGATCGTTATCTGTAGGAGCTCTCCAAAAATTAGGGATTAATGGCGTATTTAATAGCTCTATGTTCCTATATATGTAAGTTTCTAAAACACCAGTTTCTTTACCAATTCTTATTTTAAAATCATCTCCTTTAATTACATAAGACTCTTTTAAATTATCTAATGCTATCTCTGGTAATTCTTGTAGACTAGAGCTTTCTTTTAATGTATTGTATGGTATTTTGAATTGATCCCATGCTATTGCATGACCTTTTTCGGCCCATAGCTTATTCTTACCTAAAGACATGATCATTTTGAGGTGATATTCAGTATTAGGTTCGAGGTTAGGCTCACGAAAAGGTACCATAAGTTCCTTTTTCTCACTAGGGCCAATATTCAGACTATCAATAAGTCCCTGTTGTATGACCTTACCATTTGCAGTTAATTCCCATTTAGTTATGAAGTCATCTAAGGAGATAAAATTGAATTTATTATGGATTACTAGTTTTCCTTCCACTAAGCTTACAGGGTAAAATTTAATGTTTTGATAAACTTTTTTAACCTCGAATAATGAGGGATTGGGTTTGCGATCTGGCAACACTATACCATTGATGCAAAAATTTTTATCATTTGGTTCATCTCCGTAATCCCCTCCATACGCCCAGAACTCTTCTCCTTTATCTGAAACTTTCCTTAATCCCTGATCTATAAAATCCCAAATAAATCCTCCTATGGCATTCGGGTATTTTTCAAACACATCCATAAATTCTTGAAAATTGCCTAAACTGTTACCCATTGCATGGGCATATTCACATAAAATATAGGGTCTTGGACTACTTAGTTTAACCATTCTTCCCGGAGTTCCAGCCGTGTTTCGCTTCAAATTTCTTTCAAGTTGTTTTGGCGAAAAATACATACTACTAATAACATCCGAAATTTCTTGTTTATAATCCCCTTCATAATGGATTGGTCTAGTTGAATCTAATTTAAGGGTTTCTTTTTTCATGATTTTAAAATTTTCACCCATTCCAGCTTCGTTTCCTAAAGACCACATTACAATACTAGGATGATTCTTATCGCGTTCGACCATGCTTATCATCCGGTCCACGCATGCATCTGTCCAGTTTGGATCGCTCCCGGGTATTATGTCACGAAGACCATGAGATTCCAAATTACATTCATCTAACACATAAATCCCAAATTCATCACATAAATCGTACCATTTTGTATGGTTAGGATAATGACTTGTACGAATAGCGTTAATATTATTTTGTTTCATAATTATGATATCCTCAACCATCCGGTCATATGATATAGCTCTACCATTGTCTGGATCGTGTTCATGTCTATTAACTCCCTTGAAAATAATGGATTCTCCATTTACAAGAAAACTGCCTTGATCACTAAGCTCGATCTTCCTAAATCCAAATTTACAATTTTCTACTTCAGTTATTTGACCTTCTGAATTTTTTAGTATTAAAAATAAATCGTATAAATTAGGTGTTTCTGCCGTCCACTTCTTAGGATTTTTAATATTTGCTTCTAATTCTAATACTTGTTCAGTACCCGTTTTGATGGATAAAGCTTCATTCATAAGGATTTCGGAATTAACATATCGTTGTTCAATATCTACTAAAGATATTTCTATGTTATGTTGATCAACCTCATCTTTTCCATAATGAATGACTTTTACGCTAACTTTAAGCTTTGAATTTTCGTAATTTTCATCCAGCACGCATCGTACATAAAAATCTCGAATATGGACTTTTGGAGTTGAGTATAAATATACATCTCTAAATATACCACTAAATCTCCACATATCTTGATCTTCTAAATAAGAGCCGTCTGACCATCGATAGACTTCAACAGCAAGAATATTATTATCATTTTTTAAATACTTCGTAATATTAAACTCTGCGGGAGTCATACTTCCCTGACTGTAACCTACTTTTTCCCCATTAATCCAAATGTAAAAAGCAGATTTAACACCCCCAAAGTGGATAAAAATCTCGCGTCCTTTCCAATTGGTAGGGACATTAAATTTTCTTCTATAGGAGCCCACGGGATTGTAGTTATGGTCAATTTTTGGAATAATTTGAGTATTAATGCTATAAGGGTAATTCACATCAGTGTAAATGGGTATTCCATATCCTCGCATCTGCCAATTGCTTGGAACATCAATCTCTTCCCAATTATCGACTTTAAATTCTTCTTTATAGAAATTTTCAGGTCTTTCTGAAGGATTTTTTACCCAGTTGAACTTCCAGGTTCCGTTAAGAGATATAAAATAAGGTGAATCTTCCCATTTTCCTAATGCTCTAGCAGGACTCTCAAATGGAATTAAAGTTGAGTGAGCCGGTTCTTTATTTATACCGAATATTTTTGAATTTTCCCATTCTGGTATTTCATTCGGTTCTTCGTTCATAATTCTAACTTTCTTAAATGAATTCTAGTTAAAATTATCTTCTATTAAAACTATTTAAGGATGAGGCCGAAATTTAACATTTCATAATTTTTTATACAATTTTTTAATTAAGATTATTTAATGAAGAGAAGATAATATGAATTATGAGAATAATATATTTTGATATTGATACTCTTAGACCTGACCATCTAGGATGTTACGGGTATCATCGCAGTACTTCACCCAATATAGATGAGATTGCAAAAGAGGGTTCAATTTTTACAAATTGTTATGCATCTGATGCACCCTGTTTACCATCTAGAGCTTCCTTTTTTACTGGAAGATTTGGTATCCATACGGGAATTGTTGGTCATGGCGGTACCGCTGCAGATATGAGGTTAACTGGTAAAGAGCGAGGTTTCGATGATGATTATTTAAGAAATAACTTGATTGGAACATTAAGAAGCGCAAAGTATTACACTGTATCAATATCACCTTTTGCTGAAAGACATTCAGCATTTTGGTTTTGTTCTGGTTGGAACGAGATGTACAACCCTGGTAAAAGAGGACACGAAATGGCTGACGATGTTTTTCCCTACGCAAAAAAATGGTTGGAAGATAACGGGAGAAAAGATAACTGGTTTTTACATTTAAATTTGTGGGATCCTCACACGCCATACCGCACACCTTTAACATTTGAACCCTCGTTTGAAAACGATCCCCCTCCTTCTTGGATAACAGAAGATATTATTAAAAAACATCGAAATAGCTACGGACCTCGCTCAGCACGCGATATTGGAGGTTTTGATAGGTTAAAACTCACACAATTCTATAAAAGAATTCAAGATATAAGGGAAATAGAAAATGTTAATGATTTTACTAAATGGATTAATGCCTATGATGTTGGAATCAGATATGCTGACGAATTTGTGGGTAGAGTCATTGAAATAATTAAAAATTTAGGGGTATATGAAGACACTCTTATAATTGTTAGTTCTGATCACGGTGAAAGCCAAGGTGAGCTGAATGTGTATGGAGATCACGCCACATGTTGCCACATTGTTAATCGAATTCCGATGATAATAAAATGGCCACATAAAGCATGGAAGAAAAAGTACAAATCATTTCTTTATGCTACTGATATAGCAGCTACTATTATTGAAGGAGTTGGAAAAAAAGTGCCCGACTTTTGGGATGGGAAAAGTATCTACAAAGAAATTGAAACTGGACAAGATTTTGGAAGAGATTACTTAGTTGTTAGTCAAAATGCTTGGAGTTGTCAGCGTGCAGTAAGGTTTGAAAATTGGATATTGATTCGGACTTATCATACAGGATTAAAAAATTTTCCTGAGATCATGCTATATGATTTCGAAAACGATTTTCATATGACTAAAAATCTTGTAGAGGAGAAACCAGACATTGTTGGAAAAGGTTTACAACTTCTTGATGAATGGTATAAGAAGATGATGAAAACATCTCCATCACCAAAAGATCCAATGTGGACCGTAATAGAGGAAGGTGGACCTCATCACACAAGAAAAATGTTGAATACTTATCTTAGAAGATTAAAGCGATCTGGAAGAGAAGAACTTATTAAAGTTATTCAAGGAAGAAGGGAATCTGATTGATTAGTGTTATTATAAATATAATGGTGATTAACTATACCGAGTGATTTTACTCAAGATGTAATTAAAATAATAAAAAATATTCCCGTGGGAAAAGTATTCACTTATGGTAAAATTGCAAAATTAGCCGGAAATCCAAGAGCTGCTAGACAGGTTTCATGGCTGTTACATTCTTCAACAAAAAAATATAATTTACCGTGGCATCGCGTCATTAATTCACAAGGAAAAATTGCATTGAAATCCCAAGACGGCAAAGATTATCAAAAAATATTACTTGAAAAAGAAGGTATTGAATTTGCTGAAAATAATAAAATCGATCTTAAAAAATATTTATGGGAAATTGATTCCATTGTAAATATTAAATGGTAATATCAATTTATAAAAAATTAAAAAAAAATTATTAAGACAAGAGTCTTTTAATGATATTATGAGAAAAGAAGATTTAGTTAAACCTTCTGAATCGATTTTTATCCGAGATTCTAAAATCAACGATAACAAATCATCTACGCAAGGAACCACTCAAACATTAAAAACGGGGACAACTACAGTAGGATTAGTATGCAAGGATGCTGTAATCTTAGGCACGGATAAGAGGGCTACAATGAGTTACTTTGTAGCGAGTAAAACATCTGAAAAATTGCATAAAATCCAAGAACATTTATATATGACTATTGCTGGAGGAGTAGCTGACGCTATGTATTTGGTCGATGTTCTCCGAGCTGAAACTGCATTGTACCAACTAAAAGAGGAAAATCCTATTAAGGTAAAAAGTGCTGGAAAACTATTAGCTAATATCCTCTATCAAAATAAAATGTATCCTTTTGAAGTAGGTCTCATTTTAGGAGGAGTGACTGAAGATGAAGGGCCAGTACTTCTAAATCTTGGAGCATATGGTTCTATTTTGCCTGAAAAATTCTGTGCTGTAGGTAGTGGTCAAAATTTCTCTTATGGTGTACTCGAAGCCAAGTATAAAGATGGTTTATCGATTACTGCCGGAAAAGAAATAATTATAAAAGCAGTCACTTCAAGTATCATAAGAGATATGGCTTCAGGGAATGGAATAGACATCGCAATCATCAAAAAAGACGGTCCTGCAGAACGAGATTTTATTTCCATATAATCAAATGTTTCCATATTTCTAATTCTAACTTTCCACTCCTCTTTAAATTTGATTATAAGGCATAAAAATCCTCTTATTATTATATAAACACATATACAAATGGATTTAGGGATAGAGCTTATATGATGTAATTCTTGGATTCTGATGCTGAATAAATCATTCAAATTCCTTTAAATTTGATTCACAGAAAATTTAAATAGAGAAGAAGCATACGAAAATAAATGTGCTTTATTTTTTAGATCCTTTATATTTTCTCCTCTAAATATTTAAACTTTGCGTTAGCAGTATTACGATTTAGAAACCTTTAATAATAATACCATATCTTTAAAAATAAAAATTATATTATTTTAGATAGTAGAATTTACACTTAGAACAAATTAGAATTTACTTTTCTATAAAGAAATAATACCTACAAAGTAGCCTTAGAGTCGCGTTAAAATGCCTTATAGTATCATAGTGGATTTATCTCATCGAGAAGAAATAGAGGAATTTCCCGATTTTTCTTTGGGTGATGATGAGTATGAGGTCGAATACATAGACAAGAATGAAGGTCCTATTGATTACGATTTACTTGAAGATTATGATGTTTTATTTATAGGAAATATTCAACAAACTATGGATGGCAAAGAGGATAAATTCACTAAAGACGAATTATTAGCAATTAAGCGATATGTCGGAGAAGGCGGGGGACTTTTTTTAACTACTGGAGAAGGAGGAGATCGCGATGTTCCAATGAAGATGGGGTCTATCAGAGTATTATATAAAATGACTGGAGTGCGAAGATTTTGGAATGGAATTATACAAGAGTCACCATCACATTTTTTAGTAAATAAACAAAATGTGTTAATAAATGACCTGTTTGTCCATCCGATTACTGCTGGTATAACTGAAGTCGTCCTCCCTAACTGCACATTTTTTACGATAACTGAAGAAGATGTTGAAGATATAATAGTGACTTCAGAAAAAGCAGAATTTAAATATCTCGTTGACAATGAAATGGGAAGTATTGGTACTGTTCCTATTTGTGTCGTTAGCGAGTTTTTCAGTGGAAGATGTGTAACTATTGGTTCATCTGATTGGCTTATTGAAGATGATTTTGGATTAGACGCAGGAGATAATATACCATTTCTATCTAACATTATTAAATGGCTCAGTTTTGAGATCTAGCGTAATTCTCCTTATTTTTATACAACTAAACATAATCAAAACAAAAAAGAGCGAAAACCAAAATGGTTTTTAGGTTTCTTAGACCTGATTCAGAGACGGTCTGGAAAAATGAAATAATTCGAAAACGCTTTGCCAGATATAGAAGTATCATTGATGATAAAGAAATTGCACGGTACATAATCGCAAAAAGTATAGAATGTGATTTTGATACTAATGATTCAATTAAAAACTTAGAGAATTTGTTAATAGAAAAATCTAAGGAACTTAATCTCTTACTGAATAAATCCACCGAAATTTTCGAAACCCGCCAAGTTTACGATAAGAATTACATTAGTTTGGTTGAAAATCTAGCATATAAATATCTCGAAAATTGCTGTTTTTGCGAAAGACGATGCCAAGTTAATCGAGTTGACGGTGAAACTGGTTTTTGCTATATACCTAAGGATTCTTATGTATCTTCTGCTTTTCTTCATACGGGGGAGGAAGCTCCACTAATACCTAGTGGTACAATTTTTTTCCAAGGATGTAATTTTAGTTGTGTTTTCTGCCAAAATTACGATATATCTCAGTCATGGAAAAACAGGAAAAAAATTGACGATATAGCTCGAAAAACTGATTCTATTCAACTTGCTAATCTTGCTGATAGATTAGTCGAGAAAGGTGCGATAAATATCAACTATGTTGGAGGCGATCCTATTCCGAATATTCATACAATTTTGGGAAGTCTTCAGCATCAAACTTCAAACATCACGCAACTCTGGAATTCTAATTTTTACTTAACGGAAGAATCTCTATCTTTACTCGTTGACTTAATGGATTTTTGGTTACCTGATTTTAAATACGGCAATAATAACTGTGCTGAAAAATATTCTGGAATTACAAGATACTATGATGTAATAACTCGCAATTTGAAAAGAATTCACAACGCTGGAAGCGGAGAAATAATAATCCGACACTTAATTATGCCTAATCACATAGAATGTTGCTCTAAACCAATTTTAGATTTTATTGCGAAAGAAGTACCGATGTGTGTTGTTAACATTATGCAGCAATTCAGACCCGAATATTTATCACACAAATATCAAGAAATAAATAGAAGACCCTCAATAGGAGAAATTCATGAAGTGAAAAATTATGCCGACGATTTAGGAATCTTGTACGAGCCCGTCTCTTAGTTTTAGAAAAAATAATAAGTAATGATAAATTCTTAAATCCTACTAATAACAATTTAACTAATTATACTTAGTGGTATTTTCGATGAATTTAGAAGATGTGAAAGGCGTAAGTAAAAAACAAGATGTACTGATTGAAGCGGGTATTGATTCCGTTGAGAAGTTAGCAAACGCGAGTGTGGAAGATTTAACGCAATTAAAAGGCATTGGAAAAGCTACAGCTGAAAAATTCGTAAGTAGCGCTAAAGAATTATTAAGTGAACCAAAAGAGGCTACCATAGAAAGTGGTGAACCAGTTCTTGATCAACCCTCCGAGGAATTAGAGAAAGCAAAAAAGGAGGAAGAAGAAGCTAAAAAACTCAAAGAGAAGAAAACGAAGTTGGAAGGCAAAAAGGTAGAAGAAGGCGATTTCGTTTTACTTAAGATGACAGCAAGAACGCAAAAAGGAAAGATTTTTAGAGTATCTTCTGAAGAAGATGCTAAAACAGCAGGAATTTACGAGGAAGAAAAGGCTAATCAAGGATATTACACTCCAGAATTTGTAATTGTTGGAAAACCAGGATTTTTAAATGAAGGTTTAACTGAAACTTTAAAAGAAATGAATTACTTTCAAAAAAAATCTGTAAAAATTCCTTCTACTAAAGCCTTTGGTAAAAGAGATCCTCAAAAAATTGAAAGAATTGGCATAGCTAAATTTAGAAAATTAAACGATGGAAAAAACCCTGAATACGGTAAAGACTTTACAAATAAAAAGGGACAGAGAGGAGTTATTACGAATATTCTTCAAGGTAAAGTAATTATTGATTACAATCATCCTCTAGCAGGACAATCAATAGATTATAACCTTGAAATAGTAGATAAGATCGAATCATTTAACGAAAAAATCGAATATTTTATGATTTCAAAGGGAATTCCCCAGGAAAGCGCCTCTGAATTCATCGTAAATCACTTGGAGGACAAAACTCTAGAAATTACCGTTCCTAAAATGTTCCTGTTCCAAAACCTTACATATCTTAAATTCGGTTTAGCTATGGATTTACAGACTCATATGGGTGATGAAATTGAAGATGTCAAGTTCATTGAAGTATATGAGAAAATGCCAGCGCCACCGACACCAGCTGAATCCGTTATGCAAAAGGTAGACGAGTACAATAAAGAGCATGATCACAACCACGACCATGTCCACGATACAGAAGAAAGTGAATAATGATCACTATTTTTTTATAAATCAAGATTATTCTATTTCCTTTTTTCTAGATATTTTTTGATAATTAAATCACATATTTTCGAAGCAGGATCCGTATCACATTTCCAATTAGAGAATTCCGGAAAAGTGCCAGCATCTACTACATATAATTTATTTGTGTTAGTTTCTCTAACTAGATCAAGATGTCCAAATAACAGATTATATTTTTCCTTCCATTTTATAAGATATTTTTCTATTTCTTTATCGGATTCGATTAATTTAGTAGCTTGATGTTCATTTGCGAGAGGTATTTTTTCACATATACAGATTTCATTTTCTATAAAATAAGCTAAGTAGTGAGTCCCTTTGATAAAATTTTCGAGATAGAGATAGTTTTCATTTAGAGTATCAAAATCTTGAAAAGAATTATATACTTTGACACCTTTACTTCCAGAACCAAAAATATGCTTTGAAATAAGAGGAAAACTTGACTCTGTAAGTTGACTTTTAAGAGTTTTAAGGGTGCCCATAAAAATCTTTGGACATAACAACCCTAAGTTTTCCATAGAAAAATGCGATTCAACACGATCTTTATGGACATAACTGATATTAGTATTTGGAATGACGGGGATCATATTAGCTTCTAAAAAATAACCCGCATAAAGATAAAATAAGTTCTTAGATTTCAATATATAAAAATCCTTATTAAGTAACATTTCATTGACAATCAAATCATTTAGCGTAAAAATTTTTGCTCTATGCCCACTACTTTCAAAGCATTTTTGAATTTCCTTAATGAATTTGCCTTTCTTTTTAGATAATATTCCAATATTCATAGTTACTCTTATTCTTATTTTTTAGCTTGTTTGATTAAATAATCTCCTATAATTTTAGGACCGTTTTTTATGTAATTAAAATTGGGGGATGAATTTATATCAGTCAAGAAAAATTTTCCATCTTTTGATTTTAAGAAATCCATTGAACTTAATTTTAATCCCAATGCTTCAGTAGCATTATAAGCTATTTCTGTTAATTCGGGAATTTTCTCTATTTTTATTCTAGATTTCATTTTATCAGGATTTATTAAAACTGGTAATTGTCTGAAATAAAAAATGTCTTCACCAATTAGATATACTTTATATTCCCATTTACTCTTTATAAAATCTTGAAAATACAAATGTGTGTATTTTGGGTAATTTCCGCTTGATTCATCAATAGCACGAATATCCACTACTCTTAAATATCCCTCTTTTTTCTGAATTTGAGGATTAAATACATAATTTTCTTTGTCTATAATATTTTTGATTATGTATTCATTGAATGGAGGTGATTGTCCTACTGGATTAAGCGAAAAATTAGGAACTTGAATACCGGCTTTTCTTAAAACAATGCTATTTAAAAATCTATTGAAAGCAAGAGAAATACTCCTTGAAGAATTAATCACAGGAATGGTAGTCTTTTTCTCAATTAATTTCACTAAACTTAAAACTAGGTCTCCTTTTGCCTTCACAAAAAAAATATCTTCATCAAAATTATAATTCGAGAAATCTATCATATAGTCTTCTTCGAGGTATATTGAAACATCTGCTTTAGTGTTAGCATATTTTAAGAATTGAATCGATTTTTTTTCTAAATGGTAACTATCCGTTATTAATCCTATTTTTATCAAATAACCTACCCTAACTCAACGCAATCAATGAAAATAAAATCATCTACTTATGAATAGTATAAAACTATGTTATTTTAAAGTATATAATAAAAAACAGAAATTAATTTAAATTCTCCTTGTTCTGTCTCTGTTTTTGGATTTCTTGTAAGATTTTTCCCTTATTTTTCGTTTAAGTTTCTATTTTTATAATCTAATATTCAAATAACATTAGTGATTTTATTATGAATTTAAGATACTTTTATGTTAACTTCCTTTGAATATAGAAGTTTTACTCGAACGTACTTTTCAATACATTTATATATTTTAATTTGTTTTTAAGAAATCAAATTGAAAGGGTTTTTTAAATGGCGAATACTATAAAAAGAAAATATATTGGAGCCATTTGTAATAGAGATCTTGAAGTTTTAGAAAGCATCAAGAAGTTCTTAATTAAAAATTATAATATCACGATAGTTAATTTAATGAAAAACGGATTAGAGTCCTTTAATACTAAATATCTAGAAAAGCGCTTAAAGAAATATCCGATTTCGTTTTTGATTATAAAACTTACAACTCAAGAGTTAAATGAAAAAATCTATCGAATTGTTAAAAAAACTTGTCCTGAAATACCTATTCTTAACGCGCTAGAATCCGTTCAAATATGTGAGAGCAGGCAAAACTCTTTTAATTTTATTAAACAAAATTCTAAAAAACTTCTAACACCACGCTCTTTTTCAACCAAATTAGAAGCAATTCATATTTCTCAAAAAGGTACACCAATTATAGTAAAACTAAATTCTCATAACATTCCAGATTTGCCTAAGAACGATAGAATAATCGGTATCGCTAAAAATTATAGAGAATTACTTGAATTGACAAAAATCTATAATGAGAAAGAATTATTTTTCCAAGAATATTTAGGTGAACATGATATTCTCTATAAAATTTATGTAATAGGTAATTGGGTTGTTTCAATAACCTCGCATAATCGTTTGCAGCAAATTAATCAATTATCTCCTCTAGAACTCCTCCATATTAGGATTCCAGTTGAAGAATCATTAAAGAAGAGGATTATTCGATTAGGTCGAAAGTTTGGTATGTCCGTCTTCGGAGTAGACTATATAATGACCGAGAAGGGACCTTACATTGTGGATATTAACGATTTTCCTAGCTTTAAGAGCGTACCAGAAGGAGTAAGTTTAATTTCAGATCATATTTACAACGTAATAAATATGAGAGAAATGTATCAAAATGCATATGTTAAAGTAAAAAGCTAAAATTCCAAATATATTAAATTTCGAGTATTTTTTTTATCGTTCTCTTCTATTTTCTAAAAATTCTATAAGCCGTTTTTTTGCAACATAATCATCTAATTGTTCTGGAGGGTGTTTATTAAAGAAGGAGCAAGCTGATTGCAAAATCCCTCCTATTTTGCGATCTTTAGCAATTTTTGAAACTCTAATACAATCAGCTATAATTCCTGCTGAATTATTACCATCCTCTACAAACATGGTAACATCAATTCGCACAGGAGCGCCACCAAAAATTCTCCCTTCTAATCTCATATAAGCCTCCTTTTGATTCTTTAAAAATGGGATATAATCTACAGCGGATATTCGAAATTCCAAATCATCCTTATTTGGTAGATTTGCTATTACTGCTTCAGTTTTAGATTGGCGTTTTCCTTTCTCATATATTAATTCACCATTAGATTGAGGGGTTAACAAATTGCAGAAATCCGATGATCCTCCCCAATCAAGCTGTATAGTCCTATCAAGAATTGCGCCCCGCATCGGAAAGAGATTTGCTAGCGATCGATGTATTATAGTCGCTCCTATTTGAGATTTAACATCGTCACCGATCAATGAAAGTTCTAATTTTTGAGCTTTTTCAACAATTTCTGAATCTTTAACTACATGTGAAGGCATACCATTAACCACACAAGCTCCAGCATCAAGGCTGGCAATAGCGTAGTATTTAACCGCTTCATGGCAGCCAGTTGGGAGCAAAATAACAGCAATATCAACATCCCGTTTTCTAAATTCTTCTACGATGTCTACGGGTTTTTGATTATCGTCTACAGGTATAATATCTTTAATATTACTCGTTAAACCATCTAAGATTGGACCTTTTAGGACAGGAGCATCTAAAAATCCCGGCTCAAATATTTTCATATTACAATTGGGTTCCATAAAAATAGCTTCACTTAAATCTCTGCCAATTTTATTAACATTAACATCAATACCAAGGACAAAATTTATATCTTCTACTCCATATTGAGTAATTTCTGGTAATAAACCTATGATTTTATCTGGATTTTTCTTGTAATTCTCGACACCCGCAACTAATGCGCTTGCAACATCACCTACTCCGATAATTGCGACTTTTATATCCCTTTTGGTCATTTTATTCAACTTATTACTAAATTTTTAGTGTTCGCCGTTATAGTATCTATATTAATATTAAAAATTATCTAATTGAAGATATCAATATTTTATATTTTTTATTATTTAATATCTCAATCCTATATTACAAACATTAGTAAAAATAATGGACACAGAAGAAAAGAAAATTTACTTCGTTCTTTCTCCTCACATAAATTATTATCACTCTTATAGAAGTGATTCAAAAGGTGAAACTGGTTTTGGCAAGGATCTCGAGATGATGAGTGCAATTATCAACGAATTATATAAAATAGAAGATAGGGGACTAGGCACAGTGCGTATAGGCAGGGATTATGGAGATACTTTCTTTTCTATTCAATTACAAAAAGAATACCATTAGAACAAGCTGGGGATGCTTTCAAATACTATGATCGCGAGATGTGGATAAAAATTATTGTAGAACAACAAAAGAAGTAGAAAAAAGAAAAAAGAGTATAATTTTATTTATAAATTTACAGTTTCTTTTACTCTCAAAAATAGTGGAATCGAGGCTAGAAAAAAGATAGGAGCGAGTACGAATATCCAAGGACGGCCAAAAAATGTAGCAACTATGCCTGCTGCGATAGAACCTATAATCTGAGATGCTGTGTTAACAATATTAAATATTCCTGTAAATTTTCCACGTTTATCCTCTGGTAACAAATCCTGAGACCACGCATTCAATGGAGTTACTAATGCTAATACCCCTACTAATACGAATGGCAAACCAATCATAAATAGGATGTAATTACCTGAAGCAAATGGCATTATAAAAAATCCTATGCTTACTATAAATATAGATATAGGTACGAATCTTTTTCGTCCAAATTTATCTGACAATCCTCCTAAATAATTGGTTGCGAGGAATAGAAATGGAAATGCGATAGCGATCCCTAATAAGAGTTGTAGAGTTGTGAGCCCTTGATCGAAGATGAAAATAAATAAAACGTCATAACCGAAGCAATACCTGATTGGAATATGAGAAATGCAATAAGAATTTTAAAGAATTCCTTTTGGGGTTTCAACTCTGTATAATTAAAAGTCTTCTTTAGCTCTGTAAAGAACTTTTTCTTCTCGGGAAGCTCAGAAACAGGTTTTTCTTCTATAAAGAAAAATCCTATAACTCCAACTGAAGCAAAAAGAAGTCCACCTATATACAATAATAATATGTGCCCTTCCTGCGTAATAATCGTTCCATCAGCACCTGGGCGAGGATCAGGTATTCCAAATAATTCATTTCCTAGTAATAGGAATGCTACACCAATTAATAGCCCAATGTAGCTAATTGAATTAATGATACCATTTGCTCGCCCCCTTTTTTCAACTTCGACTGTATCTGGAATAAGAGCTCTTTCAGCTACGAGAAATGCATTTGAAGCAATGCCGATAATAAAAACATCAATTATTAAGCACAATCTATAATCCAATGACAATCCAAAAAACATCATAGCAATCCCGGCTATGATTCCCAAAAGTAAATACGGCCGTCTACGACCAAATTTAGTCCTCGTATTATCGCTTAAAATCCCCCATACAAACATTGCTATGAGACCCATTGTCGCCGATAATGAAACCATAACCGAGATATATAGCTCGGGTAAAAAAAGTACGTGATCTATGAATGTATTGAAATAATTTTGTTCAAAAAAGAAGAAAAGGTAATCTCCCATATAGAGCAATCCAATTAATAACACTTGTCTTCGAATAAATTTACTAAACGCTTTTTCTCTCAAATTAATATCTCCATTTTTTTTAAAGAAGTTATTATTTTTCTAAAATATTCAATAGATAAAGAAAGTATGCATTGAGGGAAAATTTAAGAATATTATGCGCTTCTTTATTTTTAATTGATGATAAGAAATGTCGTTTTTTCAGCTAGGGAAGATCATGAAGTAGTAAAAAGTATTATAAATAGGCTTAAAAATTTACCTGATGTTAACTTATACTTTCACGATCCCACAAAAAAGTTTTTTAACCTTTCCAGAATGCCTAAATCGATTAAAGAAGCAGATTTAATTATTGTTAAAGTGAGAAACGATTGTTCTATTGATTTGCTTCATTACGCTAAAACAAACAAAATTCCAACGCTACATAATGTTGATACAGTTCTAATGTGCAAAAACAAAATATCCCTTGATTACGCTCTAAGAATGGTATTTAAAAACCATCCTCAAATTAGTAAAAAGTTTTCATTTCCTAACTCTTGGAATAATAATGCTACAGATATTCTTAAATTTAAAAGATGGGCTCTACCTAAACTTCCAATAGTAATTAAAAGTCATTATCAGCACGACAAATATAATAGATTTAACTTTTTAGTTAGAAAGATTGAAGAAGTAGACACATTTTGCAATAAGTATAAAAAGCTTTTATATTACGATGTTTATATTCAGAAATTTATTGAGTGTGATGGATTTGAAAGAAAGGTTTATGTAATAGGAGATAAAGTATTTGGCATTATAAGAGAAAATCCGATTTATATATTTTTAAGAGATAAGCCAAGTAAAATTGATGTTGACAAAATTAAAAGGAAAGAATTTAAAATATCTGAAGAAATTAGAGAATTTGCTGAAATCTTATCAAAAGAACTTAAGCTTAAAATTTTTGGATTTGATTTAATAAAACTAACAGATAAGAATCGTTATTATCTTATCGATTTAAACGATTTTCCTGGATTTAGAGGAATTAAAAACATAGAAAACACTCTATTCAGTTATTTGGTGGATTATATTAGAAATTTATAGATTCTATCCGAAAATCATGAAAGGTACAATTATTACGAATGATAATACTCCATAAAAGATGCAGAAATAACTAAAATTGATTTTTTGTGCGATTTTTAACAAAAGTTCCATTGAAAGGTAACCTACAATGAAACTTACTGCTGTTATAATTAAAATTGTGAAGATATCAATCGTTCCAAAAACCGATCCTTCTCCGAAGATTACATCCATTCCGATTGATGCGAGAACTACTGGGACTGACATCAAAAAACTTAATTTTAAACTTTGTTCTTGAGTATATTTTTCAAATATCAGGGTAGAAATTGTGAAACCAGAACGCGAAATCCCAGGAAGTATAGCAATCCCCTGAATTAATCCTGATATGCTTGAATCCTTAATGAGTTCCCGATCAGAAATTGAATCGATTGTCTTATTTCCAAATTTCTTCTTAAAAATCAACAACACGATTCCAGTTATTATTAAAAAACCGGATATCACTAAAGTTATTATATCTCCTTGAGTAGCATTAAAACCTTTTATAATTATAAATTTAAAAAATAGATATAAGGGGATAGCGGTAATTGCTGTTCCAATGGTGGCGTATATCAGCCAATTTCGGTTTTTTACATGAATATCCTCAATTTCAAATTTACCAGGTACTATAGTTTTAATAATATGTATAAACTCTTTCCTCATTTTTACAACTACGGCGATGGTTGTACCTAAATGAACCCAAATGCTTAAACTGTAAGCCTGTTCAGGTGGAATTCCAAAAAAATTAACCGAAGCAATCAACACTTGTCCTGAAGATGAGATTGGTAGCCACTCAACTAACCCTTGAAGGATTGCAATGAATATGTATTCAATCATTTAAATCACTCGTACTTTTTCATTCCTTCATTAATACAATTTATTATCTCATCGCGTGCTTTTCGAAAACCTTCAAGACCCTTCATTGAAGGATCTTCAATATCACCATTCTTTCCAGCAAATTCCCTTAATGTAAAAATCGGTTTATTCTCTAACTTAAAATTATCATAGATTTCTTCTTTATGTTTCTCTGTTAAGGCGAGAATTAAGTCAGCTTCTTGAATTAATTCAGGATGTTTTTTTAAGTCAATTGAGAGAGAGTCATCTGAAAGAGGAATACCGATTTCCTTCATAACTAATTTCGCATCTAAAGAAATGAGCATCCCATCTCTAGCGTTTGAAGCGATACCACCGGAAGATACAGAAACATCCATTGCATTACGAGAAAAGAAATCTCTAAGAAATCCTTCAGACATCCTACTTCTTGCAGTATTAACGCTGCAAACAGTAAGAATTTTCGTATAAGGAAAGCGGTTATGTTTATGAGTCATTGATATTATAGAAAATTCTTTTTCTTAATAATTAGTTTTTGGAATGATCCGGACAAGAAAATAATTCAATAAATTCTCGCAAATCTAGAAGAAGTCTTTAGTAGCAAACTTTATTCCTTTCTTCTTCATGTATTGGAGAGATTTAGAGATGTTACCCGGAGGTAAATCTATACCTCTAGTTAAATTTACTAAAAAATAGACCTCGAAACCAAAAGCTATCCCATCTAAAGCAGTAAAATAACAACAATAGTCCAGAGCTAGTCCACAAATAAAAATTCTTTTAATTTTCAGGGCTTTAAGATAACCTTTAAGTCCAGTTTCAGATTTTTTATCATTTTCAATAAAGCCTGAATAACTATCTACCTCCGGATTATAACCTTTACGGATTATGGCGTGAGCGAGATCAATATTCAATTTATCATGAAACTGTGCTCCTTTTGTACCTTGTACACAGTGATCTGGCCATAATACGGGACCAATACCCTCAGATTGAAATTCATCACCTGGATTTTTATTATTATAGTTACTAGCAAACGATTTATGATTTTTGGGATGCCAATCCTGTGTCAATATGATCTTTCCATTATTCTCTTTAAAAATCTTAGAGATTTGATTTATACTATCAATTATTTGATCGCCTTCATCGACAGGTAAAGCCCCACCCGGCATGAAATCATTTTGCATATCAATAATAATCAGTGCATTAGTATTATCAATATGCATATTTTTTTGATGATATAGTTTCTCAAGGCTCATAACATACTAGATAAAAGCAAGAAAATTAAAATTTTATCATATTAAGAAAAAAAGCAGGTGAATAAAACTCCCAAAAAAACTAAGTATCTTTTATAGCTTGCTTTTTAAACAACTTGAAATAAAATGTTGATCCTTTATTTCTGCCTCCAGATTCAACCCAAATGTTTCCTCTGTGTAGATCTATTATTTCCTTTGAAATATACAAACCTAAACCAGATCCTTCGATGTCAATATCCATTTTGAGACCTATTCGTTCTATCTTTCCAAATTTCGTGAATAGTTTATCCATATCTTTTTCCGTCAATCCTATACCCGAATCCGTTACTTTAAATAATACGCTATCTGGTTTATCCTCTAAAACTAATGATATAATCCCCTTCCTTGGAGTATTTTTAATCGCATTTGAGATGAGATTAGTGATAACTTGTTCAATTCTAAGTTTATCTACTACAATATTTACCGTTTCAGGTAAGTGTTGCTCTATGATAAGATTTCGTTTATAAGCTAGGTATCGAATTTCATTGGTGCTATCCCGTACAATTTGTGTTATGTCCTCATTTTGAAGATTTAATTTTAATTTATCAGATTCAATTCTTGAAGCATCAAGTAAATTATCAGTTAAAAGTTTTAATCTCTTTCCCCCTCTATTAATCAATTCGATGAATTCTATCGCATCTAAACACATCTTATCTTTATATAATTCCAATAAAAGTTGAGTTCCCCCATATATTGAAGTTATCGGAGTTTTCAACTCGTGAGAAGCTCTCGAGACAAACTCAGATTTTATCCTGTTAAGTTCCATTAATCTTTTATTTTCTTCAATTATGAGGTTTTCAGCTTTTTTTTTACTAGTGATGTCTTGACAAATCGATTCAATTATAATTTCCTTATCAATTTTAATCATTGAAATCAGAAAAGATATCCAAGATATATTGCCATCTTTTCTTTTTATCTGTAGCTCAATTGGTTTGGGTTTAATGCCATTGACAAGATCTTTATACATCCTTTTAATAGTTGAGATCTGATTATAAGTAACTATATTGAATTCCGTATAGTTTCTCCCAATTATCTCCTCTCGTTTATATCCAAGAATTCTTTCTGCTGATGAATTGAGATCTATTATTAATCCCCTTTCATTCGCTAAAACTACAGCAGTAGGAGAGCTTTTATACAAACTTCGATATTTTTCCTCTGATTCTTTAAGAGCTTTTTCAGTTTTTTTCCTCTCGGTAATATCGCGAGATATAAATAAGTATTTTTGATTACCTCGTTCATCGGTAAACATTTTTGCTTTATTCTCAACCCACACCCACTTACCGTTTTTATGTTTTATCTTTGTTTCATGCATATTTTCTCCAAGTTTGAATAATTTAAGCATAAAACGACGGACTTTTTTATTATCATCAGGATGGTTAAGGAGAATCGAGTTTTTACCTAATATTTCTTGCTTAGTATACCCTAATAAATTTTTGAGAGAAAGTTCGTTTACATATTCGATTTCAAACTTTTCATTTAATACTCTAATGAGATCGTTAGATTCTTCCGTAATAAGACGATATTTTTGTTCCGATTCCTCTAGCTTACGTTCAGCATTTTTTTTGTCAGTAATATCGCTTAACATTGAAATTAACCCAACCAAATTTCCCTCATCATCGTAATAATTTTTAGAGGAACTCGAAATCCAAATATAATCTCCATCTTTAGGTAATATTCTAAATTCAATAGGGCTATCAAGAAACTCTTTCTTTTTAAGTGCGGTTTTATAAGAAGTGATCAATTTCTTGACATCCTCTTTATGTATGTATTGAAAGAATCTACTGTTCTTGTTGATTTCTCTCCCTTTCAACATATTTGATAATTGAGGTGAGACATATAATAATTTTCCCTCAAAATCTATAATAACGATAGCATCCTTAGTATTTTCGACAATATTTCGAAATTCCTTTTCAGATTTCTTCAATTTTATTTCTGTAATCTTTCTATTTGTAATATCTTTTAAAATTGATACAACTTGGACGACCTTTCCTTCGATAAACACTGGTATTTTCCTTACCTCTGTGTAAATCTCTTTTTCCTTAAGTTGTGTGAATTCTTCACTTATCAGCGTTTTTCCCGTTTCAAAAACCTGGTGATACTCTTTGATTACTTTTTCTGGTAAAAAAGGAAAGACAGTGGAGATTCTTCTCCCAAGTAGATCTTGATTAATGTTGAATCTGTCTAGCCATTTTTTTAATGTATTATTTGTTAGAATAATTCTCAAATCTGAATCAACTACATGTATTGGGTTTCCCATAGATTCAATAATATTGCTATAATGATGTTCCGAATCTTTTAACTTCACTTCTGCTATCTTTTTTTCTGTAATATCTCGAATTACTGCCATTATTTTAGTTATACCTTCATGTTTGATGATTCCTCCTTTAGCTGAAACATAAATATAGCCGCCATTTTTGTGTTTTGCTCTATATTCATATGATATATGCTTTTGATCTTCTATCGCACTTTTTATTTTATTTAATACTTGTAATAGATCATCAGGATGAATAAAGCGAAAAACTTTTCTTCCAATGACTTCATAAGGTTTATATCCAAACATTTTATAACATTGAGGACTTATATAAGTAATATTGCCTTCTAAATCAGTTTCTATAATCGTATCCAAAATATCATTTATAATTATCCGGTAAAAATCGTTAGGAGCCTCAAGTGGTTTTTGCCCATTTTTCTTATCTAAAATCAATGTTTCATAACCTCTATTATTATAAATTAAAAAAAACAAAGAATTATCCCCTTACAACTGAACTTGCATGCAAAGAAGGACTAGCTAAAAATTCGCTGAAAAATGTAAATAATTCTCCTTAAATGTAATTCTAGGAAAAACAGATTTTAACAATATTCAAAAAAGAGACTTGTTCGTTAATTTAGTACGAAAATTAATTTCATTAAAATCACAAGATTAATAAAAAAAATTTATTTGCGAATTGTCATTAATAAATAGTACTTCTCAATTTATTGCGCTTGTAGTAAAGTGGTATTATACCAGGTTCCCAACCTGGTGTCCCGGGTTCAATTCCCGGCAGGCGCATTTATTTTTTATCTCTACCATGAAAGACCTTTACTAAATCTTAAGTCGCTGATTATTTTTTTAACTTCGTGACTAGGAACTTCCATAAAAGAGTGAAACTCATTCTGCCAAAATGATTTACCCGATGTGCTGGATCGGATATTTTCAGCAAATTTTATCGAGTTTCTTACTGGAATAAGGATTTCTATTACTGTTTGATAATCCTTTTCTTGATTAACATTCAATATTTTCGCAGAATACTTCGAAAGTAACGAGAGAGTGATTTTTGTGTAATCGGGAGGTAATTGAATGATTGTATGATAAATAGGTTCGAGTAGGATAAGGTTAGCTTCGTTCAAAGCTTTTTTAATAGCATCATAGAACAATGTAGATAATTCTGTAAAAGCGTTTTCTTCTTTAAGTTCAGAAATGATTAATTCGTTAATTTTAACCTTAATTCCAGTAATTTTTTCACCACATAAAAATCCGTTTGAAAGTATCTTTCCAACGATTTCTTCTATACTTTCTTTATAAACAGGGTCAAAAACTTCCTCCATTTTATAAAAAAGCAGATTGTCATCTTCAAAATACCTCCAGAAGTTTTGTATTTCCTCTAATGTTAAATCTGTATGTTCCTCAAATAGTGCTTTCAATCTCGCCTTAGGTTTAATTGCTACTAAATCGTGAGTTTGTAAAAACCTTGAAGTCTTATCCTTTATTCTTTCAATTTTAAGTTTAAGAGAATTCCTGTTATTTTGCGATTTTACGGTGACAAGGGAAGAATCGTTCTTACAAGATTCTTTGAACACTGCGCGTGGCTCCGAAATAGAAACATTAATACCTCGTTTTTCTATCTCCTTTGCAGTGATTTCAAGATGTAGCGGCCCAACTCCCGAAAGCAAGAATTCGCCGTTTTCCTCGTTAATTTCAAATTTAAGGTTTGGGTCTTCTATTAATAAGTTTTCAATTAGTTCCTTCATTTTGTCAAGTTCTCGTAAATACTCCGGTTCGATTGAAACGGTTACTACAGGAGTAGATACATATTTAACATCTTCAAAAGGAACCATTAGACCGGCAAGATCTTTGTTGATTAGCGTTTCACCGCTTTGAAATCGTTTTAATCCTTCAATTGCTACAATGTTACCAACAGGTATTTGTTCGACTTGTTCCCTTCTTTGTCCCATAAAGAGAGCTATCCTTCGGATTGTATCATAATTGTTTTCTCTTACCAAGAAAACATCTTCTTTCATTGAGCACATTCCGGAAAAGATTCTACCCGTCCCTATTAACCTATGTTTATCTACTTGTACCTTGCTCAAACAAATAATCATAGGTCCTTTGGGATCACAATTTATCATAGCTTTTCCGATATCCGATTCTAAATCTCCCTCCCAGATCTTTCCAATTCTGTAAGTTTGCGCCTCTTTAGGATTGGGGAGATGGTCCACTACCATTTCTAATATGGCGTTATGTATTGGAAAATAAACTGCTAAATCAGCATAACTCTCTTTAGTGTAAGTTTCTTTATGATAACGAGTTCTAATATCAGAAAACTTTAGATCGTTCTTTTCTAATAGATGTAAAGTAAAACCCCATTTGTGAAGCGCGGAACCAAATGCCACATTTCCCAATATCGGAGATACTTGCCACTGCTTTTTAAATGGTTTGTCAGCGTATCGTTTTACAAGAGTATTGAAATTCTTGATTATTCTAGAGTATTTTATTCTTATTTGGTCATCACTTAGCTTTAATTCCCGGATAAGACGATCGATTTTGTTAATAAAGAGGACTGGTTTTACACCTTCCTGTAAAGCTTGTTTAATCACAGTCTCTGATTGAGTTATTATCTCTTCAACAGCATCAACAACTACCACAACCCCGTCTATTAATCTTAAAGCGCGAGTTACTTTTCCACTGAAATCCAAATGTCCAGGCGTATCGACGAGGTTTATTAGAAATGGTTCATGGTCTTCAAGTGATTTTTCGTAGTATAATGAAATATTAGTAGATTTCATCGTGATCCCACGAGCTTGTTCTTCCTCTAAATAATCTAAGGCACGAGCCTCGCCAGCTAAATCTGGCGATAGTAACCCTGCTTCACTTAGAAGGGAATCTGAAAGTGTAGTTTTACCGTGATCTATATGACCTACTAAACCTATGTTTCTAATATTCTTGGTTTTTTCCATCATATTCAATATTTCTGAAATCTCCTTTCTACGGGGCATGTTCACTTTACTCTCTAAAAAATCAATAATAATATATTATATTACTAACCATCTTTAATTTGATTAAAATTTTAGGATTATTTGATGATATTAGGAGCGGGAAATGAAAATTCTCATTACTCAAGATCTTCTTCATTAAGTTATGGAATACACCACACTTTCAGTTGGGTCAGAGCTTTCAACGAAATCATTTCCCGCATGATAAATATAAATTAGTTATACTTCAAATTCGCCATCTATTATAACAAGCCTTCCTTTGATATGCAATCTATTCTCACAAAACAACTCGATTGCTTTAGGGAAAATTCTATGCTCCCATTCTAAAACTCTTGATCCTAAAGTATCTTCAGTGTCAGTATCATAAACAGGAACGCATTTTTGAATAATTATTGGGCCGTGGTCCGATTGATCATCGACGAAATGAACAGTACATCCAGAAACTTTGACTCCATAATCTAACACATCTCTATGCGCGTGCATCCCTTTAAATAAAGGTAATAGCGCGGGATGAATATTCATAACATTACCATTAAAGGCTTCAACAAACATTCCGCTTACTAATCTCATGTAGCCTACCAAAACGATTAATTTGCAATTATACTTTCGAAATACTTCTATCATTTTTTTGTCATATTCTTCTCTAGGAAGATGAAGATACTTATCAGACTCAATTAGTTCATAGGGAATGTTATGATTCTTTGCGCGCTCCATACAAAATGCACCCACTTTATTGCATATAAGAATTTCTACGCTTGCCTTATCTTTTAAGATGCCATTTTTGCAGGATTTAATTATCGCCTCTAAATTAGAGCCAGAACCACTAGCAATAGCTCCTATTTTTAATTCTGTCATAAATTTTTCTAATCCTCTTTATTAAAAAAAGTTGCCTAATGAATAAATAGATGTGTAATTTAACACAATCTATAATGAAAATGTTTTTATTTGATTAATTTATATAGTATATAGAAATTAGAATTAATTCATTCTTAAATTTAATCTCTGGTATCTGTATTAATATCTAAGAATTATTCTATTTGTTCTAAAACATCATTTAATGAATAACAATAACTGCATACATAATTTTAAAGGAGTCTGTAATTAAGTTATTTCAATTAATTCAATCTAAAGATCAAATCATTCTAAATTAAATAATAATTCATTAACTTTTACATTTTAAAATTAATAAATAGAATTATATAAAAGAATTGAAAATATATGAGTTTCGAAGGAGAACTACAAAGAATTAAAGAAGAAATTATTCAATATCTCCCTCCCGATATAAAAGTAAATAAAATCGAATTTGAGGGCCCTGAAATAGCTGTTTACTCTGAGAATTCAAATCTTGAAGCAATTGAAAGTTCCGAAGTTCTGAAGGATTTGGCTAAATCTATGCGAAAAAGAGTGGTTTTTCGATGGAATGTAGAAAAGCGCAAAGATCCCTCTGAAACTGAAGATTATATTAGAAATTTGGTTGGCGAGGAAGCAGAAATTTCAAATATTGAATTTGATCATACACGTGGCGAAGTCATTATAGAATCGGGAAAACCAGGGTTAGTTATTGGTAAGAAAGGTGCAAATTTAAAAGAAATTAGGCTGAATACATTCTGGCAGCCAAAAACCATCCGAACTCCTCCTCTTGCCTCGAGAACTATAAGTTTAATTAGACAAATGCTTACAAAAGAAAGACAAAATCAAAAAGATATACTCCTTGTTATTGGAAAACGAATCCACAGACCTACTCTGTTCAAGGAATTGGATATACGGCTAACTGCGTTAGGCGGATTTAGAGAAGTTGGAAGATCTTGTATCTTAATGCAGACAAGAGATAGCAATATTCTCTTAGATGTTGGTTTGAATGTGGGGAACAAGAACGATCAATTTCCTAATTTTGATATCCCAGAATTCTCTATAAGAGATTTAGATGCTGTTATTATTTCCCATGCTCATTTAGATCACTGTGGTATGGTTCCATACTTATACAAGTATGGATACAAAGGTCCCGTTTATTGTACTCTTCCAACTCGCAACCTGGCAACGATGTTACAATTGGATTTCGTCCAAATTTGTGAAAAAGAGGGAACTCCAATGCCTTACGGAAAAAGAGATGTGAAAAGCACGGTACTCCATACTATTCCTCTCTCATGGGGAAAAGTCACTGACATTGCTCCCGATATAAAATTAACTCTTCATAATTCTGGACATATATTAGGATCATCGATAATTCACCTCCATTTTGGAAAAGGAGGCTATAATTTCGTATATACTGGGGACTTCAAATATCAAAAGACTAGGCTGCTAGAACAAGCCGCTGTGAAGTTTCCCCGCGTTGAAAGTTTACTTATCGAGTCAACTTATGGCGGACCGCAAGATCGGATTCCCAGCAGGCAAGATTCCGAACGAGAACTTAGACAAATTTTAACTTCAACAATTAAACGAGGTGGTAAGGTGCTTATCCCTGTGTTAGCCGTAGGAAGGGCGCAAGAACTTATAATCGTATTAGAAGAGTTCATTTCAAAGGGCATCATTGAGCAAGTACCTATCTTTTTAGATGGATTGATTTCTGAAGCAACCGCGATTCATACTGCAAATCCCGATTTTCTCAGCTCTGATTTAAGAGAAAAGATATTGCATCAAGGTAAAAATCCATTTCTGAGTGATTTTTTCACCACAATCTCAAGTCGCGATGAAAGGGACAACGTTATAATGGGTGGACCTTGTATAATATTAGCAACGAGCGGTATGCTCATTGGTGGTCCTTCGGTACAATACCTAAAAGCACTCGCAGAAGATAAAAACAACGCTCTTATTTTCGTATCTTATCAAGTAAATGGTACTTTAGGTTCAAGAATTCAACGGGGATTTCGCGAAATTCAATATTCTAACGCAAAGGGAAGAACCCAACTAGTACGACTTAATTTGAATGTTTTCACTTTAGAAGGATTTAGTGGTCATTCATCGCGCAGCCAAATATCTCAATTTCTGCGCAGAATTCAACCCAAACCTAAACTTGTTATAACAAATCACGGCGAAGAGAGTAAATGCGTGAGTTTATCGACGATGATTCATAAGAAATTAAGGAAAGCAACTAAAAGTCCTAAAAATCGAGAAACTGTGCTCCTAAAATAAGAACTAATAGACTCCTTTTTCATTCTATATTTAATTGTTATAGACTCTTGAAAAATTCCCCTAGAATCATCCTAATTTATATTTTAAGAAAAATATAAGTATACACTAATGATATTTAATTTTCAAAAGAGTTGATTTTATGCCGTTATTCGAACTAAAAATAGAAATTGCTTCACCTGTAGAGAAGGTTTACAAAATTCTTAACGATTATTTGACTCTACCAAGGTGGAATATAGTTGTAACAGAATGTACACAGCTTGAACCTAAAAAATACTTCCTGAAAACGAATGTGGGAGATGTGACAAACACTGAAATAGAAAATATACCTCGTGAAAAGATGACATCCATTCAAGAGGGTAGTCCGATGCAAAAAATTGGATATATTTTCGAAGATAAAGGTGAGTCTACTATTGTCACATTATGGGCTGAATTTGAATTAGAGGATCAAAGAAACATTATGGAAATGGCTGGAGACTTATTTCTAAAAAGTCTAAAAGTGTATGTTAATTATCTCAATGATGGCGGAAACCCAGAAGAATATAAGAAATCTTTTAGTAAAATTAAAAAAGCGTAAATGGATTTCCACTAATTTTTTTAATTTCTATATACTCAAAAAAACTCTAGTTTATAGATCTCTTTTTTCAGAAAACAGAAAATCCACACGTCTCATTTAGGAAGATCAATTTTTTTAACCAGCAATTATTTATTAATTTAAAATTGAACATGTGATATCTTTGAGATTTAAAAGGTTAAAAATAAGGGAAAACTCGATTACTATCACCCGAAGGATTATTCAGATTCTTGCTTTTTTAATTGTCAATTACATGATTCTCGAGATTATTCTTCCAATTAATTTATTAAGTTTAGAAGGGCTTACTAAAGTTTTACCTATTTTAAATTCACCAAGAAATCCTTTATCTAAAGGTGGAGGAATTTTAGAATATATCTTTTTTTCCATGGCAGAAGGAGTTTTTCCTTTTTTCCTTATCGCAGTGTTACTATTAGTTTTATTATTCTCGAATCGATTCTTTTGTGGCTGGATATGCCCTATAGGTTCAATTCAAGACGCATGTGCTGCGATCCCTACTAAAAAAAGGAAAATTAAGATACAAACACATAAAACTCTGTTGAACATAAAATATGTATTCATAATTATCACTATTATCATTATCTTCCCTTTAGGGATTACAAAAAATGCAAATATTTTGTTTTACATCGATTTTAAAACCCAATTAGGTACTTTCGCTCAACAACCCATTGGATTTTTCTCTCTTTCAGAATTTATCTTCGTCTATTTCCCCTACTTGGTCCAGAACATCTTTCTTCCAGCACAATTTGGTGCTCTCGAATTTGGAGGTTATATCATCTTAATTTTTTACTCTTTGATTATTATATTATCATTCTGGTATCCACGAATATACTGCAGGTATATATGCCCATTTGCAGCGATTTCCTCGGCAGTTACAGAATATTCCTTCTTAAAACTGGCGCGCAACCCTGTTAAATGTGTAGGGCGATCGGAATGCGGTATTTGTGAGGATGTCTGTCCGAAACAGATTCGAATCTTAGATGAACCATTTGAGTTCTTTACAGGGAGGGGAGAATGTAATCTCTGTCTAAAATGCAAAGAAAAGTGTCCTTACGATGCCATTATTATTAAATTTGGAAATGTGTGATCATTCTTCATTAATCCCAATAAAATATAAGTGAGTTAATACGTGGATCCTAAAAATTTTAAAATTTATACACTTCATATGAGACGAGATTCAGATATTGGAGATTTAGCTATATCTGATTCTCAAGCAGTAAGATTTTACGAAGAAGATGAAGAATCTGATATTGACATCCGACCTGCATTCTTTCGAGATGGTGATCGTATTGTCCACAGTAAAGCTTACGCTCGTTATATTGATAAAACTCAAGTATTTTTTGGCATTAACAACGCAAATATTACTCATCGTTCTTTGCATGTAATGTTAGTAGCTAGAATTGCGCGCCAGATTGGGCGTATATTAAAATTTAATAATGATTTAATAGAAGCGATTGCTTTAAGTCACGATGTAGGACATTCCCCATTTGGACACTTAGGTGAAGCTATATTAAATGATATAAGTTTAAAAAATCATATGGGTGGTTTTAACCATAATGCTCAAGGAATAAGGTGGTTATCACATCTTGAAAAAAGATTTCCTAACGAACCTGCAAAAGGATTAAATCTAACCCTTCAAGTACTAGATGGCGTTCTATGCCACGACGGCGAAGTTAACGAGAGAGAATTGAAGCCAGTATCAATAAATGGAAAAACTTGGGAAGATCACTTTAAAGAATATAACGAAAGTTTCAAAACAAATCAAGTTAAAAGGATACCTATGTCTTTCGAAGCCATCGCAGTAAGATTTGCGGATTCTATAGCCTATATTGGCCGGGATATTGAAGACGCAATTCTATTAAAAATAATTAAAAGAAGCGATATCCCTAAAAATTGCAGAAATACACTTGGAGATACAAATCGAACTATCATGAAAACAATTATCATGGATTTATTGAACACAAGTTTACATAACAAAATAATCGGCTACAGTGAAGACATTTTTGAAGCGTTCAAAGAACTAAAGAAATTTAATTATATTAATATATATAGTCGAAGAGATATGCATAAAAGTGAAGATTCTAAAAATTCCTACATGGAAAATTTAACAAAGCAATTCAACCTAATTTTTGAAAATTCTCTCCGAGATTTGGAGGAAGAGAACTTTAAAGCTCCTATTTTTAAAGACCATATAGAGTATATTGATGATGAAAAATACTCAACATATTATGAACCAAATAAGCAAAATGGAAATCTTAAGTTAATAGCTCGTGATTTTATCGCAGGCATGAGCGATAAGTATTTTCATAAGATATTTTCCCTTTATAACACTGAATAGAGAGATTAGTATTAAGTGTTAATTATCTTTCCAAAAAAAAGGATTACACTAGGAGGATAAGGTATTACTTTTAAGTACGGGGTTTTGTTTTTTCAGTTTCCCAAAATACGCAGAATACGCGTAATTTCACGGGGTTTTAATGCTCATAAGAACATTAATAAAAACAAGTTTTTATAATCCTCCTTGTTAAGTTAGTGTAATCCAATAGAATATAAAATCATTCTCTTATAAAAATGTATCTTTATTTTTTTTTATACCTTATAAAATCTTAACCTCTAGTTGGCTTTTTGATTAGCCTCTTTCTAAAAGAAAAAGATTTTTTAGATAATACCACCTATATTTTATCAATTAATTATCAAATTAAAGCCCAGTAGTGTAGCGGTCAAGCATCTGGGGCCCTGAACCCCGTGACCACGGTTCGAATCCGTGCTGGGCTAATTTTATTTTAACCCGTTCTTTTTATTATATGATAACCCTATTTAGGGTTAACTGGCTGAGAAATTTCACTAATTTTTTACCTCATAAAAGCGTTCCAGAACGCTCGAACCATATCACCCTTAGAGAATTCTCCTAGATTACCACTTTTATTTTACTTGGACAAGTAGAAAATTTTTGTGCTAGAATTTCAAATCTCTTTCCTGTTTGTATATCTTCATATAATTCTTGGGCTCTCCTAAATTTATCAACCAAAATATAACTTACTTTAATTTTTTCTCCATGAATGGGTGCTCCTCCAGCATCTTTTCCTGAACCTTTCAAACTTTGACGGTGAGGATATGTTTTAAAAAATCTATTAATTGCCTTTAAGAGTTGTTTTTATTATAAAATTTACTTAATTAACTTATTATCATCACTATAAATTGATTATAAAAATTGAATAATTCTTCTTGATTCAAAGTTATATAAAACCCAAGATGTATTTAAAAAACAACCCCCTTCGAAAATAGGCGCTATATCCTGTAAAATTTGATCTATTGATATAATCATATGAGATTTCATGATGTTTGCAATCATAGTGATAAATCTAGGGATATGGTTTGAATCCATTTCGATAGGAATTTCAATAAATATTTCCTCATCAGTATCATAGAAATGAAACTTATCTGATGGTATTACCTTAAAATTAAGATTACTAGGAGATAGTATATCAATTTCTTCTAAAATCGATAAAATCATTTGGTTGAAACCAAAAAAAAAAAATTTTTTTTCTATATCTTTATATATAATAATAACGTAAATTTTTATTAATAAATTAAAAATATTTATTTAAAAAAATTATACAATATATCTAAGGGGATATTTTGGAAAAAAAAGCATATCAATTTAAAAGCATTTATATTCTAATTTTCTCGCTGCTTTATTTAATACAAGGAATAACCCAAAGTATGTTTATGGTTATTATACCCGTTTATTTACTTGAAATACTAGGTTCGGTACAAGCTTCTACTATTGCCTTCTTAGGATCAATAATTATGATCCCATTCGTACTAAAAATAATTTTTGGTGCTTTAAGTGATAAGTATGGTATTAAAAAACTAGGAAGAAGAAAACCGTGGATTATTGGAGCATTGATTTTTAGTGGATTAGTTGTGATGTTTTTACCTATTCTAGTTAATGCGAATCCTAGCGCAGTTGTTGCAATTATTATTTTAGTGGGTTTCTTTTCTATGTTCGGATTGGCTATGTCAGATACTGTGATAGATGGGTTTATTCTCGACATTACTCCTAAAAATCAATTAGGTCGTATTCAGGGGGCAACATGGGGATTTAGATCTGTAGGAATAGTGCTTGGTGGTCCAGCAATTTTACTTTTTATGTATATAATGCCATTAGAATTAATATTTATTATGTTAGGAATCTTAACTATAGTCTTTGCGATGTTTGTTCTTTATATTAAAGATATTGAAGAACCAAGAAAGATAGATTACTTCACTAATCTTAAATTAATAATTGTTAAAGGTAAAAACTGGAAACTATTCATTTTTTCTTTTTTTACTGCGATTATTGATGGAGTCATTTTTTCAGTCATTTCTCTTTATGTTTTAATCCGTGCAGGTATAATTACGGCTGAAGGTGCTACTCTTGAAATGTTGGAAACAGAAATTAATTTATATGAACCACAAGCTTTTATATCATCAATAGTTGGAGGAGGTATATTATTAGGTGCTTTTCTCGGAGGTTACATTGCAGACTTAAAATCAAGAAGATTTACTTATTATTTGGGACTTGTTTTTATAACAGGTTCTTTAATTTTATTACTGATTCCTGTTCCTGTGATAATATTATTAATTTTTCTAATCATAGTAGGAGCTGCGAGTGGTTGGAGTCACGCGAGTTTTGGTTCTATTGCTAGTGGATATTCAAGAGAATATCATGAGGTTCGGAGTTCTTATTTTGCTCTAAGTGCTTCATTTGTTAATTTTGGGACGATGTTAGGATTATCTCTCACTGGAATGATATTGGAATCAATGTCAGAAATTACTTCAGATACATATCTTATTTATTCTGTTGTTTTTATATTTATGGCAATTCTTTCAAATATAGGTCTAATAGCGTTTTTAACTCTCGATCCAAAAATATATGAGTACAAAACTAAGAAACAATCGTAAAATTTAATTATAATATAAATCATATTTTTTTTTTAATCATTTTTATTATTAGAAATGCACCTATTAAAAAAAGGGAAAAAAGTTGTCAAAAAAATATACTAATTGGATTAAAGAAAATCGGCAAAGATTAATAGATATTAGTAATCAAATTTGGGAATTTGCAGAAGTGGGATTTCAAGAATTCAAATCTACAGAGCTTTTAATTAAAACATTACAAGAGGAGGGTTTTTCGGTTGAAAAAAATGTAGCAGGTATGCCTACCGCTTTTTATGCTAGCTATGGCAATAAGAAGCCTGTGATTGCTATTTTAGGCGAATATGACGCCTTGCCAGGTTTAAGTCAAATAGCTGAACCAATACAAAAACAATTGAAAGAAGGGGCGCCAGGACATGGGTGCGGGCATAATTTATTAGGAACAGGTTCTTTGGGAGCTGTTTTAGCAGTAAAAAATGCAATTCTTGCTGGAGATATTGATGGAACTATTAGATATTATGGCTGTCCTGCGGAGGAAAAATTTAACAGTAAGGGGTATATGATAAATGCTGGAGCATTTAAAGATGTAGATATTGCTCTAACATGGCATCCTGCTTTTTTGAATGCATTGACTGATGTATCACTCTTAGCAATATATTATGTGAAATTTAGATTCCATGGTCGTACAGCTCACGCAGCTTTTGACCCACAAAATGGACGCAGTGCATTAGATGCTGTAGAACTTATGAATATTGGTGTTAATTATATGCGAGAACATATGATACCTGAGGCTAGAATTCATTATGTAATTACAAATGGTGGTAAAGCCCCAAATGTAGTACCAGATGAAGCAGAAGTTTATTACTTTATTAGAGCACCTGAACATCATACTGTTGAGAACCTTTATAAACGTGTAATTAAAATAGTTGAAGGTGCGGCATTAATGACAGAAACTAAAATGGAAATAGATTTTTTGGGAGGAACGTACAGTCCTTTACATAATGATGTAGTTGGATCTGTAATTCTTTCTAAAATGAAAAGGATTGGTAGTCCTAAATTTGATGAGAAAGATCGAGAATTTGCAGAGAGACTCAAAAAAACTATACCGTCAGGTGCATTGGATGCTTATGCAAGTGTAATTCCTCCTAATTTCCAAAAAATGGCTGAGCAAATATTTAGTCAACCCTTAAACACAATTATAATTCCTAGTATGGGCAAAGGAAAAATTATGCCTGGCTCTTCAGATGTTTCTGATGTATCAAGAGTCACACCATTGGGAGAATTTGCTACAACTTGTCAAATTATGGGATCTCCACAGCACTCTTGGCAAAATGTCTGCACATCAGGTATGAGTATTGGTCATAAAGGTATGTTAACAGCAGCAAAAATATTAGCATTATCTGCTATAGAATTCATGAGCAATCCCGAATTAGTATATGAAGCAAAAAAAGAATTTGAAGAAGCTACTAAAAACAAACCTTATAAATCTCTCTTTCCAGAAGGATTCAAACCTCCATTTATCAATCAATAAACCAAAAAAGACGACAAGAGATTATTGAAAAACAATCGATGTAGCAATTAGTAATTTATCCCGTTCTTTTAATAATATGATATCCAAATTGAGATTTAACGGGTTGAGAAATTTCGTTGATCTTCAATTTTGTACAAGCATTCCAAAATTCAGCTACCATATCCCCTTTAGCAAATTCTCCTAAATTTCCGCCTTTTTTCTTACTCGAACATGTAGAAAATTGCCTCGCTAAGGTTTCAAAGTTCTCTCCGGCTTGAACATCTTCGTAAAGCTCTTGAGCTCTACTGAATTTATCAACTAAAATGTGACTGGCTTTGATTTTACCACCACGGATTGGAGTTCCTCCACCTTTAGGGCCAGAGCCTTTTGAGGCTTGACCTTTCTTATCATATCCTTTCCCATACTTTCCTTTTCCCATTATTCCACACCTAAAGCTTTATAGCACTCTTTTTTCATTTCGCCTTAATTCAGCTTTCTTATTCATTATTTTCAGATATAAATCAACTGTAGTATTGGGTGGAACCACCTCTTTCTCTTTTTTCTCAAGAGTTATAGCTTCTTCTGAACAAATTACGACGCAATTACCACATCCTATACACAGATTTCGGTTTACTGTTGCTATATTTTCGACCATTTCAATAGCATCCATTTGACACCTATTCAAGCAGGATTCGCAACCAATGCATAAATCAGAATCAACACTCGCAAAAAAATTTGAATGGAATAACTCCCAAGGGCGCTCTAGTTTTTTCATATTAGTTATTAAATCGCAACAACATCCACAGCAGCAACAAATGAAATTTGGATCTAAAGCGTTGCCAGGTTGCAGGATTAGTCCTTCTTCCTGAGCTCGCTTAAGAATGATTAGGGCTTCATCGTTAGTGACAAATTTACCGTTATTAAGCTCTACAACATGCTGAGCAGAATTATTTAATGCGAAGCAATGTTCTCTCATATCAGTTTGTTTACACGATTTATTAATAAGATCTTTGCCTTTTTGACAGATACATTCCATAACTGCGATCTTATTAGCTTTTCTTATAATTTCTCTTAATTCATCGAAAGTAGCTATATTATGCTCGGGAGTGATGCTTTCCTCAATGGGTATCGTCCTTAATTGATTAATCTTTGTACTTGAGAATTCATCCCGGTAAGCTTCATCAAAATATTGCTCAATATCTTCATAGAAATCTTTTGAAATCGTCCTTACTTGATATTCGTACATCCCAACTGCTAAAAATGCTAAATGATATTGTATTTCTTCTCCAGTATTTTCGTCGGGTATCTTTAAGTTTATAGCCCCATTGTGATACATTCTGTCTAAGATTTTCTTTAATTCGCCTTTTGACGCTACTTTTTTTTTTACGCGTCTATAAATCTTTTCTACAGATTCGGGTATGAAACTCATTTTCACCGCTATTTCCGCTTCTTTGGAAGTAAAAAGGGCTTTTAATATTCGAAGTTCTACACCTGATTTTGTTGCCGGAAACCCGATTGGTAAAGTATCTAAGCGTTGCTGCAATTTTCTATATATTTCAGTCTCATGTGCAGACATAATTCCTTTATACTTCAATAATAAAATGAATTGTGATATTGAAGTAAATTAGATATCTCTATTAAATTTAATCCCGAACTGTTTTAAGTATTAAATCCAAAATATCCATATTATTTAATCCTTTTATAAAATAAAAAGAGATGTCTTTAAGCAAACTTTACGCTTAATTAACTATTAGATAACGGAAGTTCTTAATTTCTTTAATCCCATTTATGTCGACTACGATATTCTGAAAATCTGAGATATTCCCATCGAAAATAATTGACATTATAAGATTTTCTCCTTGGAAATGTTGATTTTTATTAACAATTTGCTCCATATATTTATTTTCGATTTTGTTCAATTTTCTTTGAACAATCGGATCATGGGGCGCTATAACGATTAGATTTCCAATAATACCCTTCTCAATCGAACTGATATTTCCAAGAGACTCGAAGTTTGATACCTCAATATCAGACATTAGTCTTAATAAAGCATCTCGGATTAGCTTGGATTTGTTTTCATACTGGTTTTTTGAAACAAGTTTATTGATAAATTGTTTTAAGCTCTCATTAATTGATATGCTAATTATTGGCATAATTTATTCAAAACTCTTCTCACTTATTATTAATATAAATTCACGATAACACTTATAAATGTTTTTTAATAAAAAAATTACATTTTTATGGCTCGGGAAATGACACTTTTAATTTTTTCTACATCGTTCACTAGCTTCTCGGCATCCTCATCGCTGATTTTGTCGTCTTTACCATATTTATTCAATTGAGTTAGCCAATATTCGACTCTACCTAATATAGCTTCATTATCTCCTAGAATTTTCCTTAATCGTACAAATGTGTCGTGCAACTTGTTTCTTATATTCTGTGCCTTCCATCTAAGCATACAATAATCGCTGATTTCAGCTAAGTTCTGTGTAATTGCCATGACATCTATTGTTTTCTCTCTCTCCTCTGATTTGATTTTTCTGATTATGTTTATCTGTTCAAACAATATCTCTATAATTTTTGCTAAGAAACCTGTTAATTGTCCTGGATTTCCACACCACACTCTTACTTCCAATGACTGACTTGTTTCAGATACATATATTCGTGTAATTATTCTTCCGCCAGTAACTTTAGCCTCAGAACAGAACCATGCTTCAGCTTCGTAATTTCCCTTTGCGTCAGAACCCTCGTGGGATGTTACAGCGCTAGTATCAAAGTTTTTTAGAGTTCTTATTGCAGCTCTATAAGCTAAACGAGGATCTAAGTCAGCAATTAAAAATGCCCGAGCGTCGTTTCCTAAGGTTTGTATTGCGACTTGACAATCCTCTATAGTGCTCATTGAGGTACAAACAAGTGGACATTTTATAGCAACTTCTTTTTTTCTTATGTGTTTGGTGTGTTTTTCACCCGTTGCGTCTTTAAATATCACAGTTCCTCCAATGTTTGATATGCCGCAAGTTTTAGGTTCAAGATAAAAATCTACTCCCCGACTATTATTGGCTTCAATTACGGGAACACTTATCAAAGGTTGTTTTATTTTGAAGTTAGTTGGCGCATCCAATAAGACCTTAACATTATTTATAGCCATATCGCTTTTATTCCGCACAGCAATTTTCATGTGTACTTGTCCACCCTCGAAATCGTAATCCCTTACAATTTCTATATTTCCCTCGTCGACAGGAATTGCTTTTTTCTGTTTTGGACGCGTTGTTCCTGATGAATTACGTGGTACCGAATATGCTGTAAACATTCGCTTTCCTAAATCAATAAAACCATCGATATCTCCGCTTCCAATCAGTTGAGCAAGATTTTCTTCTATACTGGATTCAGTTACACCTAACCTATTTGAGAGTTCTCTTAGCGGCATCGTTCTGTAGGCTCGAGCGATTTCTTTTATTTTCGTCTCGAGGTATTTACGCGTCATAAATTCTCTGCGTTGGGTGAAAAGGCCTTTAACACTGCCAGATTTAATAAGTTCATGAAGGCTTTTTCTTGCTAGCTCCACAGCTATTTTCAATTTTGTAGCAAGCTTCGATAGCTCAAATAAACCTACTTCTTTTGCAAAATCTTTAATTTCTTTATAGATTTGAACAGATATAATAATTTCATTACCACGATCGGCAAAAAATCCATTTATTGCGTTGGTTCTCATCAGATTAACGCAGAAAGATTTTGTCAATTCTATTGGGACATCAAATATTTTCGCAAGTTTATCTAACGAAATCCGTCCCTTTTTATTAATTTCTTCTATTAAATGGTCCATTATATATTTCTGGGAGTAATAGAATTTTTTTGTGTAAGAAAATGAACCTTTAATTTGAAACTGACTAATTAATTTATAAATAACTTTTATCGCAGCATCTGAACTCATATCAAGCATTTCTCCCAGATCTGCTACTTTTAATATACCTTCATTTTGAATTTTTGATAAAATGTTCTCACGGATTTCGTAGGATATGTAGTAAAAAATCTGGTTCTTCTGATCAATTATCCCATAAATTCGTTCCTCTTCAATGTATTGGTTAATTAATTTAATCATTTGTTGAGCGGTAAGATTGAATGATTCGATAATTGTGGAGAAGTTAGTAATTGAGGCTCTCTTAAGAAATTCTAAGAAACAGTTTGGACAAATATCTTTTCCAACTATTCTTCTGAGAGCTCTGCGACATAAGTTTAACCTATATCCTTTAATTAGGTTGTATTTCGTAGCTTCTCTAGCTAGCTGTTCTTTAGTAGGGAAAAATAAGCCGGGAGATTTTAAGTAGGAGTTCCAACTGCATGCATCATCAATGCACTCTAAATAATAATGACCCGATGATAATCTTTCTAATCTTAAGAGGGAATCGCACTCTGGACATTTACTATTTTCAATAACAGTACATTTATAAAATTTCTCAGTAGCACTCACCTTAGAATAATGTAACTCATGTTTTTTACAAAACCAACTTTCTGTTGTAGCCATATGGTTAATGCAAAAACTTGACTTGCATTTCTCACAAGTAAAAGAAATGTTTTGGGATTCACAAAATTTGCATTCAACCATTATTTGCTTATCTCCATCATTGGTGAAAGATATAATTAGTTATAATATATATGAAAATACAGATATAAATTATTTTATAAGACCAATATTGATTTATTTGAATAATTGATAAGTTTTTAATTTTTTGATCAAAATTATAATATTTACTGTTTTGCTCATAGTTACCTATAAACTTTCTATAGGAAATACAGATATTCGTAAAAACGATAAAATTATTACCACACTATTGAAAGAAATAATTATTAAAATCATTAAATAGAAAATCGCTTTCCGTCTTTTATCATTTGGCTTGACAATCTGCGAGGTTCCATACTTCGCTAACCCCAATGGAAAGAGCCCCACGAAAGTCCCAAGTGAAAAATAAAAAACGACTAATAACCCCTCGATAAACCCATATCCTAAAGATAACTGTATAGATTGAGAATATATAATTAAATCGAAGATACAAGGTGCAAAACCCGCAAGGATGCCAAGAATATAAGGAGTCTTTTTTAATTCCCAATCTAAAGAAGGAATTTCCTTCGAATGCTTTGAGTGTGGCATGTAGTCTCGTCTCCTGACAAACAATAAGATAATAATTCCAGCAAACATCGAAGTAAACGCTCCAAAGAAATTAATAACATGAGGATCAGGTGTATAAGTTGGAAAAACAAACCTAGGGACTTGGGTAATTGAGACTGTAACAGACGCAATTATCATATTAGCAGAAATTAATCCCAATCCATAAAGCGTTAAGATATAAATGCTTCTAGTAGGGGTCTTAGCTATTCCAAAAGACCAAAAAAAGAAGATGGCCTTGTCTTCGCATGGAATTGCAGTATGAAGGATACCTAATAAAAAGGCTGGCATAAAAATAAGTAAGTATTCTGAAACCATATTTTTGTTAAACTGCCCTTTGGATTCTTTTATTATTATAATTAAACTCTATTTCAAGTACAGTTTAGTATAGAAATTATTTAACTTTAATCATTATGCTATAAATTATTATTTATTGAAATAAGAGTGATTAGGCGAGAAAATTAGTTAAAAAATTCGAACTTATTTTCTTGGATTGCTTCTATTTTTCAAACAATACTTACTAACTCCTATAAAAATGAATACCAGAAATATCGTTGATGCAAAATTAAACGGAAAGAATAGTTGGGTTAACCAAAATAATCCTGTAAAAACAAGACTTAAAAAATTCAGAAAGAAGAAGCTTGGTTTTACATATTTTCTGGTTATTTCTGAACCTCTAGGCAAATTAAATAACATTATGATCATCAGGGGGGTTAAATTTAGTAGATGGTGATCCCATGAGTCAAAATATGCAAGAAGCATAATTAGTATACCAAAAATATAACCGTATAAGAGATAATTATCGTCAAATTGTCTAAAAACATAAATTACAAATCCTAAACAACCAAAAATGAGCAAAACGCTAATGATTATGGGTAAAACATTTAATTTATTCTGCGGAACGCCTATATATAATAGTATGTTTGAAATGATTTTGGTAATGCTAAAAGAATGATTTACAAGCACAGTTTCAGAACCGGTAAAATTTGTGACTAAAAAACCGTTAAGTAAATCAGGATAAATGAGAAACATAATAACATTTAGTGATAGCGGTAAAAGAACTCCGAATAGCCTTAAAAAGCTAAGCTTAAGATCAAACGAAATTCTCTTTTTCTCGTAGCTATAATTGAGAACAATTATGAAGGGTATCATAAATATAGTAGTGGGTTTGATTATAATGCTTATTCCTAATATAAAACTTGCTAATAATTGATATTTGATTTCATTATATTTAAGAAAAATGAACAGGGATAATAGAATTAATAGAGTCACATATAAATTGATTTGTCCTAAAATATAATTAAAAACCTGAGGTAAACCTATTAAATAAAGGCAAATATATAATATAATTCTTTTATCTTCTTTTTCGTGGTCATCACCTCTAACCAGAATTATGATTTTGTATAGAATTACAGAGATTAGAATATTTAGGATAAAATTGATAAAATTAAAAATAATAAATCCTAAATTAAAACCCAATAAATAATAAGGGACAAAAAGTAAGGCTGATAGAGGGAAATATCTAAAAGGCCATGTATCAACATAGCAAGCGGGGTTGTAAAGATTATTGGGATCGTTTACAAAAATTCCTCCAACTTTATAATAAACATAAAAATCACTCTGCGTTCTATAAACGAAAAGTGTTAATATTAATGACAAAAAAAAGTAAAAGGAATGAAGTAAAATAGCGTATCTAACAGACTTTAAATTCCAGAGTTCTGCTAACCGTTTCTTAGTATTATTGATTATTACTTTATAATTCATATGACTTATCGTAAAATTTAATTGGAGATTAATGGATCCGTTTTTTCTTTACATATAAAACTATGGAGCACACAAATGTTAATATTAAGACTATCGTTGAAGGGATAACAAAAATCGGAAAACTTTCTAATGAAATGTCAACAACGACTATATTACCGTGTGTATATAACTTAAAAGAGCTCAAAATCCCATTACTATTATAGATAGCGATAATATAAACCGTTTCCGTCGGTTCATTAGGATGTATGGAGTCTTTAATAATTTGTACATTTAAAGTTGGTAATACTCTATTATCGACATCGTAAATGTCACCTAAAGGTACTTCCCCTAAATATTCACCAACAGGAACAGGAAGCCAAAAAGGAATAAAAGGTAATAGAACTGTAAAATTGAAACTATTAGGATATAGACTTGGATTTTTTAGATATGAGAATTTAGAGCTGTTATCCGGCGTACCCCAATTATCTTCAAACCTCCACATCCATATACTAATTAAAGCTGATAAAGTCGTAGAGTTTTCTTCTACCATATTTACGCTCCATTTCATTCTTTTGTTCACACTTAAGTTTTCAAATATTCCCGCTTCATTCCAAAATTCTCCAAATAATGCATCCATTTTGTTATCATCACATAGAAGGCAATTCCAAATTAACTCATCGTTTGTTTTAATTCCATTTTGGTATTCAAAAGCAATCACATTTGATGAAAAACTTAACATGAAAAAAAATAAGAGTATTATACTAGTATAAATGGCTCTTTTTTTAATTTTCATTAGTGTTTTACCTCATCAGTTTTTATTCTTTTAACTAGAAAATACCTTGTGAGGCTATATAATAACACGAATAGAAAAAAGGTACTAACAAAATTATAGGGAAACAAGGGATAAGTTAAAAACCACACCCCTACAAAAATAATATCAAAAAAATTGAAGAAAAAGAAACTTGGTTTTATGTATTCTATCAATTTCGCTCTTCTTGGAAGATTAAAGATTGTTATAATCAGCAGGGGAGTTAGATTTAACAGATGGTGGTCCCAACTATCAAAGTATGTAAGGAGCATGATCACCATTCCAATTGTATAACCATATAAAATAGAATTTGTATCCCTTCTTCTCACTATGTAAGATAAAAATCCTAATCCTCCAACTAATCCAACTAAGACTATCAATACAATCAACTGATTGAATGGAATATTGAAGAAATAACAGAAATTCGTTACGAGTTTTGTCAGGCTGAAAGAAAAATTTAATGCAAGGGGATTATTTCCCGTAAAGTTAGTAGAGAGAAAATCACTCCATAACTTAGGGTAAACCGCGAAAAGTGCAAAGTTCAATAAGACTGGTATTAAGACTCCAACCAACCTTAATACACTAGTTGAAAAGTCGATTTTCAACTTTTTAGTACTCATATCAAAACGAATTATTAATAAAAATGGAATTAGAAGGAATGAAGTTGGCTTGATTATAATACTGATTCCTAATATAATGCTTCCAAGTAGTTGCCATTTTATTTTTTTATAGAATAGGAAAATCAATAACGAAGCTAAGATTAAAAAGGTAATGAATAAATTTATTTGTCCATAAATATAATTAAGGATATGTGGTACTCCCATTAAATATAAACTAATATATAGAATTATTCGTTTATCGCTAGTTTCGTGATCTTGACCTCGAATTGCTTTTATGATTTTATACATCATCAGAGAAATCAGAATGTTCAAGATGAAATTGATTACATTGAAAAGAATAAAGGCTAAACCAAAATCCAAAAAAGAAAACGGAATAAAAAATAATGCTGATAAAGGAAAATACCTAAAATCCCAAAGATAATTTGCTTGATTGTATAGATTTTCAATATCTGTGAGAAAAATCCTCCCTGATTCATAAAAGATTACAAAATCATTTTTTTGATATAAAAATAAGAAAAATAAAAGTATTGACAAAAAAAAGTAAAATAATTGAACTAGGATCGCATACCGGAATATCCTTTCATTCCAAAATTCTTTCAATTTATTAAATGCTCGAACGAATAAAACTTTCAATCTCATTGAATATTTGTATAACTCTTATATTATAAGATTTAGAATTTGTCCATTACAATTAAATTTTTTAAATTCGAAAAAATACTAAAAATTTAAGATTTAGTATAACAAGATCAGATTATTACATACACAAAATGAGGATATATAATTGAAATTATTGAGTACACCAGAGAAAAGGTTCGAAAATCTACCCGATTTTCAATATGAACCTCATTATATTGAAGTTGATGGAATAAAAATCCACTACTTAGACGAAGGATCTAAACATGCCGAAGTTATTTTATTAATGCACGGTGAACCGTCGTGGTGTTTTTTATATAGACATATGATTCCTATTCTAGTGAAGAGCGGTTATAGAATAATTGCGCCAGATTTAGTAGGTTTTGGGCGCTCTGACAAACCTACGGAGCAAATAGATCATACTTATCGTAAACATGTCTATTGGATGACGAGTGTTATTCGATCTCTCGATCTTAGGAATATTACTTTATTTTGTCAAGATTGGGGGTCTCTAATAGGTCTAAGACTTGCGATTGAGAACCAAGATCGATTTATTAGGATTGTTTTATCAAATGGAGGATTACCAACTGGAGAACAACGAATGCCTGAAGCTTTTATGAATTGGCGTGAGTTTTCTAGAACTTCACCTTCATTTGACATAAAATTTATTATTCAGGGTGGGACAATAACTAAATTAAATAAAGAGATTTTAAATGGCTACGATGCTCCCTTCCCAGATGATACATTTAAAGCGGGGGCTCGCATTTTACCCTCTCTAGTCCCAATCAGTACCGATGATCCCGAGCACGAAAATAATAAGAAAGCGACTGAGCAATTTAAACAATGGGAAAAGCCCTTCCTCACAGCATTTTCTGATAGCGATCCAATAACTAAAGGAGGAGATAGATTTTGGCAAACCTACATCCCGGGAGCTCGTAATCAAAATCACACCACAATTAAAAACGCTGGACATTTTGTGCAAGAAGAAAAAGGTCCCGAATTAGCTGAAGTTATAATAGAATTCATTAAGAGTAATCCTAAATAGAATACTCCTTTTTCCTATTAAATTAAAAATAATAAAATATCAACAAAAAAAAGTTAATTATACTAAAATGATTCAATTTCATAAATTAAAAAAATAAATTATAGCGATATGTCAATTATTGAAAAAAGTGAAGAAAAGCAGACTTTTGGAGTAATAGTAGGAAATAGAGATGTCTTCCCAGATCACCTCGCTAAAGAAGGACGATTAGAAATTCTAAGCGTGCTGAAAGAATTAGGGTATAGATCAGTCATTTTAAGTGAAGAGGACACAAAGGATGGGGTAGTTGAAACGTACGCTGATGCAAAAAAATGTGCTGAACTTTTCAAAAAAAATCGGGATGATATAATAGGTATTATTATAGTTTTACCTAATTTCGGGGATGAAAAAGGTATAGTTAATACGTTAAAGTTATCGGAAGTAAATGTTCCAATTTTAATCCAAGCATCTTCAGATGAAATTGGAAAAATGGACCGCAAATATAGGAGAGACGCTTTTTGTGGAAAAATTTCTGTTTGCAGCGTACTTTATCAGCATGGCATTCCATTTACGCTAACTACGACACACACAACTCCAATAACATCTAATGATTTCAAATTAGATATCGTGAGATTTGAAAGCATATGTAAGATTGTGAAGAAGTTGAAAAACGCAAGGTTTGGGCAAATAGGAACAAGACCAAACGCTTTTGAAACAGTGAGATACAGTGAAAAAATATTGGAGTTCCATGGTATTACAATAGAACCAATTGATTTATCAGAAATTTTTGGAGAAATTAGTAGATTACCAGATGGAGATCCTAAAGTAAAGGAAAAAATTCAATTCATAAAGAACTATACTTCAACTACATCATTTCCAGAAGAAGGATTATTAAAGTTAGCTAAGCTAGCCGTTGTAGTAGAGAAGTGGGTAATAGAAAATGAATTGGATGGTTTTGCGTTTCAGTGCTGGCCGTCGATCCAAGATAATTTTGGAATTGTACCCTGTGCAATCATGAGCATGTTTAGTGAGGGGTTAGTACCAGCGGCTTGTGAAGTAGATATTTCAGGTTTAATTGGTATGTATATTTTACAAGTAGCATCCGGAACGCCCTCTGCCATTTTAGATTGGAATAATAATTATGGTGACGACCCCAACAAGATGGTTCTTTTTCACTGTAGTAATCTTCCAAAATCATTCTTTAAAGATACTAGGATGACAATTCACCCTATTATCTCGGATCTCAAAGGTGGCGATCTTAGCTTTGGAGCTATTCAAGGTAGAATTAAAACTGAGCCTTGTACATTATTAAGGATCGAAACAGACGATCTCTACGGAGAAATTAAGGTATTATTAGTAGAGGGTAAATATACAGATGATCCTTTAGAAACCTTTGGAGGTTTTGGTGTAATTGAAATTCCTAATTTGCAAGATATTCTGAAAGTATTATGTAAGGAAGGTTTTGCTCACCATGTAGCCGCGTCATTAAATAGTGTGGCAGATATCATATCTGAAGCTCTTTCGAACTATTTAGGGTGGAATTTAATTTACCCAAAATGAATTTCATTACTTTTTTTTTATCCTCAATTCTTTTTCAAAAAAACCAGAATTAATTATATCCTTTTTTTCTTCATCAAGATGGGCATAAAATTCAATAGAGTCTCGTGGTTCATTTTTTCTAAAGTTCATTAGTCTTTTTCGGGTCAAGTAGATTGAACACTCAAACATGTCGCATTCTATCCATCTTCTGTTTAATTTAATTTACAAGATGTTTTAAGGACATTATGTAAGGAAGGTTTTGCCCATCATGTAGCGGTTTCATCGAATAAAGTTGGAGATATTGTACTTGAAGCTCTTTCAAACCATATGGGATATAACATTGTCTATCCTAATAAATCAAT
>CAZDTP010000002.1:0-156433 GCA_964508365.1 uncultured archaeon
ATGTGTCCATTGCTAAGCTAGATTTACCACTACCACTAATTCCAGTTATTACAACGAGTTTATTTCTTGGAATTATAACATCAATATTTTTTAAATTATTTTGTCTTGCTCCTTTAATAATAATAGAATTATGATTCATAATGACCCTTGTTAACCATTAATTTATGTGTAATGAAAACATTCATGTTTTTATATTATATTCTTTCTTAATTTCCTTAATCTTATCTCTTAAATAGGCAGCATGTTCGAATCTTAGCTCTTTGGCTGCAAGAAACATTTTATTCTCAAGGTACTCAATTACAAAAGTTTTATCTCCTTGTTTTTCTAAATCTTCAATCTTATCATTAACACTTCTTTTTAATTTCTTTGTTTCTCTTTCCTTAAACTCTTGTTCGTCAGAAAGCGAATCTAAGATGTTTTTCTTAATTGTTTGAGGCGTAATATTGAATTTCTTGTTGTGAACTATCTGTTTTGTTCTTCTTCTATTTGTTTCTTCAATTGCTTCTTTCATAGCTCGAGTTATCTTATCGGCATATAATATCGCTCTGCCTTCTATGTTACGAGAAGCCCTACCAATGGTTTGTATAAGCGATCGCGTGTCGCGTAAGAATCCCATTTTATCTGCGTCTAAAATTGCTACTAGTTGAACTTCTGGTAGATCTAATCCCTCTCTAAGAAGATTAATTCCCACTAAAACATCGTGAGTCCCATCTCTTAAACGTCTTAATATTTCAAATCGCTCAACAGTTCCTACTTCTGAGTGTAAGTAAGCAACCTTTAAACCTAATTCCGAATAATACTCCGCGATATCTTCTGACATTCGTTTTGTTAGAGTGGTTATCAATACTCTTCCTTTGTTGGTTATAACTTGCCTTATTTCGTCTAGCAAGTCATCAATCTGATTTTTAGCAGGACGAATTTCCACATAAGGATCAACTAAACCTGTCGGTCTAATTATTTGTTCAGCGGATATTCCACCACTTTTTTTCAATTCCCATTCTCCGGGAGTCGCGCTCATAAAAACTATATAATTTATTTTCGATTCCCATTCTTCAAAAGTTAGAGGTCTATTATCATATGCAGAAGGAAGTCTCCACCCAAAATCAATGAGGTTCTTTTTTCTTGATCTATCTCCCCCAATCATTCCATGGATTTGAGGAATCGTTATATGACTCTCATCAACAACTATTAAAAAATCTTTTGGAAAATAATCAATTAAACACATCGGTGGACTACCGGGTGGTCTGCCATCAAGGTGTCTAGAATAATTTTCCACTCCCTTACACCACCCCATTTCCCTCATCATCTCAAGATCAAATTTTGTTCTTTTCTCAATCCACTGTGCTTCTGCGTATTTTTTTTCTTTCGAAAATTTTGCTACCTGAACTTCTAACTCTTCTTCTATCGATACTAAAGCCTTTTCCTTGTTTTCTTCAGGTATGATAAAATGAGTAGCAGGAAAAATCCTGCAATTTGAGATCTCTTTTATTATGTTATTGGTAATATGATGAATTTCTTGAATTGACTCAATAACGTCTCCAAATAAGGATATGCGAATAGCAGTGTTTAAATAAGCTGGAAAGATATCTATAATATCTCCTCTAACCCTTACTACGCCCGGCTTAAATTCTACTTCCTTCCTTTCATAATTCATTAAAATTAATTGTTTTATTATTGCTTTTCTTTTAATAATTTGACCAACATCAAGGCTCAAAGAAATTGCTGTCCAAATTTTAGGATCGCCAATCCCATAAATGCAAGAAACAGTTGCTACTATTATAACATCGTTCCTGGTTCTAATCGCATGGGTTGCAGCTAATCTAAGTCTTTCAATTTCTTCGTTTACGCTGAAATCCTTCTCAATGTATAACCCTGTTATAGGCATATAACTTTCGGGCTGATAATAATCGTAATAACTAACAAAGTAATGTACCGCATTTTCAGGAAACAATTCTTTAAGCTCGTTATATAATTGTGCTGCAAGCGTTTTATTTGGCGCCATAACTAAAGTAGGTTTTTGAATTTCTTGAATTATGTTCGCAACACTGAATGTTTTCCCCGTGCCGGTAGCACCTAATAAAGTTTGAAACTGAATTCCTTTTTTTATGTTATCGCTGAGAGTCTTGATTGCTTCTGGCTGATCTCCGCTAGGTTTGAAACTAGATTCAATTTTAAAATTAGATATCACAATTTAAACACTAAAATTTAATGATTAACTAAAGATGAAGTTAAACTTAATTTATAGACGATATGTCTATAGATTTTTTAATGTAATACAGTTTATGTTTTTTATTATTATAAATAAAAAGTAAGGATTTAAGAGGCAAGGATTTCTACATGAATATCCTCTGCACCTTCCTTGGTTCGAACTAAAATATTTAGAAATTCGCCGACATCTACGGATCCAAATATACTATTGAGAAGATCTATTACATCGATGATGGTAAATTGGATTGAGTCTCCTGCTCCAATTTCGTAAAAATTTTCCTCGAAATTGCTAAATGAAATAAGTGTACTATTGAAATAAACAGAATCTATTGTAAGATTACACAATCCCACATTGTCGATTTTTATTACAAGGTTACCCGTAATAGATATAAATGTATTTGTTCCAGTATCATCGATATTTATTTCGTATAAGTTTGAATCGACAAATACGGAGAAGTCCATGTTATATTGTGCAGAAGTGTTTGTAGTGATGTGTACATTTACAATATTAGAGGCATTTAATTTAAATCCAGTAATATTGAAGGATACTAAAGCACACTCTTGTATATCGAGGGTTATATCTCCATATTCAAAATTTACATCGCTTGTAAAGGATAAGCTAGTTGAACTATTCAGATATAATTTATCTAAAGTAATCATTTCATCTCCCGTGTTTTTGATTAAAATTTTGCCTGTTTCGTTAGCAGCTATATAAGAAGCAGTATATCCTTCTACGACATCAATGATTTCAATATCTGGTTTATCTACAATCGTGTGAATGAATCCAATGTCTGAAGCTTTTGTAGTGCCGTCGAAATTTGCAGTCACTATAATTCCTATCTCATCGTTTACCTTAATCCCTGTTAAATAATCTGAGGCAGTAATTGTAAGACTTCTTTCTGCGCCAGGAATTAAATTAAAGGGAGAAAAACCCAATATGGACGTCCAACTTGAAGAAGACGTGAGATATATAGAATCAAGTCCTAGTATGATATCTCCAGTGTTTTTAACCATTATGTTTACGCGAGTTGTACCATTATCATAAGTATACGCATATGTTTTTTCGAGATTAATTGGAATATGCTTTCGAAAATCAGTTTGAGTGGTGATTTGTGCTTCTGGTGAGGCTATTCTGCTTTCATCTAGAATAGAAATTTTAAAGGGATTATAGTTTGAAGTAAATAGTACCTCATCCTTTATACTGTTGGGAGTAATTACACCAATTTTGTGCTCGGTTCTTATTGGATCAAATTGATAGAGAGTATTTGTGATTTTAACACGCGCTTTTTGACCAGGTTCCAAAATTGGAGATCCAGAAACATACTTAGTATTGTTGAGTGTATTTGTTTCATTATCGATGTAGAAATCTTTCAATATTACTGTAGTTAACCCTGTATTTTCAATTTCTAGATTTATTTCACTAGTTGAGTCATTAACTTGAACGACTTTACTGTTTATTTTATTAATCATAATTTCTCCTTCCTTAGCTTCTTGTACAAATAGATTACTCGTGTTGTTTGTGAAAGTGAAAGATGATGAATCAATCGCAGTTGATTGAGCCTCCACTTCAATGTTTACTACATCGTTTTTTTCAAAAGAATTTCCACTAGATTTAATATTTACCCAAACTAAATCATCATCAGTTGCATTTAGAGCATTAGTTTCAAAAGCTTTGCCCATATTAAAATCGTAGCTCTCTCCGTTAATTTTTACATCACTAATCGTTAAATCTTTTGAACCTGTGTTTTTCAACTTGAAACTAGCATAACCAGTATCAAATACTTCCGGATTTTGTATTCGAAAGCTCGATTCTAAAGCAGTGTAATCAAGTTTAAACAATTTCACCATTCCATTTGTTGAAATATATTCTGACTTAAAGACCTTAAATTGATAATCACCATCGACAGGTATGTGTGCGACATATAGGTTCCCAAGATCATCTGTCAATGAATTTATTTGATTTTGGTAATATTCAATAAATGTTCTGAGGTTATTTGGATTAGCTGGGGGACTTGTTGGATTTCCATAGAACATCAATCTAATTAACTGACTTTCGAACCATTTTGCAGTGGGCTGGTTTGTAGTAGTGTTGTAATATTCACTTTCAACGAATACAGAATTCGAAGCCCAATTATCTTCTTCCATTCCAAAATTCTTATAAGATTGGTAGTTATCGTTACAAATCCTTACCATCCAAGGCCATTTACCTTCATCACCTCCTAAAGCAGAATACAGCATTCCAAAATAGACTAAGACATAATCTGCTTTTAATGCTTTGAAAGCTTTAGCACTATATATCTCGTTTGTTTGCATCATTGCCATACCCGTCAGCCCTATTCGAGTTTCGTTGATTGTTCCGTTATCGTTAACCGTTGTCATGTTTCCGATCGGAGTTATCCAATAACCGTAATCCCACCACGAGACAACAACGGATGTACCAGGCAGATTTGTTTTCATCCAAATTAGTGTTTCTTCCCAATCGTGTATATCTCCTCCTGGTGCTAATTGACTCTGCGATAGTTGAGTTATCGCGATGTTAGAAGCGTGCATAACTTGGGCGATACACATTATCCCAACAATGAAATAAACAGCACCAATTTCGGATTTTCCAACCATCCGTTTGACTTGGCGCTTTCGCTTTCTACTAACACCCAATCTCTTTTCTCCGTAAAAACTACCAAAAATTTTTAAAACATTAACTAATCCATACGCACCCACTAAGCATGCTGCGGGGGCAAATAATAATATTATTCGAATCATGCTACCAGTAAAATAAAAAATTAAAATTAGAAAAGCGAGTAGCAGAATATCAGCGGTATTAGCTCGTTTAAATAAGAAAAACAATCCAAGAGGTAAAAGGGTCAGAGGAATCAAAGTATTATAGTAAAATACACTCCATGAACTTGGCATATGTTCAGCTACGGAAGCTACAATGCTCAAAGAATCTCTAATTAAAGGACTCAATACACTTAATAATCTTTGACCAAATCCGAAAGGAATTATATTAGGAGCAACCCAAATTATTACGCCAACTATGACTACGGCTGGTATCAATCCCCATTTAATGGTATTTATTAAGCCATTATAAAAACGAGAAAAATCGTCTTTTTTAGTGTAAATTATGTGGAAAATAACAAGGAAGATCGAAAAATAAAACACACCTCCCAGTTCTAGACTAGTGAAGAAATGTTGATAAGCAAATCTAACATTTAAGGCATGTACAAATAAACCTACTCCTTCGATGCCAACGTACGCAATTAAGAGGTTAGCATCATATTTTTTTAATAAAATCATAATTCCACATACTATAGGAAGTATTAATGACACAAAATTAAATCCACCCCAACTAAGTGCTAAATACCCTAAGAAGACTCCACCTAATAAAGAATGAACAATCTTACCCGTTCTTATCGTTTTAATGAAAAAATAGAATGTAATTAGAGTTGAAAATACACCTATGGTCTCATTATCGAAAAAACCAGCGGTAGTTCGTTGCATAAAACCAGGATTAAAAGCTAAAAAAAATGCAGCGACTAAACCGCATCTTCTATCGAGTGCTTCTTTACCTACAAGATATATAGCAAAAACAGACGCACCTCCCATGATCGCTGGGAAGAAATAACAAATATCATATAAAGATATTGGAATACCTAAAAAATTCACAATTTGATAGATTGCTACTACGGTGAAAGTCAGTCCAGGTCTAAGGTTCCCACGGTTATATCCTTCAGGAAACCAACTTTTGAAGTCGTGCCAATTAAAGTATTCGAAAACAGAGTGTGTAGATAAATATTCCGCATTATAGTATTGTATCCAAGGATCAAAAGCTTTTATAAGGTAGTTCCCAGTCGATATAGGTGAGAGTCTTATTAAAATGGCTAAAAGTATAACTAAAAAGAGAGCAAAGAAAAACACGATGTTAAATGTTTTTATTGTTACGCTTGCTCTTGCGCGATCTCTAAGATTTTTTAAAGATGAGTAAATAAAGGACATATTTTTTCTTCTATATTATTGTTAAAAGGTATAATCGTTATGAAATTTAAAAGATTTTAAACCATTAAAAGATTGTTTTTTAACAAATTAATTGGTCTAGATATTATAACACGAAATTCAATTATTATAAAAATCCTATTTCATACATAAAATTATTGAAATTTTAATATTGTAATTAATAGGAATGGAAAAAACGAGATATATCTTTAAATTCTATTACATTGGGTCAAAAAAATATTTTGGTTCTCAACGCCAACCCGATTATTTAACTGTTGAAGAATGTCTATTGAGCGCTTTAAAGGAGAGAAAATATATAAACGATGATAAGAATTCGGGTTTCGAAGTAGCAAGCAGAACCGATAAGTACGTGTCAGCCCGAGGATCCATTTTTTCTTTTATTACTGAAAAAAGACCTATTTTAATGGAGATCAATACAGCTCTCCCAAAAAATATTGGAATCTGGGGGTATTCCGAAGTACCAAGAGATTTTTTATCAAGATACAATGCTCTCTATAGACATTACAAGTATATTGTTCCCTATTCATTTATCTTTCGTAGAAAAAAAACCTTAAATAATCTAAACGAAATGATTAGAGCGTGTAAAACATTTGAGGGAAGACATGATTTTAGTAACTTTGCCAAACAAGAGAAAGAAGATGAAAAAACTATCAGAGACATTATATTAGCATCCCTAAGATTAGACGGTGATTTCCTAATTTTCGATTTCAAGAGTAGAGCTTTTTTAAGACAACAGATTAGAAGAATGGTTGCTAAGATCCTTGAACTTGGTTTAGGAATAATTAGCTATGAACAGTTCTTAAATTTATTTAATCCCTCTAAAACCTACTCCTATCAACCCGCTGATCCCTTAGGATTAATATTGTGGGATATTAATTATGGAAAAAATCTACAATTCACAATTGATGCCAAATCAAAAGAGAGAATGACTAATTTCTTTCTGAAACAGGAGATAAAATTTTCAACCAAACAGAAATTATTCAATCTCATGCAGCATAACGATATTAGCGAGAAGGGCCTGTAATTGAATTTCTTCAGTACCTCCTTGACTTAATCGGTATTCAAACTCCGCAAGTAATTTCGTTAGCTCTATTTTTATATCTTCCGACACATCCAAGTCGTAAATTTCTCGATGTATATTCTTAATAATATTTATGCCTGACAATCCATACTCTCTTGTTATATCATTTAACAATTTTAAGGAAAGTTGTAATTGTCCCCTAAGAGCCCCTTCAAGAACTTCTCTAATCCGCTCTTGTGGGACTTCTCCAGCTACCCGGAATACCAAATCTTGATCAATATTTTTTGAGATTGTTCCGCATGATTGCAGATAATTTATAGCTCTGCGACAATCTCCCTTAGCCACCTCAACTAAAGCGTTTAAACCATTGGGGTTGACACTTATATTTTCTTTGTTTGCAACGAAATTGATACGACTTTTAATATCTTCTTTACTCAAAGAGGAAAAGCGGAAAACTACACATCTAGATTGAATAGGTGGAATAATCTTATTAGAATAATTGCAAATTAATATCATCCTACAGTTGCGTGTATATTTTTCCATTGTTCGCCTTAAAGCTTGTTGGGCAGGTGCAGTCATATTATCTGCTTCATCTAAAATTAGAATTTTAAATGATATATTGGAAGGAGGTTTAGCTTTAGCAAAATCCTTAATATAAGTTCTTATTACATCTATACCTCTGGCATCACTTGCGTTCAGTTCGAGAAAAGTAGTATTAATCGCCTTTTTACTACCGTATAATTCTTTGACCATAGCTAACGCAGAAGTTGTTTTACCAGTACCGGCGGGACCTGCGAATATAAGGTGTGGCATCGATTTATCCTTTACGAATTGCTTCAGTCGTTTAATAATTCCTTCTTGGTTAACCACATCATCTAATAAACGAGGTCTGTATTTTTCCACCCATGGTTTGTTTTCAGCAGACAATGTAACACCTAATACAAATAGATTTACTAATTATAAATAAAAAAATACTATTAAGAATTAAAGTTTCTTTATTTATTATTATTATACAACTATAAAAATAAGACAAAGAAACGATACAATGACAGAATATAAAATCACAAAAATTAAATCTCGATGGATTTTAGATTCACGAGGAAACCCTACTGTCGAGTCTGACGTGTTTGCGGGAAAAGTATATGCAAGAGCTGCAGTTCCTTCAGGAGCATCAACTGGAATTATGGAAGCTTTAGAATTACGAGACGGAGGAGACGCTTTCTTAGGTAAGCATGTTACTAAAGCAGTATCAAATGTAAACACCGTTATAAGCAATAAACTAAAAAATTTTGATGTACGAGAACAAACTAACATCGACGAGGAGATGATTGCAATTGATGGTACGGAAAACAAAAGCAACTTAGGTGCCAATGCAATACTTTCAGTATCTTTAGCTGTTTCAAAGTTAGCTGCGCTTCTATCTGAGAAACCATTATATCAATACCTCTACGAATTAGCATATGGAAAATCAAGGGAAGACTTCTTATTACCTATACCATCATGTAATATAATTAACGGGGGAGAACACGCTGGTAATGACCTAGCTATACAAGAATTTATGGTATTACCTATAGGTGCTGATTCATTCTCAAACGCAATACAAAATGTTGCGGAAGTTTATCAAACCTTAAAGAAGCTACTGAAACAAAATTATGGTCCTTCCGCAATTAATGTAGGAGATGAAGGGGGATTCGCTCCAAATTTATCAACAACTATGGAAGCGGTAGATATAATCATAGAAGCCATCGAAGCGGCGGGTTTTTTGATGGGTACCGATTTCGTACTTGGAATGGACGCAGCAGCAAGTGAATTTTACGAAGATGGAATTTATAATATTGACGGGAAAAAGCTCACAAATGAGGAACTAATGGAGTATTACTTGAATTTATTGCACGAGTATCCATTTAAATCCATTGAAGATCCATTTGATGAGAAAGATTTCAGATCTTTTTCAAATTTAACAGCTAAGGTTGATAGATCGATTCAAATTGTCGACGACGATCTCACTGTTACGAATATAAAAATATTGAAAAAAGCGATAGATGAAAAAGCAGGTAGTGCGTTATTACTTAAAGTTAATCAAATAGGATCTCTAACAGAAGCAATAAAAGCGGCTAAAATGGCATTTAATAATGGGTTCAATGTAATGGTATCGCACCGTTCTGGGGAAACTGAAGATAGTTTTATTGCAGACTTAGCTACAGGTCTTTGTACGGGACAAATTAAATCAGGTGCCACATGTAGGAGCGATAGAACTTGTAAATTTAATCAACTACTCCGAATAGAAGAATCATTAGGTCTTAAAGCAAAATACCCCAAAAGTTTTGATTCTTGGAAGAATTACATATAATTATTTTTAACTCTCCATTTTTCTTTTAAATCTATAAATATTTACATTTATTGATTTAGTTTTTTGTTTGTGAAATTCGTATGTCTTATTAAGCTTCAAGTGATAAGGAAACACATAATCGATCGCCCATTTATATTTTTTTATATATGTTGAGATAAATTGGTGTACGTTTGGATTTGCGAGATGTATCGAATATACAACGTGTGAGATGCTAAACGCTTTTGCTAAAAAATAACGATCAGCAGTTTTTTTTTGGACTCCAAAAGGAGGATTCATAATAGTAGTGATATAGAAATTCTCTGGATTTGCATTTCGAAAAAGTTCAAAATGATTTATATCGGAACAAATGGGGGAGATAATAGACTCTAGACCATATTTATTGATATTATTTTTTAATATTTTTAAAGCACTGAAATCTATATCTACACTTAATACATTATTTGCTTGGAGATACGCACACGCTATGGATAATCTTCCGGTTCCAGCCCCTAAATCCAAAATTAATCGGTTTTTAATATCGCTATTTTCGACTCCTGCGAAATAAACAATATCGACAGCACTCTTTGCATCTATGCAATATTGTTCTAACTTAATATTAGGATTCGAAAATCCTTCAGTTTGCTGAAGTAACGATATCAAATCTCTCTTGTTTATCGTAATCGCCTAAAATCTGTTCTCCATAATTTTTTTTATGAAAAATTATGAAAAAACTTAATTATTTTAATTAATAATAATTAAATAGAGAAATTAAAAGATTTTTGTTCAAATTTATGAAAGAATCTGCGAAAAATAATGAAATAGTTCTTACGGGTCAATATTTAGGCGTTGTGGAAGAATATTTACCTGATAAAAGGTCGACCTACATAAGAGATGGTCAAATTTTTGCCACTAAATCAGGAATAGTCAGTATCGATGAAGGACGAAGAGCTATAGAGATTAAAGGTCACCAAGACGAAGATAGAAAAACGATAAAAATTAACGATACAATAATAGGAACGATTCAATTTCTAAGACTTTATTCTGTTGGTATTAGTTTTGCTACAATCAATAATAAAATTCATTTTAATAGTTCTTATTTTGGCAATATTCATGTATCTCATATCTCCCAAAAATTTATTGAAAAAATCGCCGATGCATTCCAAATTACTGATATTGTCAGAGCTAAAGTTATTAAGCAAGAACAAAATGAATACAGCTTAAGTACCGTAGGTAATGATTTAGGTGTTGTCCATGCTGATTGTAGCATCTGTGGAACACCTCTTGATAGAATAGGACAAAATAAGTTAAAGTGTTCACGATGTGGAAATGATGAAAATAGGAAATTAGCTAGCGATTATGGAAGCGTTTCTGAAAGTCTAAGATACTGAATCGGTTAACTGTTTTATAACACATGTTTAGCTTAATAGTAATAACTAAAAAGAGGATTTATTTTGGGTAGCCGTGGAGGAAGAAAAGTTATTAATTTCTATAATTCAAGCGGAGAGTTAGCGAATATTGTTAAATTTCTTGAAGAAGTTCAAAAAAAAATAAATTATCTTAATCTAAATTGTAAAGTCGAAGGAAAAGAAATAAAAATCACATTATTTGGACCAAGAGATCTTCAATATTTAGCAAGTGAAAGATTAAGGGAGCTAGCTAACCAATATTTATAAAGATGCTTATCTTGTTATTGTTTTAAAACCAAAAAACATTTATTTAATTAAAGATTAAAGGACTTAGTTTTGGTGGATTATTGTGGCAAAAAAAAAAGCTGAACCGAAAGAAGAAGATTTAGATATTGATGATGAAGACCTATTTGATGAAGAAGAGATAGAAAGCCACTATCCAGATTTATCAGATGATTCAAAAACAAAAAAAGAATCAATCTCTATAGATGTAGTTGATGATGACGAGGAAGAAGAAGAAGAAGATTTTGAAATTGAACCCGAACCAGAACTACCAGATTATAAATATCTAAAATTAGCCATGAAGAAAGGTGCTAGAGACGATGATTATACATTATCTGTAGAAGGTCAATCGCACGGATTTTGTAACATTTTTGTACAACTCCTATTAGAAACGGAAGGTGTAAATTCAGCAGCGTATAAAATTACTATAATTGATCCTCCAGAAATATTCATTAGGTTGGAAGATGGCTATGAGATAAAAAAAATTCTTTACAATGCGATAGAAACCTTGAGAGCAGAAGTCGGAAAAGTCGAAAAATTGTTTAAAAAACTCATGTAAACCTCTCTTTTTTGTATTTGTATGAAAACTTTATAAGAAATTACTGATCTTCTATTCTTAATGCCATTTGATTTTTTGTTAAAGGATATAAATTCCAGTCTAACTTGTAAGTCGATAGGGACTGATAAAGGGTTAGCAAAAATAGGAGATGGTGTAGTTAATCTTACTTACTCAATAGCAAAATCTATTTTTCTAACTAAAGGTAACAAAAACAATAAGAACATACGAACGGGATTAAAAGTAAGTAAAAAAATTTTGGCAGAAGCTTTAAAAAAGGCAGATATGAAAAAATTTGCAAAAAGTAGGGCAGACGCGCACGACCTCGCTGACACCGTTGAGGCACTTATTGCTTACGTATGGTTTTGTGATAAAATGACAATAGAGGATTTAGTTAACATTCTCGTCGATTCTTTAAGTGGTGACCTAAACAATAGAAGCGAGGAAATTCAAAACGCAACGAATGCATTCACTAAACTCCTGTTTCACATTAAAAAATTTCTACCCGAGAGCTGAGCATGAAAGATTTCCCAATAACAATTGGATTTGACGATGCGAATTTTAAGTTTTTTTCTGAATCACACACAACAGATTTAATTGGAATAGTGTGTCAAGGCACGAGAATGGTTAGCATGGTCAAAAAAGAAATTACTATTGATGGAGATGATGCAACGGAAGTTTTAATCGAGCTTATAAAGCAAAATGAAAAACATGTGCAATTCGTACTTACTGATACTATTACTTTTGGTGGTTTTAACATAATTGATTTAGAAGAAATACACTACGCTACGAATAAACCAATTATTGCTGTAACTGAAAAAGAGGTGGATCTTGATGCAGTAAAGAAAGCGATTTTAAAAAAATTCCCTCAAAAGAACATAACTAAATTACGAAAAATTGTAAACGCAGGTAATTTATATGAAACTGTCATTGAAACAGCGGGAGGTCTTTCCAAAGTGTTTTTTCATTCTAAAGGAATTTCATATACAGATGTTAATTCTTTATTTCAAAAAGTTTGCATCGATTCCAAAATCCCAGAACCAGTACGCTTGGCACACATAATAGGTAAAGCGTTATAAATATATTAATAAAAGAGTTTTAGTTGGTATTAATCTCATACTCTAATATTTCTCTCATCCTTTGTTGTAACTCCGGTCTAATAGCTGACATTCCATAGGTTTTAAGACCGCCTAATTTTTTCTGGATTTCTTTAGCACTTAAAGCACCTGGCAAATCCTGCTTATTTGCGATTGCTATGATTTTAGTTCCTAAACTACGTTCAAATCTATCATAGATTTCCTTTGTCTGCTTTACATTTTTTTTAGTAGAATCACATACAATCACTGCTAAACCGGCTCCCCTGAGAAAATCCTGCCACATAAACTTAAACCTATTCTGACCTCCCAAATCCCAAACTGAACAATTCTGACCGTTCAATACGGAGTCTTCTACTTCTAAACCTACAGTAGGAGTTCTTTCTGTGGAGACCTCTCTCCCCTGCAACAAAGACAAAAGTGAAGATTTCCCTACAGATTGTTCCCCTATCAAACATATCTTCTTCTTAGTTGTTAACAAAATTAACCCTTTCTAACCACTACTTATGATAATTAGAAAAGGCAAGTTATCTTACAAAAATGAAAATAATATTCACATAATATGAAATTATAAAACTAAACGAAATTAGATGAGCAGAAAATACCAAATAAAAATAAATTAAAATTAAGTATTAATTAAAAAAATCAAAAAAAGATTATATCTTTATTATTCTCCTGTTTCCAAATCTTTCACAATCCCAACACATGCAGTTCTACCCATGTCGCGTACGGCAAATCGTCCGAGTTCGGGAAATTCTGAATAGCGTTCTAGGCAAAGTTTTTTGATTGGCTGTAGTTTGATAATCGCTGATTCGTTCTTCTTAAGAAATTTCGGATTGTCCTCGATTACGGCACCAGTCTTCTGGTCTAACTTTTTGCTTAACTCGATAAATTTAGCAGCTACTTGAGCGGTATGAGCGTGAACTACAGGGGTGTATCCTTGAGCAATAGCTGTTGGATGCCATATAACAATTATTTGTCCAGTCCAATTCCCCTTTGGAGTAACTACAGTTGGAATATTGGTCGGATGGCCCATGACATCGCCACGACTAACATCCGCCATAGTAATTCCTCTGATGCTAAAACCGATGTTATCACCAGGTTCGGCACTTGGTTGTTCCTCGTGGTGCATTTCGATGCTTCTTATTTCGCCTCGAAAACCAGTTGGCATTATAACAATTTTATCATTCTTCTTCAATACACCTGTTTCAACTCTTCCAACAGGGACAACTCCAGTACCTTTAATATTATATGCGTCTTGAATAGGAACTCGTAGTGGTTTGCCAGTAGGTTTTGGAGGGAGTTCAAATGCATCAATCGCTTCAATTAAGGTTGGACCGTTGTACCATGGAAGGTTAGCACTTTTTTCCGTTAAATTCTCTGCTTTAAGTCCACTTACAGGTACAAATGGAATTTTTTTGACTGGAAACCCTATATTTTTTAGGAGATCAGAGACTGCTTCTTTTACTTCATTATAACGCTCTTCGCTGTATTCATAGTTATCTGCTTTATTGACTGCAACGACTAATTGCTTAACACCTAAAGTTTGGGCTAAATAAGCGTGTTCTCGAGTTTGACCATTTGCTGCAATACCGACTTCCATTTCGCCTTTTTTTCCAGAAACGACTAAAATTGCTGCGTCAGCTTGAGAGGCACCAGTGATCATGTTCTTTACGAAGTCAGCATGACCCGGAGCATCAATAATGGTAAAATATTTTGAATTAGTTTCGAATTTTCGGAACGCTAAATCAATAGTAATACCACGTTGTCGCTCTTCTTTGAGTCGATCGAAGACATAAGCATATGACCAAGATTCTCTATCGTATTCTTTTGCTAACTTCTCGAGCTCTCGTGCTTCTCTATCGGTTACGGCTCCAGTTTTGACGAGCATTGCGCCCATCATAGTAGACTTGCCGTGATCTATATGACCTATTATTACCAGGTTTAAATGTTGTTTATCAGTTGGCATTTTAAATCAATTTCCTCTACTTATTATTAGGTTAGATAATTTAATATGAAATTATAAAATATAATTTTAGATTAAATGATAACTACCTTAATGATATCAAATATATATTTTTTACTATAATTTCTAGCATTAGTTCGAAAGAAAACATTAGATAAATTTGTTGAGTAAGAGTTGATTTATCTTTTCTAAAATTCTAATTAGTAAAATATCCCCCTTTACGATCTGAGTATAATTCTTCTTTATTTTTTCTTAGAAAGTCGAAAATTTGATGAATTTTAGGATTGATAATTTTTAGAAAAGATAGATTTGATTTAAATAAGAAATATAAATGAGATGAAATTTTACTAAATAACAATTAAAATTATTAAAATGTAAGGGATTTGCATGGTAAATGGATATACTGGAAAGATTCTTAGAGTGGATTTAACAAATGAGAAGATTATAATAGAAAATCCTGAGGAAATTTTCTACCGTCGATATATTGGAGGTGAGGGATTTGTAGCCTATTTCCTCTTAAAAGAATTAAAAGCGGGGATTGATCCATTAGGTGCTGAAAATAAATTAATATTTGCTACGGGCTCACTAACGGGATTTGCGATTCCTGGAACAGGTAGAAATAGTGTTGGTGCTAAATCTCCTTTAACGGAGGGTTTTGGTGAAGCTGAAGTTGGAGGCCATTGGGGTGCTGAATTGAAGCACGCCGGATTTGACGCTATAATCATAGAAGGCAAAGCAAAAAAACCTGTATATTTATGGATAAAAGATGGAGGTGCAGAAATAAAAAATGCAATTCATCTTTGGGGTAAAGTTACAGGTGAGGCAGAGGCAATTATAAAAAAAGAGTTGAGTGATCAATTTATCCGTGTAGCTCAAATTGGACCTGGAGGAGAAAACCTTGTACGTTACGCTTGTATTATAAATGATTTAAGAAACGCTGCTGGTCGTACTGGAATGGGTGCTGTTATGGGTTCGAAGAATTTAAAAGCTATTGCTGTAAGAGGGCATAAAAAACTTGAGGTGAATAATAAAGAGAAATTAAGAGCGAAAATTAGAGAATTTAATGAAGTTGCTTATAAAACTGTTTCGGGTTATTTTGAGTATGGTACGGGATCTGGTATAATGGAACAATTTGCTAAATCCGGAAATCTTCCAACACGAAATTTTAGAGACGGCAATTTTAAGAGTGCTAAGGTTTTAGATCCCGGTATCATGAAACAAGAAATAGGGCTTAAAATGGAAAGTTGTTATGCTTGTTCAATTCGGTGCAAAAAAGTTGTAGAAATTAGAGAGCCTTGGAATGTTGATCCACTTTATGGTGGTCCCGAATATGAGACAATAGGAGCGTTTGGTTCAAATTGCGGTGTGAGTGATTTAAAAGCAGTTTGCAAAGCAAATGAACTTTGTAATAAATATTCATTAGATACCATATCTACGGGAGTTTCTATTAGTTTTGCGATGGAATGTTATGAAAAGGGAATATTATCTGATAATGACACAAATGGAATAAAATTGAATTTTGGAAATGCTGAAGCAGTTGTTCAACTGGTTGAAATGATTGCTAAACGTGAAGGGTTAGGAGATATTTTAGCAGAAGGTGTTAAAAGAGCTGCTGAAAAGATAAAAAATGGAGCAGATAAGTTTGCTATGCATGTTAAAGGTCAGGAGATCCCGATGCATGAACCTCGTTTAAAGCAAGGACTAGGGGTTGGGTATACAGTTTCTCCTACAGGAGCAGAACATATGGCCAATATGCACGACACTGCAATTGCTAGTGAAGGCTCAATAGCTGTTCATAGTGCTATAGGGATTTTGGAACCACTTGAGATTGATGATTTAGGAATTAAGAAGGTTCGAGCATTGGTTTATTATACTAATTGGCGGAACTTGTTGAATGCTTTATTAATGTGCTATTTCGTGCCATGGGATTATATTGATATACCTGAAATTGTAAGAGCAGTAACTGGATGGAATACTTCATCTTGGGAATTAATGAAAGTAGGAGAGAGGATTACAACTATGGCTAGAGCTTTTAATGTCAGAGAAGGACTTACAAAAAAGGATGACTGGTTACCTGAAAGATTTTTTCAACCTCATACCTCAGGAGCCCTCGCAGAAACAGCCATTAAACAAGATGAACTTAAAAATGCGATAATCACTTATTATAAAATGATGGGCTGGAATGAAGATGGAATCCCAACAAAATCAAAATTGGAAGAATTAGAGTTAGATTGGATTTGTCAATATCTTTAGAGTTCATTATTTTTAGATTTTAGCATTCTATGAATCAACCAAATATTCTCCTTTTAAATCCTTATACAATTCATTTTTATTATCTTTTAATAATTTGAAAACTTCTTCAATAACTTTTTGAAAATTAACTTTGTTACCTTCATTATTTATAGTTTCAGTTTCAATTTTTTCTTTTAAAAATTGATCGAAAACGGAATTAATCTCATATATGTTTATTCGAGTTTCTTTAAAGTAATCTAATAAGTGATGCAAGTAATATGCTTTAACGTGTGAATTGTGGTCATAATCTTCTTCTAAATCTTTCTGATGAAAAAAATTCAACTGCTTGGCTATAGCACTTTCGTATTCCTCTGCGGAAAAATCATTTTCGCTCTCGTTATATGCCCAAGAAGTTCCATAATCGATGTTTCTATTTACAAAATCAACGATAAATTTGTCAATTCCCATCTTTTTTGCCCATTTACTGTGTATAATCCAGTTTGGTATTTTTAGATCACTTTATATTTGGTTCTATACTTTAAATTTGATAGAGATTAGTAAAAAAAAAAGCTTTTTCTAATATTTGTATAATAAAAGTAAAAAGTTATAGTTCGTTAAATTACATAGTAATATTAAAAAAAAAAAGCTTGTAGTTATCATGGTCAAGAATAGAGATCCGTTTCCTAATGAAGGCGCATTTATTATGGGGCGCGTTGTCGATATCCAAAACCAATATATTTATGTGGACTTGCCAGATTATGATGGCCTCCCATCAGAAGAAACTGCAAGAGGGATGATTCATATAAGTGAAATATCAAGTAGATGGGTTAAGAATATTAGAAGTATCGTGAGGGTTGGTCAGAGATTAGTATTGAGAGTGGTGAAAGTTGTTCCCGATAAAGGACAAATTGACCTCTCTTTAAGACGCGTCAATTCTGCCCAAAAAGATTTAATAGCAAAAGAACATAAATATGCAAATAAATTTGAGAATCTCCTGCAGTTTTTAACTGAAACGGAAGGAATTGATCTAACCTTAGATCAAGCTTATGAGTTAATAGGTTGGCCTATAAAAGAACAATTTGATTTTTATCAAGAAGCTATTGAAATACTTAAAGAAGAGGGGGAAGATATTTTAAATGAACTTAAAGATGTTCCAGATCATATTAAAGATGCTTTTTTGAAAATAGTAAAAGAAAACGTTGAGATTTCTACAGTAAGAATAAGCGGTAAAATAAAAATAATCAATAGAACCGGAGATGGAATTAATATAATAAAAGAAACATTGAATAAAGTTGCGAAGGTAATCGATAAGCCAAAAGAAACTCGAAAATTAAGTTTATTATATTTGGGTGCGCCTTATTACAGATTAGAAATTGTTTCTAAAGATTATCTCGATGCAGAAAGTATTCTTTCAGATGCCCTTGAAGTTCTTGAATCTTCCACTCAAAAAACTGATGGTTTATATGAATTTATTAGGAAGTAAAACTTAATAATTTTTTTATAGCTAGAGCGATGACGAAATACCTTCAAAAATGTAGTAAATGTGGAGAATATGGATTGATCAATGCAAAATCTGTGTGTAAACAATGCGGAGGTACTTTAATTAACCCATTTCCTCCAAAATACTCTCCTATCGATAAATATTCAAAATATCGAATCGTCTACTTTAAAGAGGAATTTAAAAAAAAGTTTAAAGATAATTAAGATAATTCGATCTTTTCTGCTATTTTTTCGTAGATGAGGATTTTAGCGTTCTTATATGGCATGTTAGCGATGTCATTTACCTGAAAGGGCCCATAATTAATAAAGTCAATCCCTACTAAAGGTGGAGAAGGATCGTTAAATCGTATAAGTGTATAATTGTATTCTACCTCCTGGTAAGGTTGATCATTCTTAACTTTTTCAAGTTGAGAGTTATTATCTGTTTCATTTGAAGAATCTTTGGTGGATTCCTCTAAAGGGCGAATGTTAGCAGGTTTTTCTTCTTCCTGTTGTAAAATCTCTTCTAGCTCAATTAGTTTCTGATCGTCGTAGAGCGCGAGCTTTTTAAGTTTTTTATACCCTTTAATCGCACTAACTAAATTTTGAAAGAATAATTTCTCTGCCTCTATTACATCATTTAGATCAATGTCTTTAAGAGATAAAGCATAATTAAGTATTTTTACTTCCCGAATTTTTAAGAAATCGTTAAATAAATAAGTAAAACCCTTTTTGTATGAAGTAAACAATGACAATTCAACTTTGGGTTTTTCTTCCATCTGATATTGAGTTATATAATTAAAATTTTTTTTATAATTATCAAATATTTTTTGGGTTAATTGAGTCAACTTAGGTTGCTCAAATTCTTTAAGCCAATGTTGATAAAGTTTATCGTAATCCTTTTTTAAATCCATAAGTCTCAAACAATTGAAATATGTTATAATAATAAAGGATAGGGCGGAATTTTATTTTATCCTAAATCGTTTTAGCAACTTCTTTACACAATAAAAAAACTGCAAAGTGGTGAGGTACTTCTATTTTTTCACCTTTGACATAGGGACCAAACGATTCCCCCTTGATTTTAGTAATTGGTAATTTATTTTCCACTATTTCTAATTTTTGGGTCAGATTCTTTTTACTTTTAAACACGATAGGATCTAATTTCTCATCAGATTCATCTAAAGGCTTAAAATCTTCAAGTTCATTTAATTCAATTTCTTGAACTTTAAATCCTGTTTTTCCATGCAACGATCCAGGATATCGTATGAGTCGATGTATGTCTATTGATACTGGCTCGTCTATTTCAACTCCTACTTGTTTAACTATTCCTCTTAGGAATTTTTTCCAATTAATTAACCCAAAACCTTCAATAGCCCAAACATTTCTTTCTCCTTTAGTGATTAGCTCTAAAAAATCATTTTTATATTTTAAAAAACTTGTAACTACATTAGGATTAAAACCAAAGTGATTTTTGTCTAGTAGCAAAGTTTCTATTACATTTTCTGGACGATTCAAAACTTCGATAATTTTTTTCATTATTTTTTGAGACCATCCAATATTTTCCGTTAGCAATCCGTAGATTATGGTAGATCTTTCATTTAATCCTAAAATTTCAAAATTTAAATTTTCTCCAGTGATGTAATCTACAATTTCTCTCCTTTCCTCACTACTGAGTTTTCTAAGCTCTTCACTTTCAATTTTAAGGTGATATCCTCTGTGACCTGAAAACGCAATTTTCATGTCTTTTTCTTCAATTCCAAAATCAGGAATAAGAAAATCAAAAACTAACTTAGTGATCTCGTTTTTAGCAGCATCTAAGCATTGATCACACACCCAACTGACTTTAGTAAACTTTGACCCCCTACAGTTTGGGCAGGTTTTAGGCATACCAGTTCCCTCCTCTCCACAATCTTTACAAATCCACAGATCGTGTTGATCTTTACATGGAGTATAGAAGTGATCAACGTCTATATCAATAATGAAATCACACCCCTGGTACTCTTTACTATTCATGTCTTGTGCATCAGGTTTTAGATAAAGAGAACCACTGGAATATAAGTGTCTTGGAGCATCCTTTATCAGATACTTTCTTAAATAATCTGGGTTATCAAAACTCATATGTCTCTTCATAAAAACTTTTTTTTCCCAGGGGATCAAACCAAATTCTCGTAAGTTGAAAGAGCTTACTTTAGGAAGATCAGATTGTTTCTCTTGGTAATATGCTTGGAATAACCTTTTTAAGTAAGTAACCTCACTCATTTATTGCTCGGCTCCCTCCAGCTTTTTATCTTCTTTTTTTTTAATATTGTTTCCTTTTTTATCTCTGTATTGTTTAATCCTGACGTACGCTAAAGGATGTTTTAATTTTTTTTTCTCTGATGGTTTACCATAGCCATATCCTTCTAAACACAGCATATCTTTATATTTCTCTTTCATACAAAGAGTAATTGATTGTAAAGTAGAACACTGATATGGAGTGTATTTTTTTTTTTTTGCATATTCTACCTGATAAATTGTTTTTTCTCGATCGAAATCTGGTAAAGTGGAAAAAACATCTACAACCTTTTCAACTGGATATTCTAATGCGAGTAAAAACCAAACTATAAAAAGTCGTTCATGATGTACTAAATTTTGTCCTTCCTCAGCTTTTTTTAAGATTTCTATTACACACGGAGGATAAAGCTTCAGAATATCTGTTTTCCCAGTGATATCGATTTTAAATGTAAAATCAAAATCTTCTTTTCTCTTTGTCCAAATACTATTGATTTTTTCATATAGCTCTTTAAATTCTTGATTTTTAAGTACTTCTTCAAGAAATGATTTTAAAGAAGCTTTATCTTCCGTCTCTTCAATAATGATTTTATTTCTAACATACTCTTGTATCAAACGCATTAAATTTCTATTCTGAATATATACATAGCCATTTTGCAATGGATTATGGGCTAATTTTCTATATTCGTCCCTTAAATTTGAAGCAAGTTTAAGATAATCAATATAATAAATAGCAAAGTTAGTTACTTGTTTTTCACGATTATCTTTTAACATTTTATTCCCAAATTGAATAGGAGGATTATAAAAATTAACTCTCAATTCCAAATCTAGACATATATAGTAAAGATCCGATTCGCTGTTATCTTTTTCCATCTTGCTATAAGCATTCTTTGAATACAAATTAGCGATTCTATTTGTTATTAACTTATTATTTAGGGCATAAACTAAAATATTAAGTAAAATGTAAACATAGACAGTTAAATTATCCTCCTTCATTTTAGGGATATCTTCCAAATTATTAAAAGCAGATTCAAAGATTGTAAAAACCCGTTCGGAGATTTGCTTACTATCGCTTTTTGAAAAAATATCAGTAATAAATTCAGAAGGTAGTTTATCAGCAATATCAGAATAATGAAGTTTTAAAGAAGGAAGCCAAGGATAACGGTTAATTAAATCATTTGGTATGCTCAAAGCTTCTCTTACCCTACCTTTTAAATTGAAAATAAGTACATATAATTGATATTGGAGTTTTTTCGATTTAACCGCTATGAGTTAACTGGTTTATTATAGTTATGAAAAAATGGGATGAAAAATCTTAGAATTCATCCATATCGTCGTTTTCGTCAAATTCAGCTTCTTCAACCCGAGGAGCTAAAAAGTAGTTTAATTCACCGCCCTCTAATAGGTTGAATATCATTTTAAGAGGATGATCCGTTTTTAATGAAATCTCTAACTTTTCGGTGATGGAAGCGATTTTTAATATTGCTTTTAGAAATGTTAGACTATAGGCACCTGTACTTGTTTCCTTAATATCGCTTTCTATCAGATCATCGACGCTTAAGTCGTATTGCATCTCTCCAATTTGTCCCGTAGAACTAAAGACTAATCCTTCGTTAGCAACCGCCTTCATGTTCAAAATTTCAGAATATATTTCCGCGTCTTTAATGGCCTCTACTAGAAAGTCGGAATCGATCACCCAATTTGAAGGATATTCAATTTTTAACAGATTATCCATTGGAATTTCTTCTCTATCCAGATCGATCAATGCTAAACTAAATGTCCGTTTACGAGTGTTTCCTTCTCTTTGCATTGTGATTTTGATTTTTTGTTCTGATTCTTTAAAGTCAATCTCAATATTGTCATTCGTGGCACTTCTTTTGAGTATTTTATCCAAATCGTCCAAGTTTAAACCGATCTTTGATTCTTTACTACACTTGTAATCGTCAAAATTCTCTTTTTTAATCGACAATTTTAACAAGCAGATTCGACTTGGGTCCATTGCAGTAATGACAAATTCTTTAGGAGATACTTTGAATTCAGTCTCATCGATGATGCTTGAAAGAGTTTCGACTATACCCTTTAATATCCTACTATTATCCAGCTTAAGTGTAAAGCTCATTATTTATCAGCACTTTAATTGATTACTAATTTATATTAATATAGTGTTATTGGCAATATTTATAAAATTCAGTATTATAGGTTTAATAAAACCTATTTGTAATTTTTGAATTAATTATTTATAGTCACCTTAAATTTTTTAAACTATATAAATAAAAAAATGCTTATAACTATGTCTCGTGAACCCGCAGTCCAGAGAATTATTCAAGAAATAAAAAGTTCCGATAGTCGTGTCCAAATAACCGGTTATATCAAGGACATCGTTGATAGTGACCATATAATTCTCAAAGATCAATCTGATGATATAAAAATTGACATTAGAAAAGTTGATTTTACTTTTTTAAAAGATGATTTAGTCAATGTTATTGGCGAATTAAACATCAACATGGAAGGTGAAAAGGAGATAGAAGCAGAAATTATACAGGATAAAAAAAATCTGAACTTTGATTATTACTTGAAGTTGTACGAGATTAAAAAAGAACTGAAGTTAGTTTAAAGGCAAAAACAAACTTATTATCTTAAACGTACTATAATCTTAATCCCTTAACTTAATCTGATTTAGTAGTTTATGCTATTTCTTGAAATGTTGATATGGATATTAAACTTAACGAAAAAGTTTATTAGATACGCTTATTTTTAACTTTTAAGGAAAATTACTATATTCTAAAAATTTAAAAATGGTTGAATTTTGCCCAGAATGCTCAAATCTTCTACGGAGACAAATTATTAACGGAAACAAAACATTAGTCTGTAGATGCGGCTTTCAAAAGGAAATATCCCTAAATGCTCAAAAAATTAAAAAAGAAGCTAGATTGAAAAAAGAGGCTTTAGAAAATAATTTAATCATAGTTTCTCAAGAAGATAAAATTTCTGTTCACCCGATCGTAAAAAAATATTGTCCTAAATGCACCAGCAAAGAGGCTGAAGCTTGGCAAGAACAAACTCGAAGTGCTGACGAACCAAGTACTTCTTTTTTTAGGTGCATAGAGTGTAAACATACTTGGAGAGAATATTAAAGTATTTGCTTATTTTTTGCTTTTTCAATGAAAATTGGATGTGAACATTCTAATCTTCGTGAAAGAGTGGTTTCACGATCTGAAATATCTCTAGAAATTTAGCGCGTAGCTATTTTTTAAGAAAGAACTTCTAAAATTTTGGTTAAAATTCGCGCTTTACCACCAGTAGATTGAAGCAGAGTCTTTCCACATACTAAACATTCTACATCTGTGGCAGAACAACCGAAAATTATTTGCTGGTTTCCACAATTTAAGCACTTAACTCTTAAAAACCTACTTTGGGGTTGGGGGATTAATTCACTATTTTTTTTTTTTTTTGGTATGATATGACACCTTTAAACTTCTTGAAGTTCGAACTTTTTAACTCTATATGATTTAGCATACTGCTTTTTATTACACTCTGAGCATTCTAATATGGGTAATGATCGTTTATTGACCTTGGCATTCTTGTGAAAGATTTCTTTTGGAAAAGACCCGTAACCCCTTTTTTTTCTTTCTAATCTTCTTCTTCCGTGATTGAGCATTCGTTCTTTTCCTTTCTTATAAAGTGAAACATTGTGCTGAGTATGAGATCTGCATTTTGGACAATAACGATTTATTGTGCGAGGGTATTTCATTTTTCAAACAACTTCAATTTAGAGTTTAATTTAATAAGTTATTTATAAATTTTAAATTTTATTAGTACTCCTTTATTCTTAATTGGAATAGCAAAATTTAATAAAAAATAATTTAAATGGTATTTACATAATTTTATTAAAACTTTCATTTAGAATTATGTCTTTTAAAGAGAAATTTAGAGAGGGTATCATATCCGCAAAAGACTTTTCGCGAGAGGATATAGATTATATCTTAAGAAAAGCTAAGGGTATGATACATAACAAAAAGGACTCAGAAATCCTAAAGGGTAAGATTTTAGCTGCTCTATTTTTTGAACCATCCACTCGAACTCGCTTGAGTTTTGAATCTGCGATGTATCGCTTAGGTGGAAATGTTATAGGATTTCATACTAGTGATGTTTCATCTATAAAAAAAGGAGAAAGTATAGCTGACACAATTCGTACTGTAGAAAATTACAGCGATGGTATCGTAATGAGACATAATTTAGAGGGAGCAGCCAGGTTGGCAGCAAAATTCGCAAAAATACCCGTCATAAATGCCGGTTCGGGAAGTGGCGAGCATCCGACTCAAGCACTATTAGATTTATTAACAATTACTGAAGAGGGTCATAATTTAGACGATTTAAATATCGGAATAATGGGGGATCTGAAATATGGAAGGACGGTACATTCATTGTCCATAATGCTTTCAAATTACGACGCAAATATCTATTTTATTAGCCCTAGAGACTTGATGTTGCGTAAAAGAGACAAGGACTTCTTACAACAACGACACGTAAAATACAAAGAAATAGAAAAATATAGAGATATATTACATATTTTAGATATTCTCTATGTCACGAGAATTCAGAAAGAAAGGTTTTCTGATATCGAAGAGTATGAAAGAGTTAAAGATTTCTATGTATTCACGAAAAAGGATTTGGAAGAAACAAAAGACGTTTTCAAAATTATGCATCCTTTACCAAGGATTACAGAAATTTCACCTGAAATCGATGGTTCTCCTAAATCGATTTATTTCAAACAAACTTATTATGGAATACCTATGAGAAAGGCGATCTTAGCAGAATTATTATCGGACTAATCTTACATTATTCTATTTTTAATTGAAACATGTTTACTTTTGAAGAAGATAATTGTGCCATTAATTCTTCTATAGGATTGTTATTTACATTACATGTAAAAACACTACCTCCATCAACAATACCTTCAAAATTTTTATATATTTGAACTTTTTTTTTTAATGATAATTTTGAATCCCTTCGTATCATATTTATACAATATTTGTTAGTGCCATTGCCCATATGATCAATACTTCTACACCAATGTTTAGAGAGATAATCACCGTTATGAGGTTGAGTAAGGATATAGTTTTCGTTGTGGTCTCTATTAATTTCGTTAATTATATCTTTCATAAAAATTAATAAATTATAAGCAAACGATTCGCTGTTTTCTATCCTATCGATCTCCATACCGCAATGAGTTTTTATGGCTTCATTTAATCCGAAAAAGCTAACCGATTTTAATGAGTTATCTATCCAACTAAGGGCATCTGGTTTAATGAAATCAGATATAATTCTATTCCATTGCTTTGAAGTAGATAACTTTTTATTTATTAACTCTTTTTTATGAGCAAAAAGTTCAAATACGGAACTAAGCTTATCTTGAACATTTTCAAAAAAAAGAGAATCATTCTGTTTAGAATTATCGGCAATTTTATGTAAATTTATTAAAATTTTATCTAAAACAACATTACTTTTGAGTTCTCCTTTAGTATTTTTCTTATTCACATTTATTAAAGTAGAATTTAGCAAGTTTAGTTTATTATTTAAAGAGAATATTATATCGTTAGAATGAGGTGAGTATATGGTTTTCCTTAAGAATTCATATCCAGACTTATTATTGAGCAGTGATGAGTAATCAAATAAAATCAGAGGACATGTAGGTCCATCATTCTGATCAATCTGATCAAATAATTTACCCAAAAAGTAAGGGATAAATGGAATTTGAAAATTCAAGTTATTAAAATCTTTAAATTCATCTGAAGAAGAGATTTCTAAAGAGAGATGAGGCTTTTGGTCATAGATTCTATTTGAATGATCCAAAACCTCTGAGTTAAGGAAATTAATAAGGGCTTCTGAACTCTCGTTGGAACTTATGCTCTTTAATAAAAAGTCTGAAAAATTACCTAGTAGAATATCTTCAGACACATATGGCTTTATCTTACCCACCACATCAAAGAAGTTAGAACATAGTTTAATCAATTCAATTGAATTGTCTAATTTATTAATGTCCACTAATTTCCGTTTTGAAAGATAAGATACGATTGAATTTGAGTCTAGATAGAAGCCCAATGGTCTTAAACTCCAGTAGTTTAAGTTCAGTAAAACTAATTCTCCAGACAAATACATGTCCGCTAAATTCTTTGGAAGCAAGTTTAGTAATAAATATTGCTCTGACACCTCTGATCCGAGTTTAAAAAGAAGCTGTTCGGGATTAATTCTGTTATTATCAAAATATCTAGAAACCTCATAAGGAGGAGTACCTAATCGAGTCAACCTATGTCTTATCTCTTCTTGACCATTTTCCAATAGAATTCCGTTTATATATTCCCTCATTAAAGGAGCTGTTAAATATTCTATATTCGTTTTAGATAAGCGTTCTTCCACTTCTTTTGAAATCTGTTTTGCTAAATGCGAATCCACTTGACCTTCCTTAATTAGATAATTTTCGATTTTACTCGAATCAAATGGTTCTTTTGAATATCTAGAGGTTCTTATCATTATTGTTTTGTTTTTATCATTTAGAATCTTTTCAATAGAGATAATATTCTTGAGAATCTGCCCACCCAAGGCACTCAAAACATATCCATCATCGGTGGTAGACATTAAATTGCTGTTTTTCAGCGCTTTTAAATGAAATGAAAAATTGACGGAATTTGGATTACTTCCTAAAACTTCTTTTTGAAGGATAGAATAGGGTAAAGGATTACTACTAAGACTTAATTTCTTTAAAATATCAATTCTTATCTTTTGACCTAATGTTTTAAGCTGCTTTTCTAAAACATCGTGATTTTTGTCGGAATTCAATTTAAGTTTAAGTCGTCATAAAGAACATTAATTCTACTTAACTAAATAATATACTTAAGAGCTATATAATAATTAGGAATTTTGTTAACCCAAAGTAAGATTTGATATATGTGGGTGATATCGCACGATTTACTTCTTAGTTTTTTAAAAGTTCTTTTTTAATATTTTAAGTTATAAAGCGTATTCAATTAAATTAATTTCCTTTCAAAGATTTGAGTTCACATTTAATATATTGTTCCATTAGCTTAAAATAATTTAATCTAATTCTTTATTACATGAATTACCGATAAACTAAAATGAGATGGATTAAATTCATTATCTAGTCCAGTCAGTTTAATAACTAAAGTAGTTTAAGTAAACAAGAAAATTTATAGCGAGATTTGAATTAGGGTTCTAAATTAGATTTCCCTTAACGAGCAGAAACTGCTATTCTTTCAATTTCTTCCTTTCTTTTTATAGCCCTTGATTCTTGACTATCATCTGCTGCTAATATTAGTTCTTGAGCCAAATTAGTTGCAAATTGTTTCTCGTTTGAATGTGATCTTGCGCCAATAGTTTGGATTAAATACTTAATCGCTAAATCTACTCGACGTTGTGGACATATATCTACAGCGGATGCATAGCATATACCACCCATCGCTATTTTCCAAAAATATAAATATCAGTAATAACATAAATAGAGTAGTTTTTATGAATTCAAAGAAAATCCGTAAAGTCATATTGAAAACTCTTTGGTCGCTTCGACTAAGTTTGAATTTAAGAACTCTTTTAAAGTTAGCTGTAAAAGAAGAATTAAGTAGGTTATATGACCTTGGACTGAAGAAGGAATGGAATACGCTCTACCATCGATTTCATAAGTCTACTTTAGAATGTGGCATGGGGGCTGGTTGCGTTTCATTTCAAGAATTAAAAAAACAAGGATTCGATCCTCAAGATCGTCCAATCCCTCAGGATCTTGTCTGGTACCTTGGCTGGAAAAATGGTATTGCGAAAACTGTTTTGAAGTAAGTAAATTAGCTGAAATAACTCATAAGGATTTTGATGATCCTGTAACTAGAGAGTGGGTTAAAAAAGAGTTTGGAATTTAATTAGTAATAATAATTTATCTAGCCGAAACGGAGATTCTTTCTATCTCGTCTTTTCGCTTTATCGCTTTAGATTCTTGAGAGTCTTGAGAAGCTAATGCTACCTCCTTAGAGATATTTTCAGCAAACGCTCTTTCGTTTGAGTGAGAATTTGAACCAATTGCTTGGACTAAATATTTGATTGCTAAATCTATTCGACGCTGTGGCGATACATCTACAGCAGACGCGTAACTTATTCCACCCATAGCAATACGTGTCGTTTCTTCTCTAGGCGCGGAGTTACATATTGCGTCAATTAATACTTGAATTGGGTTTTCACCTGTGTTTAACTCCAATAAAGTAAATGCATTTTCTAGGTTTCTTAAAAGTTTACTTTTTTTGCCAGAACTATATGAACTTTTATGTCCTTTAATTTTACTACCTATAAAACCGGGTGCTAATAATCTGTTTACAAAACGCTCAATAATAGATATTTTAGAAGTTTTCCAAAAGCGTTTATGCTCGTGTCTTCCTGCAGTATGAGGAATTATAACTGGTCTCAGATTAATATAGCTTTCCAAAGTCCAATCTTTAACTTCAATATTATCAAATGACCACTTGTTGAAGAGTTTAATATCTTTTTTCGCTTTGCTCATAATTTAAACCTATCTCATTGGTTTTTCTTTTCTGCCTGAGAGTAACGCTTGTAAGCTTACACCATTTACCATAACTACTCGCCATCGTACACCAGGTAGATCACCTACTGCTCGGCCTTTAGCTCCCCCAATTCCTTCCACAATTACTCTATCATGTTCTTCGATGAAATTAAGGGCACCGTCTCCCGGAAGAAAAGCAGTGATACTTTTTCCATTCTTTTTTAGCTGAACCCTGACGCACTTTCGAATAGCAGAGTTAGGTTGTTTACTTTCTCTCCCTACTTTTTGAAGTACGATACCCAATGCTTGAGGAGATCCTTCCATAGGGTCAACTTTCTGTTTCAACTTAAGTTTCTTCCTTTTGTATTTAGTTTTACTCCATCTAAGCTTCTTTCTGTTATTTCTTAGTTTTCTAGCCGAATAGAGCCCTTTTGGCTTTGACATAATAAAAATTTTTAAAATATTCCTTATTGAGATATACCTTAATATCTTCCTTGAAACTTAAAATTTTTGAAATTAGTAAAATAGTGACCTAATTTTTTGTGTTAATTATTACATTATCAACCTCAAAATGACGTAAAACGAGTTCTTTTACCTTTCTTATCATTGAACCCTCTTTACCGATGGCTTTTCCACGATCTTGAGGTCGTACAGAAATAATCACGGTTTTTTTTTCGTTTCTACTTTCTTTTACTTCTATGTTTTGAACTATGATTGAATTCTTAGTAGTATTTAATATGAATTGAATGAATTGTCTGAGATTTTCTGACCAGGGAATCACATCAATCTTCTTTTGAAGCTTAGTCATAAGATCTTTCACATGTTCCCCAGCTTTACCAATTGCTTTCCCTATGTCTTCTTTTTTAACTAAGAATATAATTATTTCTGAGTTATTTTCGGGAGATTCAAATATAAAACAGTCTTTAATAATAGCGCCAGAAATGTTATTGAAAAGCGATATTAATTCCATCGATTTTCTGTCGAGTTTGATATTTCTACGTAACATCTTAAAACATTCCATTTAGTCTTTAATTATTTTTAGCCTTTAAAGTCATTAAGTCTGAATCTCCAAAATCGTTGATTCCAATAACGGAGATCATGTATGGTTTGCCCATTGCTAACCCTAGATCCCACGAAGAACCTTTATACTTGTGTATAAATATATTGTTATTTATAAGAGAATTATAATAACTTAATTGGGCTTCCAATTCGGCTGGACAATTATTTGCGATAATGATCATCTTAAAAGGATTTTGTCTTAGTTGCCTTAGGACTTGGGTTTTACCAAAAATCATTTTACCGGTCTTATAAGCAACTTTTATATTAGTATCAATATCAAATTCTTTTACTTTCTTTCGGGATAAATCGATTGTATCGCTTATCTTTATGTTTTTCCTTGCCATCGTCATAACTAGCTGTATCAGTTTTAAAAATCAAAAATAACGTAATTAAAAAAATACACAATAACTTAAAATTTTATCGCATATTCTCCTATTTCTTGCTTTCAAGAGTTAGCTTTTAAATTTAACTTTAACATTTATTCTCTTATTATTGTTTTAAGAAGCGTTAAAACCGTTGATTAGGACTATAATTCGTGCTGTATAGGTGTTTTTTATATTATTGTTTTTTTCCTAACTGTTCTAATATTTTGAGGTTAGCGTCTAAGTCGAACATAACATTTACTCGACCCGTACCAATCGGGGATATCTGACCAATAATTACATTTTCGGGAATTCCAAGTAATTTCTCTTCTTCACCATACAATCCTGCATCTAGTAACTGATTTACTGTGACTTCAAACGCAGCTCTAGCAAATACACTTGATTTAGAACCTGAAATTCCGTGCCTTCCAATTGATTGAATTGAGCCTTCTACGCACATTAAATCTGATAAAATAATGAGGTGCCTTTTATCAACATCTAAACCTTGTTGCTCTAAAACTTTTTGAGCCTCTCTAATTATCATTTTTCGAGCTGCCTCGATTCCATAGAGTTTTTCGATTTCATGGATATGATTTGATACCGTTCTAGTAGTATCTACACCTTCGATTTGAACGACGCCGTGCATATTTGTTCCTTCGGTTTTAATAACCCACTCCTTTTTATCGTCGGTTGGGGTTAATAACCCTCTTTTAATGCCACGTACACCTTTAACTACTTTTTTAAGTATCTTTTCTCTTAATTTTTGCAGATTCTGAATATCTTCTATTTGAGGATCGATTATTATAGAATTACCTTCACGTTTAATTGTTCCCTTCTTTTTGTATCTTTTTAATATTTCTGGAACAGATTCTATATCGATACCACGTTTCTCACAAATTTCGGGTATTAAGTTGATAACGATGTTCCAGTTAATAAAATCTAAGTCAACATCATGAGTGATTTGTTCAATGCGAACTTGTTCTATTCTTTTGTGAACTTCAATTGCTTTCTCTTCGCTTTGATTATACGGTTCTTCTAAATAAATTGTTTGTTGAGGCGTACTTGGAAAGCGTCGAGCATCTACTATTTCTATGAGTCTAGGAAGACCTTGGGTTACTGAGAATTCTTCTACACCCGCGTAGTGAAATGTTCTTAAAGTCATTTGTGTTCCTGGTTCTCCAATACTTTGAGCGGCGACTGTTCCAACAGGTTCATGAGTTTCGACAATAGCGTTATTAAAATTAATATAAATCTTGTTTAAAAGGTATTCCAGCTGTTCTTCTTCAAGATCTTCATCTTTAATACGATTTCTGATTTTTTCTATGAGATCAACAGGAATACCATCTTCTTTGAGTACTTTTAAATTTTTCTCTAAAATTACTTGAGTTACTTTTCCCATTTCATTTGACCTTTAAAAAATTTAATATATTATCCTAATCTTTCTTTTTTCCAGTCTAAATATCCTTTTGTGAGTTTCCCTCTCCATTCTGCGTTTTTACTCGTCTCCATGTTATACAATTCCCTCAATTCTTCTTCACTGAGCGCTTGGTCTTTTTTATCTGCTTTTTCTTGTTTTTCAGGTTCATCTTTGGCAGTTTTTTTGGGCGTAGATTTTTTAGCGGGAGGTTTTTTAGTTGTTTCTTTTTTAGCTGTAGTTTTAGGTTTTGGAGTTTTTTTGATTTCCTCGCGAATTTCGTTTAAATCAAGTGTTTTAGCTTTGAGCAGAAGAACTTCAAGATTTACGGCTTCTGAATGATCGGTATGCATAGGATCTATACCGTCGTCACCATAACGGAATTGGATAATATTTTTATCACTATTCCTTACAGTCCCATCATTTTCGATGATCATGTCTTGTAAAGCGTTTACCAACCGTCTTTGCATATATCCACTAGTAGAGGTACGAACTGCAGTATCTACTAGACCTTCTCGACCACCCATGGCATGAAAAAAGAATTCCTCTGGATTTAGTCCTTTTCGGTAAGAACTTTCGACAAAGCCTCTTGCTCGAGGTGTTAAATCCTCTTGTTTAAAATGTGGAAGAGTTCTTGAACTATATCCTCTATTGATTCTTTCACCTCTTATCGCCTGTTGACCCACTACAGCGGACATTTGGCCCAAATTTAAAATATTTCCTCTAGCTCCCGATTTTGTCATAATGACTGAATGAGCTTCATCTCCAATATGGTGAGCTGCGGTTTCTTCAGCCATTTTTCTCGCTTCTGCTAACACTTGTCGAATTCTAAGTTCAAGTGTTTCGCGCATAGAACGTCCGGGGGCTCTTTTCAAAACCGTCGTGTCATTTTCGTTAAGCGCTTTGATTAATTTATCTGCTTCATCATCAGCATCTTTTAGGATTTTCTGAATTTTGTCATAAGCTTTACCAGAGACAAAAACTTCATCCAATCCCATTGTCATTCCATTCTGACGGATAACGTACAATAGCATTTTTGTGGCGCTGTCTAAGAATAGTCTCCCTCGTGCGTTTCCATGGTCTTTAATTACGCGCTGTAATATACTATTAGATTGCATAGCACCGAATGAGTTTTCGTCAATAGTTCCCGTTATGAGAACCCCGTTTTTAATTACTACATAAGCATCATATTCACAACCTTCTTCCTTACAAATTTCACACTTCTTACAAAATTTCGATTTTACTTTTATATTCAAATCGTCCGGAAAAAGAGTACTAAAAATTTGCTTTCCCGAATATAACTTCTCAGGATCAGTTTTAACAGGAATAATATCATCTAAACTAAATTCTGGTTTAGATTCAAAGACATCTCCCAAATAGAGCAATTTCAACGTGTCTTTTCTGTTATAAACTGAGTCTACACTAGTAAATTGAAAAACAGAGGAAATAAAGTCTTGAATTCCTCCTAGAATTGGACCTCCAAATCTCGGAGATAATATGTGTTCTTGCACTTTCAGTAGCAGTTCGGCTTCAGTTCGAGCCTCTTCGCTTTGTGGGACATGCAAGTTCATTTCATCACCATCAAAATCGGCGTTATAAGGTGGACAAACGGTTAAATTTAACCTAAAAGTCCGACCATCCATTATTTTAACCTCGTGAGCCATAATAGACATTCTATGAAGGGAAGGTTGTCGATTGAACAAAACTAAATCACCATTAGCTAAATGTCGTTCAACTGTATATCCTGGAGCAAGCATTTCTGCAATAATTTTACGATTCTTGACATATCGTAAATCTATCCTTCTACGATCGCTTCTAATTATATAATTTGCTCCTGGATGATTAAAAGGTCCATTAAGAACGAGTTGTTTCATTTCTTCGATGTTCCAATCGTTTATATTTGTAGGTATGGTTAAAATTTTAGCAATTTCCATTGGTACACCTACATCATTAATACTAATGAAAGGGTTTGGAGAAATTACGGAGCGTGCGGAAAAATCGACTCTTTTTCCACTTAAGTTGCTTCTAAACCTTCCTTCTTTCCCTTTTAATCTTTGTGTAAGAGTTCTTAACGCCCTCCCTGAGCGATGTCTCGCTGGTGGAATTCCAGAAACTTGATTATCGAAATAAGTTGTAATATGATACTGAAGTAATTCCCATAAATCTTCTACAATTAGATGAGGTGCACCTGCATCAATATTCTCTCTAAGTCTTTGGTTAATGCGAATAACATCAACTAATTTGTGGGTTAAATCATCTTCAGATCTAATTCCACTATCTAACGTAATAGATGGTCGAGCACATACAGGTGGAATTGGTAATACTGTAAATATTACCCATTCAAGTCTCGCATTTTCAGGAGCTACTCCTAAAATCCTAAGATCATTATCCGTCATTTTTATAAGACGTTCTAGTATTTCAATAGGAGTAATCCTTCGGGAGCCCTTAATTTCTTCTTCTTCATAAAAAGTAGTAGGTTTTTCAATTACAATTTTTTTCTTTTTTGCGCCGCAATACGGGCAAACTTTACTTTTTCTTGCACGCTTAAACACGATCTTCGTAGCATCTTCATCACTTTCAAAGAAAATTCTACGGTGCTTTAATTGTTCTGTCCTGAATAAATCCATTTCTTCTTCTGTTAACATTAACCTTGAGCATTCAGGACAGATGCTTCTTAGGACTTTGAGGACTTTTTTCGCATAGCCGACATGGATAACGGGCCTAGCTAATTCAATATGACCAAAGTGCCCCATACAATTACTTACAAGGTTTCCACAAGTTTGACATCTCTGTCCCGGCTCAATAGTCCCTAATCGTTGGTCCATAAGCCCACTAGGAATAGGTAAACCATCTTCATCATAAGTATCTGCCGTAATTATTCTGGCAGCAGACATTTTTCTAATTTCGTCCGGACTTAGCAATCCGAATTTTATTTTTTCAATTAATTTAGTACGACTGAATGAATAACTCATAAATCCAAAATAACCTCAATTTTTGAATTAATACAATAAAACAATAAAGAATAAGTTAACAAGTTCTGCACTATAAAGGAATTAAGCAAGCAAATATTAAAAATTTTTCGGATTAGGCATTTTTTTATCTATTCTTTTATTACTTTATATCAAGTAGTATATTTTATAGATGTATTCACTCAAGTAATGATGAAGATAGAGACGTTATTTAAAAGTAAATTAATGGTGTTCTGCATTCAAATATTAATTTTACTGATATTTAGCGTGATATTTAATTATCGGATTCAAATTGATTTTGATTTGAGTACTGACCCTCGAGCAGGGGAACAACATTTTATTATCCAATTTCTTGCAAATATAATTTTATATAACACAACTTTTGGTTTTTTATACATAAGCATTACATGGGTAATTATATCGTTATTACCTATTCTAATTTTTAACAATTACAGAAAAGCTTATTCAATGAATTTAACAACTTTTTTTTTCCCTAATTTCTTTTTTTATGTTTTCTATTGGAGGTATTCAATAACATCATTTAGCTCTGTTTTACCAACTTTTTTAGTCGAAACTATCACGCTAGCAATTACTATCCTAATCATTTCCATAGGGTTATCATTACTCTTTAAATTAATTAAAAATTTTGAAAATGACGAGGATAAAGTAAATATGACAAAAATAGAATTAAAAAATAGATCAGAATGCCCTCAATGTGGAGCTAAATTCGATTCAAAACCTAAATATTGCTATAACTGTAATAGTCGTTTAATAGAAGAATTAGGTGAATAAATTGGAAGATTTTGATAAGATAGCCTTCTTAGATTTATTGTTTAAACCAAAAAATGTACTTATATACGATGCAAAGCCCAAGATTTCTTTTTTTATAGATGGATTTATTAGACAAGGATACAATTTAGAAAATCTCTATCTAGTTTCTACTAAAGTTGAAGAACTTTTAGGCATTAAATGTTTAAAATCTGTTGATAGTGTCCCTGTTAATTCGATTGATCTCGTTATTTTGTCCGTTAGAAGAGACGATTTAGTTAAAGAATTATCAGACCTTTTATCTCGTAAGATAGTTAAGTTTATTCACATTTTTACAGCGGGTACTGGAGAATTTGATGAAAAAGGTGTTAAAATTGAAAGGGAAATTAAAGAAATTCTGAATGCCTATCCCTCTACGAGATGCATAGGTCCAAATTGTATGGGTTTGTATTGCCCACGAGGAAAAATAGCATATTACTCCTCTTTTCCTACTGAAAATGGGACGGTAGGATTAATATTTCAATCTGGAGATTTACATTCTAAGATGGTAAAGTTTAGTGCTCGAAGATATAATTTAAGATTTTCGAAAGGGGTAAGTATAGGAAATTGTATTGATATTCAAGTTTCTGAACTCTTACAATACTTAGATGATGACAATGAAACGCAAGTTATTTGCGTTTATTTCGAAGGTTTACCTGCTTTATATAAAAATGAGGGAAGAAGGCTCTTAAAAGTATTAAAAAATATGAAGAAACCCGTGCTCTTTATGCGCGGAGGTAGGACTGAGAGAGGTCAAGCAGCAGTATTAACCCATACGGGATCCTTGGCTTCAAAAGGTGATATTTGGAAAGCAATTTTTAAACAGACGCCAATTATTGAAGTTCCACCATCTTTAGATGAGTTAATCGATTATACCTACCTATTTTCCACACACACACACAATTATAAGGAAAGAAAGAAAGAGGTAGAGTATCCCAAATCCAAAAATGTTTTAGTAGTTTTGTGGTCTGGAGGTTTTGGAATTTTAGCTACAGATATTATAACGGAATTAGGTTTGAACCTACCGATTATATCAGGAAAAAAGTTAGACGCTCTAAAACAAATATACCCTATTAAGATTGGTAGTTTATCTAATCCTTTGGATATGCCTTGGATCATTTCAAGTAAGGTTTATTTGGAGGTTTGTAAGGCAGCAGTAGATGATACTATCGATTTAGTATTAGTAGTAACTGATGCTTGGAAGGATTTGGATGATGAAAGATTCAAAAATTTTTACAGTAATTTACTTGGAATTAAAAAACATGTAGAATCTTTAGAAAAAATCTTTGTGATTATATTACCCCAGTATCCTAGCGAGTCACGGAAATTAATATCCAACAAACTAAAAAACGACGGATTTTTTGTATATAACTCAATAGAGAGCGCAGCAAAGTCATTTTTGAAGCTATACGAATATGGGAAAAAGAGGAATATAGCTTTATGACTGGAGAATTAATCGCAATTTTAGCAGTCTTAACTTTTGTAGTATCAAATGTGCTCTTTCGAAAAACTGAGCGTGATGCTAGCCCTGCATTCATTAACTTTTTTCGCACTGCAATTGGAACTATAACATTTATAGTGCTCGCTGTTGTTTTAGGTATTTTTACATATATATTCTTATTACCATGGTATTTGTGGATAATAACATTCCTAAGTTTTCTTTTTGGACAAGTAATTGGAGACACAGCATATTTTAAAGCGCAACAAGATCTTGGTACTACGATTACTTTAGCGATTTCCATGACATTTCCTTTATTTACCATTATTCTTTCATTAATTTTTCTAAACCGTGCTTTTGAATATAAGATAATTCTATCGATTGTTCTTATTGGGGCAGGGATCATAGTAATAGGGAAATCTAAAATAAATGCTGAAAACAAAAACTCACAAGATTCGGAAATTCACCCTCAAAAATTAATTTCTTATACGCCTTTAAAGTCAATTGTTTACGCTTTAATCGCTTCGCTTGGATGGGCTATTGGTCTTGTTATAATAGATTATGTGACGAATTTAATTGATCAAATCTTAATTACAAATGGAATAAGTTCTATTATTAGTAATGTAATTCGCTTTCCATTTGCTCTTTCAATTTTGTTGGTAATGGTTTGGAGAGAAAGCAGATTTGGGAATAGTAACCAAAAAAAATGCTCATTCAGAAAACCTTCTCAAACATGGCTAATTCTGCTTATAGCATCTATTATAGGTACTTCTCTAGGAGCATATTTATACACTGAAGCGGCTCACACAGCGGGAGCCATTGTTATGTCATTAATAGCGAGTGCAAGCCCGTTATTTTCGCTTCCACTTACCTATTGGTTAAATAAAGAGCGGATTACTAAATATGGTTTTTTGGGAGTAATTTCTACAACTTTAGGAGTAATTGTGGTTATAGTATAAAAATTTACTCATAATATTGCTCAAATAATTTCAATTCATCTGAAATCGCTTTTAATTTAGCCATTTCTTCATTAGTTGGAGAATCCTCGTCGTAGATATCGTAAAGGTTTAAATTGAGATTTTTTCTTACTTGCCTCTCTATTTTATTTATCTTCTGTTTTGTAGCAAAGAATTTAATAGTTTTAAATTTTAATTTTGTTAATTTTTTTGACCATTCTTTAGTAAAATCTCCTTCTTGGATTTCTTTCAATATTTCTTTCATCATAGGCTTTAATGGTAGTTTTCTAAATCGAATACCCTTGCTCATAGCACCATATTGACTCGTTTGGGAGTGAAATTCAACCTGTTTAATTAAGCCAATATCAGCCATTTTTTTATATGTGTAGGACATTTCATTACTCATATACATTTCGATTAACACGGCTTCAGGAGGGTAACCCGCATCGATCAAAGTGTATATTGAAGACAACAAAACCCTCCCGAACGCAGGACCAAACGCTTGTTCGTTAAACAAGTCAAGTTCCGCTTCTTGTTTAAAGCTGAGCATAATAGCTCCCTTTTTCAAAGTTCCTATCCCTTTAGCTAAAGCAAGTAATATCTCTCTTGCATTGCCAGTGAAATCTTGTTCGATGGCCACAAAGCTAAAAAATCCTTGATTGTTTAGAAAATTTTCTCTGACACCCACCCCAATCATCCTCGGAGCTAATAACAGAACATCAACATTATCTGGAGGTAATAGTAAATTAAAACCAATGTTATACCCACTTGCAAACACTATGGCAGAATTTGGTTTAAGAGAGGGGCATATTTCCTCTTTAAATATGGTATCCATCAATTCATCAGGAACGAGAATAAAGGAAATATCAGATTTCGATACGGCATCCTTAATATAATAAACACTAAATCCGTCATTTTTTGCGACTTCTTTATATTTATCTTCTATATTTCCGATTATCACATTTAGTCCTGAATCCCTTAAATTAAAAGCTTGAGCACGACCTTGGTTTCCATATCCTATAATGGATATAACTTTTGAGCTTATAAAACTTAAATTTCCGTCAGATTCGTTAAAAATTTCGATCATCTTATTATCCTTTTTAGTTTTTGAATTAGGATATCAAACTAAATTAGAATTTTTAGTTTAAATAAGGTATAGAGAGTTCTTTAAAGCAGTTTATCGTACGTAAAACCATGAGTATCCAAGATTTTCCTAGTCATCTCTACGAAAATTGCTCTTATGTTATAGTTTTTCTTTGCAGAAGTCTTAAAGAATTCAACATTATTATGCTTTTTCGTAAAACTTTCTATAACTAACTCGTCAACTTTTTCTGTTTTTTTTACTAAATCACTTTTACATCCGATTAATAGCTTTAGCGTTTTGCTTTGATTCTGTTTTGTTAGATGTTCATACCACCAGTCCAAACCAAGCAATGTGCTATTTAAGTTGAACAAGCTGAATACCATAAATATTCCATTTGCGCCATTAATATAGTAGCTAAACATTTGTTTAAATTGTTCTTGACCACCAAAATCCCAAAGAGAGAGCCTAACAAATGTTTCATTTCCGTTTACAATAATCGGAATGTCATATGTGTAGAAATCGATACCAATGGTTAACCGCGTATTCGCATCGAAAGTATCAAAGCACAACCTTCTCGCTATACAAGTTTTTCCTACACCTCCTTGACCCAGCAGGCATATTTTAAAAATATAGTAGGGTTGTTCTTCACGCTCAAATGACATTAATTTTCAACTACTATTTAAATTGCTTTATAAAACTATTAGGTTATAGAATAAACATCATTATAGGTTTTAAATCTTTATGTAATAGAGAGAAATTTTTATTATCGAATTGAAATATAGGAATTATGAACGAAAAAAATATGTTTCCCGATTATCAACCAAAGATCACACCTGATACTATTGAAGATTATCTAAAAAAGCCAAGTAATGTTTATAGTATCCTTGGAGAAATCAGAGAACCTAGCATCAATAATCTAAAAACTATTATCACTTATTTCTTAAAATATAAAAAAGCCGCTGAGAAAAATCCTGGAGGTACCCAGAAGGGAAATATTGCGCTTGGAGCAGATGAGGATCAATACTATCCTTCGGAAGATGAAATGTTAGCTTCAGAATTAGGAAAATTAATATTACAAGTTACTAATTCTTACTCCAAACTGCAAATGAAGACTTTAAAATTAAAACATCAAATTGAGACTCAGCGATTTAGCTACCACGAAATAACTTTTAGACATGTGGATGTAATGGGATCAGGTCGATTCTTTTATGCAGAAAAAGCTACTAAGGAAACAAAAATTGAATTGTAAGACATTGGAAAGGATTTCAGAGCAAAAATTCTTAGGATAACATGATTTACTTATGAATGAAGATGGAAAGTTAAACGATAAAAACAAAACAATAGAAAGGATTTGGAAGATTAGAGATTATATTAAAGAACTCGAAGATATAAAAGATGGTATCTTACATTTTTTAAACTCCCGTAAGAAATTGGACGAGGTAACTAAAAATTTATGGATTTCAGATGTAAAAGATTTTTACTATAATACCATGTCCGCTTGGGAAATGCTAAATAGCGCTTCAAAAGGAAAATTAAAGTATTTAGAGAATTCTAAAAATTTTTTACACCTCGCAAGAGGTCGATTAGCTAAATCCATAAGCGAATTAAAATTCTATAAAGAAGAGATAGTATTTAATCTTATAAAAGAAGTTGAAATTAGTTTTGAGAAATGCTGGAACGCTTTTCATTTTGAATTCGAAAGATTAAAACCAAATAAGAAAATAATTAAGCCTATCCCTAGAATTATTAAGGTATCTAATTCAGAATATCATCTGCCTTGTTCAGTCTGCGGTAGAATTTCCGTCGAATATAAAATAGGTTTTGGTCGGTTCGATGAAATTGAATCGCTTGTTTACAGTGGCATTACGCATAGTAGATCATTAAGAAAGGATCTTGCGAACGAGCTGTTTGGAATTCTGAAAAAAGAAAATTTTCTAGGAGTTCATCAATTCATGCAAAAGCATCACTCTTTCGAAGGATTGGATGCCTATTGTCCTCAGTGTGATAAAATATATTGTTGGGAGCATTATAGCGCAAGAGAAGAATATGACGACGGTTTCTACGATTGTACTTACGGTGAATGCCCAAATGGACATCGAAGGATGATTGATGATTAAAATAATCTTCTTTTACCCTTTTTTGATAATTCATAAAATAAAGATTTAAATCTATTATCTTGATTTTGAGGTTAGGGATAATTGAAAATTAGGAATACTTTTGATACAGAATATATTTATCTTTAAATCAGGAGTCGTATTAGTAAACCATAATTTTGGCCAATGTCATACCTAGGGTAGGGATATTAATTTGGTTTCAAGTTATCTTTACGCATTTCAACAACTATCGGTAGAAATAACTGGTACTTCTATAAAATCTCTGAACTTTGAAAAAATTGCCTTCCACTTTTATAAGGATCCCTACGACTCTAATGTGTTCTATGTTATTGTAACTGATGTTGACGACGATCTAGAAGAGATAAATTTTAAAATTCATCTAATTGCTGAAATTTTTGATCAAAACTATAAAGAAAACCTGCAGGAATTCCACGGAAATGTCGGTACTTTTAGAAATTTTGGAGATATCCTAATTAGTATGGCCTTAGCAGAAAAAGGATTGTGGAGGGGGGATTAGAGTGCGAAAACTATGCTCACAACGAAGTTTTTAGCGAAATTGGTAAAATGATTGAAGTTAAGGAGAGAAAACTTTAAATATGGATCGTCCAATATATTTAAATCAATCAAGTATAATTTAATCCAATATAAAAAAAAGAAATTAAACTCAAGATATTGAAACAAAATATACTGTTATATCGAATTATTTTAAAAAGAGGTTGAATAGTATGAATGTACTAAGATTAATTGCATCTATAATTTTGACGAGCATTAGTTTTTTTATAGTATTTCTAGGTGTGTTTCTTGGAATTAGTATGGGGTATGCATTTACAACACCAATAATGGGGATTGTTCTGGGCCTTTTGTGCCTTAGTTTGGGAACGGTAGGAATCCTATTCATGATAGATGCAATCAAAGAGAATTAATAGTAAGAAGCGCTTACGATGATATAGAGTGTTAGTAAAAAGATCTTATCTGAAACGAAATAATAACTAAAACTTTTTTTCCTTCTTATTTTATTGAGGGGAGATTGAAGCAACTCATCATTTTTCCTTTAAATTCGGAATTTTTAATTCTATCAGAATTAAATATTATTAATAATTCTTAGAAAAAAAAATCTTAAATACTAATAGATTTAATCTTAAAATTCAAATAAATGAAATTAGAATTTAAACTAAAAATATAACAAAAACAAAAAAAAGAAAATAAAGAAATTTTAATAGTTTTGAGCTTTCTGGAAATCGCTGATTTAGATTAAATTAATAGCGATTTTCATATCAGCTTGAGTTACTTTCTTACGACCAGAGTGTTTAGCGATATCTAAAGCACAGCCAGTTAAAGTTTTGGCATATTCTTCTAAATAATCCATTAACTTATCTACTGCGGCTCTACTTACGATTTCTGCTCCAGCCTTTTTCATTAAAGCCCGTAAAGGACTCCATGCAAATGCAGCCATTTTTTTATTCCTCCACTAATTCTAAAATTTTTAAAATTTTGTTTTAAATTTATATTGGTAATTATATTTAAATTGGAATTTCTTATATTTAAATGTGTTGGTTGATCATAGATTATTCGATTAATTATATCTCCCAATTCTGGTCGACAAAAAAAAATCTTATTGATAAAAAATAATTTTTTTACTAGCAATATCAGATCACTAGATCTGATCAAATATTGAGTTCAGATGATACGGTTGATCAGTTAATCAATATTAATATAAGACTGTTTGGTAAAATAATTTAACCAATGAATTAATAATCATTATGTAAATAAGATTCTATCATATCGAAATTTCTTTTTCTTGACTTTTCCTCATTTAAAGGGAATCTATTCAATTTTCCCAATAAATTGGGTCATTTAAAAGAATAGATTCAAGAACTGAAGTTCATATTCCTCTTATCAGTTACGTTTTTTAGAAATTATTCCTAATTTAAAAAAAAAATCTCAAGAGGTAAGGTTTATAAAAAAAAGGTATTCTAATAATATCCAACGTAGAAATTATGAGTGGAATTTCCAAACTCATGATGTAGTTATTCACGATGTCACTTCTAATGAGTGTGTAAAGAAAATGCATTACAAAATACTTGAAACGCTCGTACTTAAGGATGGTTTTAATGGACCTTCTATTATTTAAAATTTAAAAGAAAAAAATCTACGTGTAATAAATTCCAATCAGTACAAAATGTTTCTAATCTTAACATTATTTAATTTTGGCGAAACTGATTTAAATTGTTTTGAATGACTAATTTTGGAAGGATTTATTGATCTTTCCCCTCTCTACTTGTCCAAGTTTAGTTTGGCGTCTGTAGAGTAAAAAAGAGCTACTAATAATGAAAATTAATCCAATTATCAAATAGAATACTGAAAGAATATTTGGGGGCATCGATATAAATATAATAAAAAAAGCTATTACTGGTATTACCTGAATCGGAACGCTCGTTAAAGGTACTAAAATATTAGCTTGGCCATATTTAAGCGAAATTTGTCCTATAGTAATTCCAATTGTAACAATCAGGAGAAGGATTATACCAATTATAATTCCAAAAATAATTTCATGTTCTATTATAATTCCATCAACTACATGAGTTACAACTGTAGTTCCAGGACTCGCCCAAACCGTATTCAGAGAGAGAATTAACCCCGCTTCGATTGCCATTATTAAGCCTTTAGACTTCTCGTGTTTTCTACGTAATATTTCAAAAAGAAATGCTAAAGAAAGAATAACAATCGTAAACACAATTATTCTTAAAATAAAACCAGAATCAAGGATATTGAATGTAAAAACATCAATTGATAAATTACTTAGACCAAGTAAAGTAACCCCAACAATCATTAACAAGATACCAAAAATTTCTTCTTTCCCTAATTTTTCTCTTAAAATTTTAACGGAACCCATAGCAAGAATTATTAATCCTACAGACATTAGACCTGGAACAAGGGCAGGTCCTATAAAAATAATTGCTATAAAGTAAAAAACAAGTCCACCAATAACAATTTGCAATAGAAGCCCCATGAACCATAATGGGCTTTTAACAAGACTTCTGATAAATTTTGGGTCATTGGAGTGTTTATTAATAACAGACTTTTGAATAAGAGCTCCGATATATACTACAATCCCCGCTAAGAGTGCGAAAATAATTCCGATAAAATAAGTTACATCAGACGTATTTTATTTTCACTTTATTGGATTGAATAATTAAAATATTTTATTTTCTATTCTTAATTATTTTTTCTATATTTTTTTAAAATAATCGATTTTTAAAGATGACTTATAACATGAATAAACGTCCTTTTAACAAGCTCAAACCAATCTCGTTTGAAAATGTTAACATTAACGATGAATTTTGGTCAAGAAGACAACAGATCAATAGAGAATTATCAATTCACCATCAGCATCAAATGTTAGAAGCAGATTCTCACATAGATAATTTTAGAGTTGCTTCAGGAATTAAAAAGGGAGTTCAGATCGGTGAGTTTTACTTTGATTCCGATTTATATAAATGGCTCGAAGCAGCTAGCAATATCTTACTCACACACAATGACGCTGATTTAGAAAAAAAAGTTAATGAGATCGTTGATTTAATTAAAAATTCTCAGACTCAAGATGGATATGTTAATACTTTTTATTCTACTAGGTTTTTACATAAAAGATTTACGAATATTTATCTTATGCATGAATTATATTGCGCGGGTCATCTTATCCAAGCTGCAATTGCCCATCAAAATGCAAGTGGAAGCAAAGACTTAATAAAAGTAGCCATTAAATTCGCTGATTTACTTGTAAGACTATTTTTAGACGGAAAAAGAAAAGGTGTCCCTGGTCATGAAGAAATCGAAATGGCTTTAATCGAGTTATATAGAATAACAGAAAATTCAAAATACTTGAGTTTAGCTGAAGAGTTTATCAATCGAAGGGGAAACATTTCTAATTTTAAAACTTATGTTATAAATCAATATTTAGACATGATTTCTACCATTAATTCAGCAGAGAAAAAGAATCAAGAGTATCAGAAAGCAATGAAATCAACGCTTTCTATCACCGTGAAAGAAAGTGAGGTAGCTGAATGGGTTTCGAAACTTACTCTAAAAGGTCAATTAATACTCTTCAAAGAAAACTTGAACGGGAACTATATTCAATCAAATATTCCAGTAAGAGAAATTTTCGAACCAGTTGGGCACGCTGTTAGGGCAATGTATTTATTTTGTGGAATTGCCGATCTTTATTCTGAAATAGGAGACAAAACATTATTAAAAGCCCTTCGTAGAGTATGGTTGAAAATGGTTAAAGCCAGAATGTATATTACTGGTGGAATTGGATCTGAAAGAGGCACAGAAGGTTTTAAAAAAGATTTTGCTTTAAAAAATGAAGATTCTTATTCTGAAACTTGTGCTGCTATCGGGAACATGATGTGGAATCTAAGAATGCTCCAAATAACAAACAACTGCAAGTATGCAGATTTAATAGAGTTAATAATATATAACGCGATGTTGGTTGGACAATCAACTAATGGTATTAAATACACATACGACAATCCTTTAGTTTCACATGGTAAAGATATAAGATTTGAATGGTTTCGTTGTGCGTGTTGTCCTCCTAATGTTGCTCGAACTATTAGTTCTATAGGTAAATATATTTATAGCACATCAGAGAAAGGTATCTGGATTCATCAATATATTGGGAATAATGCTAATATTGACTTCGGTTCAAACACGATTAAAGTAAGTCAAAAAACTGGATTTCCATGGATGGGTGATGTAAATATTAAACTTAATTTAAGTAAGAGTCAAAAATTCTCGATATTCCTTAGAATTCCGAGGTGGAGTATCGAAACCGAGCTAAAAATTAATGGTGAACGATATTATAATAACTTATCTAGCGGGAAATATGTGGAAATTATAAGAAACTGGTTAGATAACGATAATTTGGACATAACTTTCAAAATGAGAGCAAAATTTGTCGAAAGTGACCAAAGAATCAAGAACAATAGGGGTAGAGTAGTGATATCTAATGGCCCCTTAATTTACTGCTTAGAACAAAATGACAATAAGAATTTCGATATATTTACGGCAATTATTAAAAAGGATCAGGATTTAAGTGTTATGTTCGAAACAGATTTGTTAGGAGGTGTCAATATCATTACTGGGACAACTAACGATGGCAGTAAATTTACTGCAATTCCGTATTTTGCATGGAATAATAGAGGGGCAGATAATATGCAAGTTTGGTGTCTAGCAAGTTGATTAGTCTAAATTCATCTCTTCAAGAAAAAAAAATAACAATTTTATAAAAAATTCAGTTTATTAATTAGGTTTATATCTTTCAAAAAGAGTTTCAGTTATAACATCAAATGACCTCTCAACATTTTCACCCGTTTTAGAAGATAATTCTATAAATGAAGATAAATTATATTTTTTAGCAGCTAAAATCCCTTCCTCCCTTGTAACAGCTCGGAATTCCTTTAAATCCACTTTAGAACCAATTAACATAATTGGAATATCTCCAGCATGTTCTCGTATGATTTGAGTCCAATCAGGTAAATGGTCTAAAGACAAGCGATTAGTAATGTCATATAAGAAGAAGGCAGCGTTTGCTCCTTTGCAATATTGATGTAGGAGAAATCTAAATCTTTCTTCCCCGCCAAAATCCCAAATTTGCAATTTTACTTTTTTCTTATTAAAATTAGTTGTTTTTGAATAAAAATCTACTCCAATGGTTAATTTAAGGTCATCTAGGAAGAAACCAGAGATATATCTAATAGTAAGAGATGTTTTCCCAACAGCCGCGTCCCCTAGCATCATTATTTTCCAAGTAAAATCGTAGCTTGCCAAATTTCTTAACCCATATTTATAAATGGTTATTAATATTTTTCTGAACTCAAATATTTAATATTGATAGGTTTGACCTAATTATATTTATCTTTCTAAGATTTTTTAAATGTTTGTTTTTATTTATTTTTCAATACTTTTAAACCTTTTAGCGCAATGAACCTCTTCTACTCAAAATATTAGAAGTAAAATATTTAAACTGGAATGAGCGATAGAGCTTGGGAGTAGAGAGCCTTTAAATGCGACGAAAACTAATGATAACAGAATACCAAAAGTGAAATAATAACCAAAAAAAGTTATGATTGTAGTTAAAGGTACGAGGAAAGGAGGAACGTGATATATTGCGAACAAAAATGAAGAAAGAATGATAGAGTAGATTAACTTTACTTTATATTTGCTTTTGTTGATGACAAATCCTCTAAAAAACGCCTCTTCACAGGGACCAATAATGATGATCTGAATTGTTATAAGAAGTGATAATTGAAGAAAATTAGGATTTATCGGTTGGGTAGAAATCGCGTTACCTATACCATCTTCAATAAATTGTGCTCCAAAAAGATTTTGAATTATAAATCTCATATAAAAAGTCATTAATAAATCACTAATGAAGAAGAAAAAGATTCCGATTAATGTCCCAGTAAAAATTTTTAATATTATATTTTTAATTTTTGGACTTTTTACATAAAAACCAAGTTCTTTAACTTCTACTATGAAAGGGATTTTTTCTATTTTTGCGGCAATTAATGAAGGAAAAAGAATGAATAAAATTTCAGCAAACGAGATTAAGAACAATATATTCGGATCTGTTCCTAAATTAATTGCCATTTTTAAAGTGATTATCTACTAATTCTAATCATAAAAATTATTAATTTTAATCTCTCTTCATTTATTTAATTACCTCTCTTCATTTTAAATCTTGATGACAGTTAGAAATAATGCATTAAATCAGAGGAATATAGACTTTAATTCTAATTCTTTTGACTCAACTAGCTCTGTTGACTTCGGTTTTACCAAAGAACATATTTTGCTAATAAATTTAAAAAATATTGCCCAAGAATATATTGAAATCGAACGAATAAAGAAAAAATTTGTAGAAATACTATTAACTAATCTTGAAAATCTGAATTTTGAAGAATTGTTGAAATATCCAAGTTATGATATTAAAGAAGATTTTATTAGAAAACCAATTTCGGCATCTAACATAAGAGGACTAAATGTAATAAGTGTCGATGGGAGCTCTGTTGTAAAAAAATTCATGAATGTAGATTTTTCTTTCTTAAAAGCTATTGCTGTGAAGTACTATTTTTATGAAAATCAATCATCTCGAATAGAATACTTTCCTGATTTAACAGGGTTTAATAATTATAATGTCCAAGGAAATTATTTGAATAGGGAGGAAAATGCAGTAGAAGCCAAAATTTCAATGGAAATGACTTTTATGGAAATTAATCTTTTAAATAAATTAATTGAAAAGAAGAGCGAAGTTGACATAATTATTTTAGATGGTTCAATCGTAATAATGCCCATCAATCTGATATTTACTAAGGATTCCGAAATTTCTAAGAGATATGATAAATTATTAAGGGAATATCAAAAACTTTATTCTAATTGCATTGAGAAGGGAATAATTTTGATCGGTTCGATAAAAGATACACGTACATCAGCATTAACTAATCTATTAAGAAGCACCATACAGATGTTAAAACCTAATGCTACGAATCTATCTGATTTCACAAAAATTAATTATCGTCAGATTTTAGATTACTTTTCTGATTTGGATCTATACAATAGAGTATTGCGGAAAACAGAGAGAAGTTGCATTTTCAATTGTAAAAAAGAAGTAGATAAAATAAGGGATACGGGGATAAAAAAAGAAATCCCATACTATTTCCCTTTTAATTTTTATGCGTTCTACTTGAAAACTGCGGCTTATGATACTCCATGTAGAATTGAGTTTTTTATGGATGAACTATGCAATTTAGAAGAAGCATCAGAAAAAGCTGATTTAATATCTTCAATTCTCCTACCGATCTCAAGCTTAAATGAATTTTATGGACTACCAATACCTCAAATCGAAGCACATAAAAGAGCTGTATTCAAACCCCAAGAAATCGATCTATTGTTTAATAGTTTATCTAGAACATTGAATGTTCATGGAGTATCTTTGTTAGAAAAACGTAGAACGAGGAGACCCTTTTAATAAAACTTTAAAGTCCTTCCAATCGGTTCAATATTATATCTTCAAAAAACATATGCTTTTTATTTAAAATTCTATTCCGAAACCCTCGAATTTCCAACTCATCATTTAATTGACTTAAATCTGCTAAACTTGAACTAATATAATAAATATAATATTTTTGATCTGAATTTAAAAAATTTTTCACTTGTCTTATAAATTCAAGGAATACATCAAAACCATGCTCTCCTCCATCCCAATTAGAATCACTACGCCTACGAATAATACCGTCTTCTTTATAGCTAATAGATGGTAAATAAGGGGGATTAAAAACAATAATATCGAACGAGCGTTGAAGACTCGGCGGAAATTTTCTAAATAAATCAGATTTGATAAAAGTAATGCTATCCTTGTAATTTTTTGTTCCCTCGTTTAATGTTGCACATCTGATAGCAGCATCTGATATATCCGATGCATATATTTTAGATGTGAATTTCGATAAATATTTTTTAAATTCTTGAAGGAATAAAGCAATTATTCCAGTACCAGTTCCCATATCTAAAATCTTTCTAATTGACTTGATTGGTAAGCCATCAAAGAAATTTTCGTTAACTTTTTTTTTTAAATAATCAATAATTAAATAAGTATCATCGGAAGGAGGATATACATTTTTAAAAGTGTAAGGAATAATTGGATCTGGAAAGAGATTAATATTTTTCACCATCTGAAGAGATTAGTTGTTTAAGAATATAAAAAATTTCTTACTTAATTCAATGATTTCATCCACACTAAAACGAGCCAGTTTATCGTTTTTTATTTGATTATCGTGAAAAAAAATTTCGATATGTTGCCTTGAGTAGTTAAAATTTTTATCATTTTTCAAAAAATAGTATATAGCATTTACCATATTCTTATTTTTGTAAGGCATTATTCCAGCAACAAACTTTAAGAAGAAAGTCCTCCCATTGTCTGATAATAACATTTCATCGATCGCTTTTCTAGGCTCGACAATAACTAAAGATAATTCAATTTTAGGTGTGGGAAAAAAATTAAATCTAGAAACCTTAAATTTCCTCACAGGTATCATGAAAGCATTAAAGGTAACAGTTATTCTTGAGAATGATTTATAATTATTTCTGTTAAAAAGTCTCTCGGCAATATTATTTTCAATTATTAAAGCACCCCGAGGAGGTTGTGGGTTATAAAAAACCTTTTCAAATATTGGCCCTGTAATAGAATAAGGTATATTTGAAATTATAATATCATGCGAAGGAATTTTAGCTTTTAGAATATCTTCATTATATAGTTTTAAATTTTCATAGTTGGAAAATTTATTTGAAAGATAAGAAAACAAAACAGAATTTATTTCATAAGCATAGATTTGATTTGAATATTTAACCAAATCTTCAGTTAGTGCTCCTAAACCTGGTCCTATTTCTAAGATTGATTGTTCTTTTTTAATTCTTGATTCTAAGATTATTTTAGCAACGGTATTTTTATCGATGAGAAAGTTTTGACCTAGATTTTTGTTTGGTCTAATTCCTAATTGTTTTAAGGTATATAGAACTTCGCTCTTATTCATATTATTCATTCGTATTTATGAGTCTTCGAGAATAAGTAGTACTTTATTCCCTCACGTTGCAGTTCTTTTATGATTCTTAAAGCAAGTTGTTTTGCTGGATTTGATAAGCTTGTTCGATCAGATATGTCTTGAAAGGTAGTGAATTTTTGTCTGTTTCTAGCATCTAGTATATCCCACATATGTTTCTGTCCTACTCCAGGCAATAATTTAAGAGAATGCATTCTGGGAGTTATGGAAGTTGAGTTATTAAAGAAGTTTATAAATTCCTCCTCGTAATTTAATATTTCTTTTTCAAGTATAGGCTGAATTAGGGCTTTTGAAGTATTTGTTAGTTCTTGATAATCAATTTTTTTTAAAACTTCCCTCAATTTGTTTTGTTGCAGAAAGCTCTCATATAACCCTTTTTCTTGTATCTTTATATCTGATTCTCTGTTGCATTTAACTTCATATAATACAAAATCTGGAAAAGTAAGCACTTGAGCAACTGGTGTTTTTGACCAGCTTGGTTTATCTTCTTCAGGATGACCATGGAGTAATAAATCTAAGACGACAAGTTCTCGAAACTTCTTGATGAATTGTTTCTTTATTCTTGGCTCTCTTCTTTGATATCTGGGTTTTTGAGGAGGCCTTCTGTATCGATCCCGATTCCTTTCCATACCAACCATTCTTATAATTGTTTACTATCCCGAAGTGCATAATTTATTATTTTTTATATATTCCTTATTTAACAAGGATTGCTCATTAAAATTTAAAACAATTAGAATTTATAAATTCTTCGTTGTTTAATACATTATGGAAAAAATATACGCTATTTTTATTTTTAGGAAGATTTAAGTTCTTCTATTTGCGCAAGAAGATCTTGTAATTGTTCGTCACTTAATGATTTTCCTGCAAAACTCTTCTCTAAAATCATTCTAATTTCCGGTACAGTGTGAGGATCAATGTTTACAATGGTAATTGCGTATGATTCTTCAATTTCGTATTTTTCGATTAACAATTTCTGAACTTTTATCGCATCTTTTTCACTCATTTTAGCAAATTTATTAACATAATTATAAGTAATTTCTTGAAAGTGAGATAGACCTTCTTCACTGTCAATTTCTTCCATTTTCTCCTTGACAACTTCCATAATTTTTTTTACTTCTGGTATAGAAACAGTTTTTTCACTAATTTTTCGTCCAGACATATATTTTTTCTCCCCTTTAATTGATAAATGTGTTATTTGGCTGAACCTTTATTAATTCGTAAATGTTCTTTGCCAATGATAAGAAGTTTCTTTGAATTACCTAATTTAACTTCAACTTCGTAGCATCTTCCTCTTACACCCTTAACCGTTCCAGTTAATCCATGATATCTTCTATGAGGGAATCCTCTTTTGTGTTGAGAAGGATCAGTAATAATGTCTACTTTGTCATTTATTTCATAATCAATTAGATATTTCTCAATGGAACCTAAACCTCGGTCTCTTACCTTTTTTCGGTGTACTTGGCGAGACTTATTTCGGTAACCTTTATGTAAAGTCAAATTAATTCCCTAAACTATTTTGAATTGTATTGATAAATATAATCAATTTTTGAAATTATATGAAGCATAATTTATTTATTTTTTGATTTCACTTCTTTAACAAGAGAATTAATATATTTTAAGAACATCTAATTTTTTACATTCTAAAGAGAATCCATATATATCAGAGAAAGAGGGTGTTGTTCTTCCATTATCACCACTTATTAGTTCTTTAATGTACGTTCCGCCTTGAGCTTCTACGATGAATTCTGAAACATCGGGTTTAATGAATTTTCCTTCTACTCGAAAAATCTTTTTTTCTCTTATTTTATCTGCGCGACGATGAGATACCCTTAATGGTGTTCTTTGTTGAAGATTTTGTTTTTCGTAAACACCCTTCAATTTTTTTAATAGATCATCGAAGTTACCTTTTGAAATCTTCTCTTTAGAGATTACTAGGGCTTTGTAAACTTTTTTTGTGTTTTCAGCATTAAGTTTCAGATTTTTAACTTGTTCCTTACTACTATATTGTAAATCTGTTACTTTGATTTTTTTCTTATTACTTTTATTTACTTTATTTTGAATTTTTTTCAAATCTAAAGTTCTGATTTTAGGGTTTTTTAATTCGAGGATAAAGGGTCTTCCATTACCTAGCATCTTCACATCAATATCTTCTCTTCCAGCGCCATGAAACTTTGAATCGTCTGCTTTAGCTTCAATAACAAATTTTGGGCTAATTAATTCTTCTACACTAGTTTTATATTGCTTTCCTGTAAATTTACAAGATTCACACCCTTTTCCCCTGCATAATCTACAATCCCAATGAGTTTGGGGGATCCCTCTAATAAATTTGTTATATCTACCGTAAATAAAAATAGATCTTAAGAGCAAAGTAATATCGAAGGATTCAAATTTTATTGAATAAATAATAGTTATATCCGGCATCCCGAACTCTGCGGGTTTACCCAATATTAGAGAAAGCTCTTTACCCACTTCTCGGTTAAAATGATTTTTAAACGATTCAGCTTCCAAAAGATTATGACTGGCTTTAAAATTATCCTCCTTATTAATAATTTGCGCGTTGAGGGCGGTACCTATCAGGAAATTAGTGAATTCAATATTTTCTAAGTATTTTTCTGCTCTTTTAGCAAAAACAGCTATTTCGTTAAAAATATTGTTGCACAAATAACATTTTTCGGTAAAATCAGGTTTACTATATTCAATACCCTCCTTTTCTAATACGCTTTGAGCAGGGGTAAACTTTGCTTTTTCTGCTAATAATTTTAATATTTGACTAGCATTATCATGGTTGTCTTGTTGGGATAAATACGCACGGTGTTTATCCATGGTGATTGCGAGTAAAAGAGATTTCCCCCTATCGTGATTGGTAGTGTCTGTACCTAATAAGGAAAACATCCTACCTAAACAATGAAAACACACATACTTATCTCGGTAAATCTCTATAACTTTTTCAAAAATAGTCATATTCTAATTAAATAATTAGGTATTCCTTTTGTTTTTAATGATCCTTCAATAATAAAAAAAAAGAAATATAGATTTTAAGTAATAGATTATTCTTTTTCCCAGTCAAAATCGAGTTGTATGTACTTGTTCGTGAAGAAATATGCTACAATAAGTATTAAAGAACATATTGGTCCCCATAAAACTAAACCAAAAGAATAGGTTAAAGCTCCAATTGTAATCATTGGTAATGATAAAACTATTCCAATAACCATAGGTCCAAAGGCTTGAAATATATTTAAAATTATACTTGGGAATCCATCATATAATCCTGCTTTTAATTCTCCTGTACGCTTCTCTTCGTCTTCAGCTATATCCGCTTTATATATGTATGGGAAGAGTGCCCATCCTGATAGAGATACTGCTATTATAAGAATAAAGATAATCCCAAAGACTATATTCGTTGCAAAAGGAATTAACCCGATTAAAGAAGTTGGCAAGAGTATTATTGCAAAAAGAAACAATAACAAAAGCGATTTCTTCTTACCTTTTTTTTGAATCTGTTTTCTCCAAATAGATAAAGAAACGATAAAACCTAATACTAGAATTATTGCTACAATATAATACTCTAATGTACTTAATCCTAATACAGAATCTATGAATGTTAACATCACAGTAGTGATTATTGACCAAGCAAAACTTGCAAACCCTTGCATAAATATAACCTTCATATAATTTTTGTCATGAATTATTTTCTTTAGATTTTCTAAGAGTCTCGAATCCATCTTAAAATGTGGCTCAGTAGGCATTATAAATACGAGAGCTACATAAAAAAGTATAACTAAGATACCAAATATTAAAACTGGGAGTAATACTGTAATGGGAGTTACCTCAGGAGTAATAGATATAACATCAAATGCGGGTGTCAAGATTAATAGAGTAAAAATAAGCATTATAGCGTTTCCAATATAATTCATCGTATTCTGAAATTGAGAAACCTTAGGACGTTCACCCACAGGGAATTGTTCTACCATCCATGCTTGGTATGGTGTCGTTCCAGCATAACACGCTCTAAAAATGATATCCCAAATCAATAACCATAGAAATAACGCATTTTTATCGTTCAAATCGGGTAAAAATAAACCGGGCAGCAAAAGAAAAATAAAAGAAATTCCAAGCAATGGAACTAGAATAATGATATAAGGTTTTCTTCGACCCCATTTTGTATATTTTGCATCACTAATCCATCCAAAAAAAAACTGAGAAGCAGCAATCGAAAGAAACCCCATCGCTTGAGCAAATCCAACCAGAATTGATGGGACTCCGTAACCAAGATAATAAAGCGCAAACAAGGCAAAACCTTCAATTCCAAGAACGATAGCGGTTGAAACTCTTGGTACACTATAAGTTAATTTTCTCAGATTAGAAGTTTCAGGTCTTTGGATTCCTTCTGTTTCATTCAAATTTTAACACATCCTATATATTGATTTTTTGTATAAAAATTAATTTAAATTAAGATTAGATGAAACTCTATTTAATGTTTATTAAAAATGTAGGAATAAAATATCGATTAAAGGAGCAAATATTTTAATTAGTGAAAGGTTGAAGTTATCAACTTTGCTTGAATTTCGTAGTTTAATCTTCTTCTTCGTCCCACCCTAAATCTTTTAGAACGGATTCAAAAGCTTCTGATTCCTTATTAAGTACAAATTCTGTATCATACTCGGAAGCGGTCTTTCCAAAATCAGCATTAAAATCAGGGAGAGGAAGATCCTCGAGCGAAGGGATAGACTCCTGTAAAGGTTGTTCCTGGACAATTTGAGGCTCATGGATGCTCTCATCTTCCTCGATCTCCATTGGTGTATAATCCGCAAGCGGAACGGGAGGTATTTCGTCCTCATATACTTTAAAACGCGAATCAATAACCTGGGACGGCTCTTCTGACCTCAATGAAGTTTCTGAGCTCTTAACACCCTTCTCCATTTGTTTTTCGTATTCTAAGCCAACAGATTTTGGTATAGATACAATGTTATTTTGTACTTCCGTTTCGATATCTTCTAAATCACTACCATCTTTTTCCCAATCGTCTAAAAAACCTAGCAAATCGTCTAGGGCGGCTTTATCTTCTTCGATGCTAGGTTTTATAATTCCACTCACTTCCTCTTCTTCAATTTTTAGTTTAGCTTTTTCAGAATCTTCTAAAGAAAGAGTCATGTTAGTGATTTCATCTCCTGAAATTAATCGATTCAATTTTTTAGCTAATTCTCGTATATACCCAAGGTAGTATCCAATTCGATATACATTTTTTAACCCACCAAACACCAGATATTCGTCATTGATAGCTAAAATTATACTATAACCAGAAGTATTGTGAAGAATTATCTCTGTTAGGGCCCCATGTGCAGTTGCTTCGCTTAATCTTAATCCTAAATCAATCAACGCAGTACTTGAAGCGGATGTTGCATCAGCATCGAGCTCAGAAGAAGAAGAAGACGCAACTTTCATACCAACTCGAGAAAGTACTGCTAGATTTTCTAAATCTGTTTTATCTTCTTCGAATTTTAAAATCTTCATCATATTATCGCGAATATCTTGCACTAGAGACGACATTTCACACCAAAATCTTTTTTAAATTAAAATTAATTGGAATCTATATATTATAAATTCTCTTAATGTATATCATAAAATTTACATTAATATATTTTATCATAATTTCTTACATAAATTCATTTAATTTCTTCTGCGTAGAAGAAGAATTATCATATTTATTGAAAGAGTATCCAGATAAGTCAGTAACTATGTTTTTAATCTCCTCTATCACATTTTCAGCCGTTAAAATATTAGTATCGATTGTGAATACTTTTTTAGTTTGAGTTTTTGAAAACAAAAATTGATTATAATAGGAAAGAATTTCTAATAGGTATTTCTTGTCATCTTCATTCCAATTATTCCTGGTATTATCAATTGAACCTCGTTGAAGTATTCTTTTTAATATTGTATCTGTTTCAGCAGTAAGGTAAATAATGCAATCTTCTTTCCACTTAACTGACTTATACATATCATAGATAAGATTATAATCTTTTTCTTTAAGGTAAAGACTTTTAGAGTAAACTAGCACGCAGATTGGTGTACGATCCAGAAAAATAACTCTACCATTGTAAATATTATCAAAATTAGTGATATTTTTGTTTCTCCGAATGAGCTGTTGTAGAAAGTGAATTTCGCTTCGAAAGGCGATTTGTTTGTTGTCAGAACCGAATGGAAAAGGAGGAATTTTCCTATATCTCTCGGGAAAAAACTTAAACTTATTATTATCTCCAAATTTTTTTTTTAAAAGATTGAAGATTGTGGTTTTCCCAATTCCGTGTACCCCCGCAATAGAAATAATTATATTATCCTTGCTACCCTTGTTTGTATAATATTTTTTACCCAATCTCTCTTTCTCCACGTTATAGACTCTTATCGTATTTTAAAAGAAATAAGTTACTAATAATAACACTAGAGATATTTGATTTTTCTTATTATTAAATTTATATATTAAAGGATAATGGAGATTTATGTTTAAATTAGAAATAGATAATTATGATTATAAGAGTAATATTGTAAATCAAATTAGCTATTATTGTACTAAATAAATTCTTATTAATTTCATAGATCACCCCCAAAAATATATTTACCATAAAGTTTACAAAAAAGAAATATATCCCAATGGGTAATGTAAAAAATAGAAACAGAATTGAGTAAATCAAGGCTACAATTACAATTACTGTAACTTTTCCAAGAAAATTGTTATCAAAATGCGCTTTTAAAGTTTTGTGTAATACACCTCTAAATACTAGTTCAGTTGAAATTACTGTTACACTTAGAAGTAAAATAAGTAGTATTATCAGAATTAAACTAGAGTTTTGAAGGACGAGATATTCTTCGTCTAAATAAGCAAAGATATCGTAGAAATTTATCCCCGCGTCGTAAATAAAACGGATTATTAGGGACGAAAAATTATCAATTAAAACTAATCCAATACTTCCGGCGATGCCAACTAAAGTAGCGATTACCAGCGATTTTTTATTAAAGATCAAGCTTAATTTCTTGAGGTTATGTTTTTTTGAATAAATATAATACAGGGGATAGACTCCAAAAATAATATCAGGAGCTTGACTCAAGAGAATTGTTGTCATGTTTAAATCTAATGTTTCAGACGGACCCATTTGTAAAGTTAATAACATAGTAATCACTAGTCGAATGATAATATATGCCATAAGAGCATTACCAAATACGCTAATCCCCTCTCTAAAATTCCATTCGCTTTTTTTCAATACAAATTTTTGTTCTGGTACTAATTTTTTATTTGTGAATACATAACCTTGTCTACTTTGATTTTTTTTGGTTTGGGTTGCGATTTCTTGCTCTGGAATTTTTTCTAATCTTGAATCACATATAGGACACTGTTCTAATATAGTAGAAGTTATTATCGAACCGCAATTCGAACATTTGCGCGATATTGGTTCTTTTTTAAATGGTTTTGGGATTGCCTTCGCTTGATCAGTAATATCCTCACTTGGTTTAATATTCACTACTAATTTCCCACATTCAGGATTTGGACAATAAGCTGTGTGTTTTTGGATTGCAGTACCACAGTACACGCAAAATTTTGTAACTTGATGTTCTTCATTTTCTTTTGACATTACTCTCAATAAAATAAGAAATTTAATTGTGCTAAAGCGTACTTATGTAATAAATTAAATTTAAAATTATATATTTTATTATTATTTTCTACAACTAAAACAATATTTTGACAACAGAGAAACTCTAAATGTGCTTTATTATTAGTTTTATTGATTACACTTGCTTCTTTTTACTTTTTTCTTCTTATAAGTTCTTTAGTCTTTGAATAAAGTTCCATGAGCAAAAGATTATGATAAAAAGAAATAGAATCAAAGTAGCCCTCTCCTATATCGGACTGATTAGCATGTACTAACGCAAGTTGGGCGTTTAGGGCAGATTTCATAAGTAACTCTATCCCTTTATAAATTAAATTTGGACTCCAAGTCCCTCGATTAGGGTTCCCCCACCATGTTGTATCGGAACATATCCCTCTATCATAAAACCATCGAGAAGTATTGTAGTGTCTCTCTGCATCCCAATTTTGATTCAAATCTAAATTATCTATTAAATTCATGAGGTTGTTTAAACTTCTCACAATTTTCCAATATAACATATGAACTCTATTATCAGGATGATCCCACAAAGGATACGGGATGTTTGCCTTCATATCATCGTAAGTAGTGCTCCAACTCGAATCTTTAGGGATTATCTTTTCTTTACTAATCGGAAAAAATTTGGATAAATTGGAAATGAATTCCATTTTTATTTCTCTTTGATCGTTAATAAGTTCTAAAGCCTTACTTAGAAAAATTCTTTCAAATTTTTTAATATGATGACCAAAAGTTTCTGAATCCAGTGCTGTTATGATAAATTTATCTTTTTGCTTTTGGTCCTTATTTTGCTTGACATTGCCTTTAATTTCTTCAACAAATTCTTTCGCAGTGATATTGTTAAATGCGATTTTATTACTTAAAATATCGTCTCTAAAAAATAACATTAAGCCATTAGGAGAAGTATATATTTGATCAGTAGACCAATCAACAGGACAGGCTATACCGCTCATAATTACCCATTTATACCCTAATTCTCGAATGTACTTTGCAACTTGAGAACTAATTGACATTTCAGGAGGGAAAAATCCTGCTCGTTCCCACCGTTTAAATTCTTTTTTTATAATTTCTTCATTAATCTTAATTTGATTTTCAGATTCCTTTTGTGGAATTAATGGAAGGATTGGATGGAATTTTGCGGTACCAGTGATTTCAATTTTATTACTAGATTCCAAATTTTGGAGAATTTCTATGGTATCAATTAGATCAAATTCATAAAACATCTCTATTAAAACCGCATTAATATTAAGACTAATTTTAACATTATCATGCTCCTCTAACATTCTCAATAAAGGTTTATAGCACTCTTTATCAATTTGTCGCAATACCCTACTATCTTGAAAAGTAGGTTGATACATATGTAATAATGGAGCCCAATATATCATTTTAACAATCAACCTTTAATATTTCTATTATATTTACTATTTATATAATGGAATAGAAAAATGGGAGAGTTCTATCTTTCAATTATGTTTTCTTTAATTTTTATACCAAAGTGAGTTGCTTCGGGACCAATATGAACCAAAACTTTGTCTCCAACCTTAATATCTACTATAGATACAGGGATTCCAACTGAGTTAACTAATCGAATTGTTTCTGCATTTTGACCAATGTAATTAATTCTGATCTTCTTACCTCGATTATCAATTTCTAATTCTAATCTTAACATAGGGCGCGTTTCAATTTTCACTCTACCCACTGTAACCCTTTTCGCTCCACCATTTGAATTTACCACTAGAACTTGATCTCCCCCTTTCAATTCACTTAAATATTTCGTCTGATATTTCTTATCGGTGTCATCACTCGGAACTAGAATATATGCTGAAACATCACCAGCGTTTACTCTGAAGGGCCTTGAGGAAACAAATTGAGTTTCAAAAACTTCAGCGTGTACTAACACAAATCCTTTTGCAGTGCTTCCAACAAGCATCCCCTCCCCTGATTTCAATAAGGATGTAGTATCGACGCACACTCTTTCGCTCTCTGGGACATTTTGTAAAGCTATAACTTCTGCTTCAATGAGATCAATTTTAAATTCGGTAACTAATAATTTTTTCAATTCTATGATGTCATTAACTTCTCTAGGAGTAATTAAAACTCCATCTGTCCCGATTTCAAGGGTTTTAAACATCAATTCTGCTTCATTTACATTCTCGACCGAAGCAATTAATTCTGTATCATTTTTGTGCATTTCTGCGATTAGGTTTTCAAAGGGGATGATTTTCCAGTCCTGTGCTTTGACTATAATGAAGTTAAAGTTACCTCTTTCTTCTTTAATAAATTCTTCGTCCTGTTTTGAGTTTAGTTCGTAATAGAGCCCAATCTTGACTCCTTTATCAATTCCAATTGGTTTCTCACTTGCTTCATTTACAATTAAATTTTGCGTGTTAATACTCAAATCTCTACTATACGTGGTTATACGTTCAATATTCTCGAATTCCAAAAATGTGTCTCTCGAAACTAAAAAATCAAGGAAATTCATATTCAAGGCTTCTTGCACTAGTGCTTTAAAATTATCCGTTTTTTTCTCGAAATCTAAAATTATTTTTTTCATTTAAGAATCATCAAAGTTTGGACTCTGAAAGTAATTTATTGATAAGAATCATCGTACTAAATTAAATTCTATCAAATTTTTAAGTAAATAAAATCATATTAATTATAAAAGAGATTCTAGTATATTATGGCGCTGAAGAAAAAACTTTTTCCCAGAAAAGGTAAAGAAAAGGAAGAGCTTGTTCTTAAAGCTAAAGCACATATCAGAAAAATTGCACTATCAAATAAAACCTACAACAAAAGAGCAGAAATAGCAAGAAAGAACGCTAAAATTGCGATAAAGAGAGGAGAGAGAAACCGGGCTAAAAATTATCTGATTCAACATAAACAGTATCAAATGAAGGTAGATCGCCAGAACAATATTCGGGCAAAAATAGAACGCCAAATAGAAGCTATATCCGAGGGACGTATGATTTCAATGACAGGCGATTTAATGGGGGGAATTAGAGACGAACTACAAGGTATTGCATCTAAAGTGGCCCCCGAAAAGATTGCTGAAATCGCAGAGGACTCTGAATTATACGTATCAGAAATAGAAGAATCTGCAGAAATCCTTGCTGGCGATCCTGAAATTGATTTAGCAATTGATATAACTGACGAATTAAATCAACTTGAAACAGAAATGCTTTTAGAACAAGGGGGTCAAATGCCAGAAGTCCCTGATGATGAACTTGCTTATATTTCAGAGTTTGAAGAAATAGAAGAAGAACCTGAAATAAAAACAAAGGTAAAATTGGAGGACGAAATTGACAAGCTTAGGAAGGAATTAGAAGGTAGTTAATTGATTTAATGACTTTCTTAAGCCAAATGAAAATTATTATCTAAGTGTAATATCTTTTTCTATCAATTTCCTTTGAACTGTTCCTTAAAAACTCTTCGTCTTCCATGTTGTCATCTAAAACCTCAATATTTTTCTCGATTATATAAATTTCCTTTTGTAAATTCTTAAAGTTTTTAAAGAAATCTATTTCTGAGATATCTCCTGATTCAAATTTAGAATCTAATGCTTTTAACGTTTCCTCGAGGCTGAATTTCTCTTTTTGTAGGTCAAACATTTTTTTACGTCTTGTTTTACTATCCTTTCTAGAGTGATGTTTTGACCCTTCGTTTGGATAATTTGAAATAGAATCATGATTGAATAACTCGGAGAGGTGATTCTTTGAATACTCGTGATATTGGGGCATACATCTACCTTTTTCTGTTGATTCATAGTATGTGGGATCATTTTTCAAACCATCAAAGATATGTGAGTCGTTGGGTGATGCACTAGGGAAAATTTTACCATATTTTTGTAATTGTTCTAATTTTCTCATTAATAAATTTTTTTCTTCCGCGTTTGTAATAGGATTTCCGAATCCATTGTTAAAACTTGTAGGTTTGTAATTTTGTATCCTGTTGTTATCGAATAGGTTTTGTAAGAAAAAATCGTTCTGATTATAAATCGGTGGGCCATTATTCGGTATGTTATTGTAATAATAATTTAAGTCTTCAGGGTTCTTAATATTCCTATGATAGAATAATGGATTTTCGGGTATATTTTTATAATTAGGATTAGGATAATAGGGAAAGCTAGGATTATTGATATTATTATTTTGATAAGGATTATAAAAAGGCTGGTTTGGTGAGATATTACGCATATAATTCGAGTTTTGATTAAATGCCTGCGGTACTTGACCGTAATTAGCCAATCCATTATTTGGTTTGACATTATTATATTGACATTTCAAACTGAAGAAGGTATTGATTGCTTCTTCAATAAACTTTGCTATATCACTCAAATCAACCTCAATGTTAAAGAGTTTTTTAGCAGCTTCCTTATCATAAATTATTGTCTCGTCAAAACTTCTCGCGAGCAAAATATAATCTAATACTCTAGAAACAGAGTTAGGAGGAAGAGAGAATTCGTATCTACCGTAGGGAAACTCAATATAAAGTTTCTTGAAGATTTTTCCTCTGATTTGAATTTTGGTTAAATCCTTTACGGGAGCTTTAAAAATACCCTCTTGTTTTTTCTTTCGCTTCCCATATTCATGGACAAATGAAAGGTCAAAATTAGTAACAAAAAGAATTCCTTTCTTTTTTTTATATTTATCTTGAGTATTAAGGCCGTTAGATAATTTTGCATATATTGCATAAACAGGTTTTTCTTTATCGGCTAGATTCAGAAACTTTAGATAATTTGTGAAATAAAAATTTATCTTATCAATAAAATTAAGATTATTTGAAAGAGTCTCGATGCTCGAACTAATTGTTTTGACATTATTGTCTATAAAAGAAATTATTAAATTATAGCTTCTAGTTAAATTTTCTAAAATATCTTCAATAATCTTTATATTCGAATTTTGTTGCGTGTAAATATCAAAAAAATATTCTTTATTAATTGATAGATGTTGAATAAAATTACGAATCTTTTCTATAAGATTTTCTTTCGCATATATAAATAACTTGAAGAGAGCCAATAAATCTAATTCCATGGTAGGGTAATGAAAACACCTAATAGGGGGAACTCTTGCATCTATGACCTTTTGTTTTAATTGGTACAAAGAACCTAATAAATCTCTTAAGGGAGTTATGAAGAATCTTGAATTTTTAATTAAATCCAAAAAACTTTTTTCTAAATCTTCTTTTTTTTCATAGATATTAATAATTTGGTTCGAATGGCATTTCGGACAAGACTTTAAGAGTTGACTTTTCTGAACTATATTTCCCTCTCCACAATCTTCACATATCTTCTTATCTCCTGATTCAGAAATAGTTATATTCGTTGAGTCACAATCTTGACAAATAAATGTTTTTATTTTTTCTTCGTGTAAGCAATCGGAACAACAGCTGATCCCACATTTTTCACAATAATACGCCAGTTTCACATCTCTTTGACAGAAACGGCAAATTTGGAAGTGCTGATCCGACATAATTAGTTTTAAACCCGAATTATTTAAATTAAAAAACACACAATTTTTGATCGCTTTATCAACAGAAATAGATGAAAAAATACTACAAAAATAAGTATGTTATTGAAATATTACCTAAGCACTCTTTAAAATTTGTAGGAACAACACTTAAAAAAAGTTATTTTATAATTTTCACTTTAGTTCCCAGTGCTTGACCAGGTACACCAGCTTTTTTGAAATGAGCTCTTATAGCACCATTATTACCATGGGCTCGTGTTATCGTCCCTTTCAATTCTTTTCCCGTAGAACTTACCCATACTACTATCCTTCCAATTAACTTATTAGCCTCTTTTCTATTGTTAATATTTGGAAATACGATTATACAATGTTTAGGGTGAAGAGTATGGCGACCCTGCCGATAGTTGGAGATGCTACCCTCCATACCTAATATATCTAATTTATTTAAAGTCATTTTAAGAAACCACCAGTAATTATTAGAATTACTTAATAGTTAGAAGAAATATTTAAAAAAATAAAAATTTTCGTAAATGTAGTTCTTTTTATCTTAGATTTTAAAAAAAGAAAACTTTTTGAACAAAACCCATTTAATATAATCCAATGAAGGTTGCGTTTAATAGGACAAAAATTACACCTAAGGATTATATAGGGAAACCCATGGCAGGGTATGCTCGCAAAGATCTCTGCTTAGGGAAACTAGATGATATTCATGCTCATGGTGTTTTAATAAACATAAATAGTGGTAATAATAAATATAATTTACTATTAATTTCGGTTGATTTATTAAAATTACCACTTTCGATTGTGGAGTATATTAAAAAGAGATTGATTTCTAAATTTAAGTCATTAAAACCAGACGAAATATTTCTACATGCTACTCACACCCATTCCTCATTTGATCTTACAGGTGAGTTTTACTATCCTGGCGGAACATTAGGATTCATAAAAGGGGTGATGTTTGCTGATAACAAAAACGACAGATTTATTGTATGGATGACTAATAGAATTGTGAGAATGGTTAGTAAACTATTTGAGGATTTAGAGCAATGCAAGATAGCTTGGAAAAAAGAAAGTTTTAACCCCGATATTGTTCTTAATCGAAGATGGCCAAAGAGGAAGGTTCTACCAGATTTAGGAATAATTGCTTTTAAAAAATTAGAAGATAGTAAATTAATCGGAATTCTAATTAATTATTCGTGTCATCCGACCACATTATCATATAAAAATAATCTACTATCGGCTGATTTCCCGGGGAGGGTAATTTCTAAAGTTGATGATTTAACAAGTGGAAGCATCAAATCTATTTATTTTAACGGTCCATCTGGAGATTTAAACCCAATAACAACCTCAGGGACTAATTTGGAGAAAATAAATGAAGATAAGACGTTATCCTATGACCAGTTAGGAACTTACAAACATACAAAAAAAATTGGGTATACAATTGGCGAAGAAGCCTTAAAATTTGCTAATTCTATTCCTGAAGAGGATTATTCTACATTTACAGAGGTTGAAATATATACAAAGAAATTATTAATTCCCCAGAAAGATGCGAAATATTATTCAAAGGTATGGTTTTCAAATAAAGTTAAGTGGTTAATAAAAAAATATTTTTTATTTAAAATAGCCAAGTTTGATTATAAGTTTGTTAATTTTCCATTTTTTACGGTTGAGCGCAAGAATTTAAAGAATTACGGAAAAACAGTAGTTGGTTTTATTAAATTTAAAGCAAGTAATAAGAAAACTTACGGAATAATAACGATTCCTGGTGAATTATTTGAAGAAATTGGAAAAACTCTAATTTCAAATTCCCCAACTAAGATGGAAAACACTTTAATTTTTCAAAATTGTCAAGATTGGATAGGTTATTTATTCCCATTAGAAATGTATATTAAAGAAGGCGGGTATGAACCATTTATGTGTTTTAGTCCTCTGTGTGGTGCTTATATAGAAAATGCTGCTAAGAAATTTTTAAAGGAAATTAAAGATAAATCTTAGAAATAGGTCAAGGATATCTATACAATCTGCTTTTCTGCTAATTCCCACGCCTTTTTATTTAAATTAATGTACTTATTCAGATATTCATTTTCTGATAGAGATGATGCTTGATTTGCGATTGTTTTCTCTTCTGTTATCAACTTTTTTTCAATTTGTGCCAATTTATCAAGGTATACCTGCTTTTCTGGTTTAATAGAGCGTTTTTTGTATGGTTTAATGAATTCTTTATGTCTTGACCAAAACCACATAGGATCGAGCTCTTCATAAGGTCCTGGTTTTTTTACGGAAAATTTTTGACCTTCTGCGGGAAAAATATAAGGTTTAAATACATTTAAACATGGAAGCGAGCCTCCAGTAAACCAATGGACAGAATTTTTTACATTTTTTTTTAGGTGAGAAATCTGAGAACCAGTTGATTGAAAAGATCCGTGCATACAAATACCTACATCGTGTTCTCTTAAAAAATCCATCATTAAAGAAGGGTTTATTGTTTTTCTATTTTCCTTTAACATGTTAAGAGTACAACCATCTCGCGACTCTGGTGAAAAACTGTTTGGAATCTGTGGATCTGAAAAAATTATCGCAAAGTCAAAATCCTCATCATCTTTACAATATCCACTATCGATGGCATGTTGGATAATACCTTTCCGTCTCATATCTCCTTTACCTCTTATAGATAAGTTGTTAGAAATTGATCTAATCTCTTTGACTGTTTCTACAATCCACCATTTATCAGCCGTTTCTAGAACGAATGCTTCGTTATTATCTGCAATTATATAGGAATTATGATAAATCCATCCTTGTTGGTTGTAAGCACAACTTCCTCCTTGTCCATATCTTTCTAATAAATCGGTAATTACTTCTAGAGCTTCTTTTGCAGATTTACCGCGTTCTAAACCTAACCGGAGCAAATCCATACCTAATAATCCGGTTTCGTAATATTTTTCTTTTGAATATACCGCTTCATTTCCTATTACGACACCATATTCATTTGAACCCATTTCACAACCAAACATCCAGAATGGTTGACTCATAATTAGCGCCGCTGTTTCTTTAACTTGTGGTATAGAAATATACGTACACTTTACCTGGTCTCCTTTTGAATAACCTTTTTTTGGACTGAATGTTATTAATTGAGCTTCAGCTTGAGGTCTGTCGCTATTTTTTCCGAATATTACGTTACCATCTTCCGTAGAATTTCCTAACGCTACTAAAGTATCACACATTTTATTTCCTCGTACAATTCATATAATTTTCTTTATAGTTTAGAAAAAATGATTAAAAATTTTTAAAATTTGATGAAATAATGAGTTAGATTTGATAGATTTCGCGCTATAAAAGAAAGTCACCAACTTTACAAATATAAACATTGATCTTATTTAATCTGAATTTTAAATTGATTTTCTTAGGCATGCTATTGATTCAAACAATAATCATTTTTAATTAACCTTTTATAAAAATAACATTTTAAGTCTATGACTATATAAATACAATTACTGATTTCTTAGGCTTTTTTTCTGTAATTTAAGTTTCAAAAAAAATGAGCTAAATTGATGGAAAATAAGAATTGTGTGTGGATTTTCTCATTTGAATATGCCGGTGTGGTAAAAGTTGGAGGGCTTGGAGAAGTACCAGCAAATCAGGCGAAACATTTATCTGAACAGTTCAAAATTACCGTATTTATGCCCTCACATGGAAAGGTTGAAGACTTAAAAAGTAAATATACTATGGAAAAATTACCCTTCACCTGTGTTGGAACTATTAACCCTACTCTGTTTGGAATAATGGAGGAAGAAACGAGTTATAATATCTCGTTTTATAAATTTAAAAAAGAAAATGTTGAAATCATTCTATTTTCTGGCGATAATTCATTTACATCAAAATTCTTGGATGACAACAATGTGTATAATCCTAATACCATAATGGGAAAAATTGCGTTATTTAGTCTAGGAATTCGTTGTTTAGTAGGCTATTTCATTGAAAGCAAAAGAAATGATTTACCTAAAATAGTACATTTACATGATTATCATGCGGTTTTGCCCTTTTTCGGGATGAAACAAGTTTTGGCAAGAAATGGATTGGAAGTTGCATCATTATTAACCATACATTTAATGACATGGCCTAGGTTCGAATATAATTTTTACAGAATTTGTGCAATTGATGACACACCAATCAGAGTTTTGCTTAGTAGCGGATTTGAAATGTTAAACTTGAACCAAATTCTGCAAATATCTCAATTCGACGAAAATAAGTGGACAGAATTTGTAATGCCTGCGGTTGAAAAAATTGGAGCTATTATTTCGGATATAGTGACTACTGTAAGCGAATCGTATTTAAATTCCGATATCATACCAAATTGTGGAAAGGGATTAATAGAATTTAAAGCAGATTTTCTTTGGGATGGTTGCGATTGGGATTATTATGAAATTTTTAATCAAGTTATTGAGACTCATGGGAATGAGATTCGTAATTTTATACAAATTAACGACAATACTGAAATTAATGAACAGAATATGAAGAGATTTTTATTGGAGTATAAAATCGGGCATCTCAGCCATAGTCCACTAATTAGTTCTCAAAACGTATTAAACACCATAAATGAAATCTCGAATGGAAACCCATTAATCAAAAACGGTAACATTAAAGCTTTTTTGGATTCAGGTCCATTAGTTTTAACAACTGGCCGAATTTCACCCCAAAAGGGATTTGATATCATTTTTGAAGCTGTTCCCGAAGTCTTGAAGGTTATACCTAATGTGAAATTTCTTTTTTTGCTACTACCTACGGATTATAGTATAAATGAAATTAAAACTTATTCACAATTCGTGAAGCAATATCCTCAGAACATCAGAATCATTTTTGGTGTAGCTTCAGACATTTTTTACTTAGCACATTTATCTGCAGATGTTTATTGTGCATTATCGAGATGGGAACCTTTTGGTATTATGGCGCTAGAAGCGATGGCATGTAAAATTCCTATTATCGCTACAAAAGTAGGAGGTTTGCAAGAAACTATTGTTGATGCTGTATTGAATCCAAAAACGGGTACGGGAATTTTAATTGATAGAGATAATCCTGATCAATTCGCTAAAGCTCTAATTTCCTTATGTAAATCGCTAGAAGTCGCTCATTTGGTTAACTCTTCTGAAAGTCACACAATCTTTGATACAGATACACTTAAAATCGTTAATCAAATACCTGACGAAGTTATAAAATCACACGTTCTTCTAAATCACACGTTTTTTAATTCTATAAAAGAAAATTGTTACAAAAGGGTGAAAGAAAATTTTACATGGAGTATAGTTTCTAAAAAATTAGCTCTTCTATACGAAAATTTAAATTCCTAAGCTTTAACTGTTTTTAGAACAGAAAAGGTGTATAATTATAAATAATTAATAATTTTTTTCTCTCTCCAATTCTTAATCTTTTAATAATACGGATATACTAATTAGAATTCCAAAAACTATTTAGATTCTGGAAGAGAATTTTAGGTTTATCTGGAATAAGTTCTAATTCATTTCTTATCCACTCAGCAATCCATTTGGATTTTTGTTTAAAGCGGGAATCCATGAAAATTATAGCCCCCCTATCTTTTATTTTTCTTATAGGGCGTCCAGAAGCTTGATTTGCCCGTTGAATCGCGGGATAAAGATAAGCAAAATTCCATCCCTGTTTGTTAAAAACTTTATCGTAATATTCAATTTTTGCATTAACACGAGGAGTAGGTAAGTGATAAGGAAAACCAGCGATGATTACAGAATTCATATGATCACCAGGATAATCCTCTCCTTCTGAATTTCTTCCACCACATACTCCTAACAAAATTGCTCCATTACGAGGTTTAGAAGCCATTGATTTAAAATCGTTTATTAATTCAGCATTTTCAGAGGCAGAAAGACCAGGTTCCTCAATAAATAGCTTCTTGTTGTAATTCATAGCGATAGGTTCAATGCCGCTATTAGCTAATGCATTTAGAATTTTGTACGATGCACAAAATATACCGATATTTGCTGGGGTGCTACTTATAACTTCTTCAATTTTAGAGAGCATCTTTTTAAACATTAGAGGATTTCGATTTTCTCTACGAGTATCCACACCTTCAGTTATAATAGCTTTAATATTTTGTTTTTGAAATGGAGAATCGGCGATTATACCCTTGTAACTTTTTCCACTTTGTTGTAAACTCATTAAATTATTATATACATATGGATTTACGGTTCCTGAAAGATGCAAGCTCGTATAACATTCTTTCAAAATAGGAATAGCGATTTCTCTAGGATCTAATGCAACTATTTCTATAGAGATTGTAGATTTCCCTTTAACCTCTTTTTTATTATAACAGAAGAAATAGTTTTCCAGTAGATAACACCTTATCCATTTTATCCAAAATTCTGCCAAGGACCCTAAATAATCTCTTGAGATTTCTCCATTAGCTAATTTCTCTTCGTGAACTGAAACACTAAAATCTAGTAAATCATTAACGAAATTTTTAAACTCATTCAAATTAACAATGCGTAAGATAGAATACACTTGAGCTAAGAATTTTTCCGCATCTATTTCTTTTTCAAAAACATTAAGATTTTTTTTCTTTTTATCTAAGTGACTTATAAGAGCCGTCACGAATGCTTGCATAATAGTTGGTGAACGATATATCTCAAGATCTTTTAAACATAATCTAAGCGAATATGGAGTTATCCTATCGGAGTTAACTTCAGTTGCTATATCAATAACATTATGGCATTCATCGAGAACTAAAATGCAATTAGTTAATTCTTTATCTATAAATTGCATAAAATTTTGCCGGATAGATGGGTTAAATAACCATTGATAATTACATATTATCAGTTTCATATCTTTTAAGAGAAATTTGCTCAAAAAATAAGGACACAATTTTTGTTCGCTACAAAATTTTATTAAATCTTCAGCATCTACGGGGACATCGAAAATTTCAGGAGCGATATTAATTAAATTATCATATTGATCTCTCTTTTTAATTAGGTTGAGAAAAAATTTACAGCTCCTATTTTTTCTTAAATCTGAGCACACAGCCATTGATTCTCGGGGATTAAGTTTTAAAGACAAAAGTACTTCATTAAGGCACATTTCGTTCCTTCCCCGAATAGAAAGTCCGTTAACCTTAATATTGATTTCATTATTTCTCAAATGATTAGAAATTTTTGTAAGTTCCTTGATAATCCGAGTGTTTTGGGAGTGGGTGCGACATAAATATATTATCTTTAAATTCTTTTTAATTGCTAATGGTAACATGGCGCTTAAAGCGATAATGGTCTTACCTGTTCCGTTCGGTGCTGCAAGTAAAGAATTTTTTTTTTCTTGAGAAGCTTTTTCGATTTGCTTTATGATACTCTCTTGCTCTTTTCTAAAATGAACATAGGGAAAAAAGGTTAGGTAACTGATTTTTTGAGGATTTGAATTACTGGTATCTTTATCTGATTTTTTTTTATTCTCCGCATTAGAGTTGTTATCATCAAAACTTGCATGATCAATTTCATGCAATAAGTCGTTGTCATTGTTTACTACTAATCTACCCTTTTTCAGAATATAAGAGAGAGAACAAGTTTTACAATAAAATCGATTATTACTAGGAAATAATACTTTTTCGCAGTTTGGGCAAAATTTCATGATAAAAATAGTTGTTTATCTTATAATCTTAATATAAATTCAAAGTTAATATTTGTAAAGACCATATAAGTTTATTTATTAATGCTTAATTTTATAAGAAAATGAGTGAAAAGAATAATAAACAAGAGTTTTTACTTTTAAGAGAATTACTCAATGAGTCTTTACTCCGTGATTTGATTATTTTTATTATATTTTATCTCTTTATTTTGGCTCAATCTTGGAAAAACATTTTTTTATTGCTTTTTCCGGTAATTACTTACACTTTTTCTCTATTTTTTCGAGTAATTAATGCTAACAAATGGAGATTATCAATTTATGATAACACGATCAAATACAGTCCTCTTGGATTAGAAAAAAAACATGCTAATAGATTGATTTTTACTGCGATATTACAATTAATATTACTTTTTTGGATTGGTGGGGAATCATATTATCATCCCCAACTCATTCAGACTTATGATTTTTTTTTTAATATTATATTTAATTTCATTTACACATTTGGTTTTTATTGGATCTTAATTGATATTTGGAGATATTCCAAAATAACCATTAAAACTAGAGATAATATCGAAGAAATCACAGAAATACTAGTAAATCACCTAAATCTTAAAAAATTTAAGCTACTTTACCTAATAAACCTAGGTACGTTTATCTTTTTAAATATTTTAAACCTGAGTATAGTAATTCTGACGGAAATTAATGGGCTTCTTGGAATTATGTATATACTTCCAGGGACTGGAATAGAAAGTTCATTGCCATTGAAAATCTCAGTAAGTTCATTACTAATTATAGTAATTTCTCCACTGATAACCATCCTACTTTTTTACCTTATTTATAAAAATATATCTAGCATAAACCCCACTGAATTAATAGAAAAGCTCCATTTATTACCAGATAGCAAGCAAAACAATATTATTGAAATATTAAAAAATATAAATCACAAATACTCTAGAGATTTCAGTAGTGAATAAAATATTGAATAAAAGTTTTAAAAAAAAATATATTATTTTTACAATCTATTGCTAACAAATTTTAGTAAATTTCTCAATAATGTCGCAACAATCTGATCTAAAGCGCCAGTTTTTATTTAAAATCGTTGTAGTAGGTGATGGTGGCGTTGGAAAGAGTACTATGATACAACGGTTAATTACTGGTCATTTCGTGCCAATGAAGATTACAATTGGAACTGATCTATTGACATGGAGCACAACGAGAGGTGATACTGGAATTAAGCTTCAAATATGGGATTTTGCTGGTGAAAAAAGATTCAGATTCTTCCTGCCAAACTATTCTAGAGGGGCTCAAGGTTGTTTACTCTGCTATGATATTTCGAGATATACTAGCTTTCAGAACCTTCAAGAATGGTATGATATCGTAAAAGAGAATACGAATGATATAATTTTCTTTATGGTTGGAGGAAAAGCCGACCTTTCAGACTCAAGAAGGACTGTTCAAAAAGATGAAGCAGAAGAATTCAAGCACGAACACAATATACCTTTTCTGATAGAAACGAGTTCGAAAACCGGAGAAAATAATATTAACGTTTTTGAAACTTTAGTAGAAGCAATGCTAAAAAAGAGAGATTTAATTTAAAGATTTTACTCATTTTATACCTAAATGCATCTCTGTTCATATTAAGGCAGATTGGTGTTTATTTATCTTTTTACTAAGATAAAAACCTCTTAAAAAAATTTGTCTTATTTTTTACAATCTAAAGGATTCCAATTGCCATTTCTAAGATGAATTTATGATTTTCAGCCCACAAAAAAAAGATCTTATTTCTAATGGGAATCATTACCGTCTCTGTCATTTGTATATATTTATCTGTATTTTCAAATTTAAATTTAGGTAAATGTCCTTTAAATTTTTTACCTTTAATCTCAATTTTACTTTCAATTAACTTAACATCTACTACTCCTATACCTTTGTTTAAAATTTCCTCCTTGCCTTTTCTTGAAAGCATATCAAACATATAATTCAATGTGTTTTCATCATTTTCAACATCTCGATTATACTTAAATACCATAAATCCAGCATCTTTTACAAATTTTGCATCAGGGATTAACAAAGTAGTATCATACGCTTCAAATTCATGTGAGATCTGAAATTTCTCGACAATATGCTCAATAACCTTCCAGCCTTTTTCATAAAGAGGATTCAAATAAGGTTTCAAAAAATCATCAATTTCATTGACAGAAAATTCAACACTCTCTAAATACATAGTTTCTAATTTATCGATAACTTCTAATTCAATTTTTTTAAGTATTTCAAATTCCTTTTTCTTCTTGTTGATTATTCTACTCATATACAATTCAGGACTTATTGCGGCATAGATTTTCGCACCTTTTGGACCCTCATATTCTGAATTTTTTCTTACACATCCCCTATCATGAAGTCTATTAAGGATAGAGTAGATGGTTGTTCTTTTTATAGGTAAATGATCTGTTAAATCTTTAATATATGTTCCCTTTTTGCCATGTTGTATCAGAGTAATATAAATTAAAGCTTCTTCCCGTGTTAATCCAGTTTTTTGTAAACCTTGTATGTATTCTTCAGTTGTATCACCTTTCATTAATTATAATTTAGGTTTTCAACTATAAAAAGGTTGTGACTATAGGTCATGACACAATAACATTTAAATAGTCGCGGCACTTAGTCACAAATATTAATCAATTAAAGTTTAAGGTTATTTAAATTGAAAAAAGAAAAACCTAAGTATGGATGGTATGTAAGAGATTTGATCATCGGTTTCACTATTATTGGTCTTGTAGGATTAATTGTTTTTATTTTTGGACTATATTTACATGGTATCTTAGGAAACATTCTTATTTGTATTGGTGTAGTTCTTATGTTTTTATTTCTATGGCCGGGTGTTGGATTAACAGCTCTTAATCTTACGATTAGTGATTCTTTCTATTTAGACAAAAGCATGGAAGCTCTCTACAAAACAGAATCACTACAAATCTTAGATGTAGGATGTGGTACTGGCAGAACAGCAGTCAAGATTGCGAAGCTTTTACAAAATGGAGGACATCTAACCGGAATAGATATCTATGAGAAGAAGGCAATAGCAGGGAATTCACTTTATACGGTACAGATGAATGCTAGAATTGAAGAGGTTGAAGATCGAACAACATTTCAATATGGGTCTGCAATTGATATCCCATTTGATGATGGAAAATTTGATATAGTTAATTTTTCTTCAGTGTTACATGAACTTCATATGGAGTATGGCCCTGAAAAAGCATTGGAAGAAGCGTATCGAGTTTTAAAGCCTGGAGGATATTTATATATTAGTGAATGGAATAGGAACTCCATTCTTACAATTATATTTTTAGGAATCTTTTGTTTTGTGTTTAAACCATATAAATACTGGCGCAATCTTATTGACAAACATGGATTTCAAGAGCTTTCCTATCAGCGATTCGGTGGTTTTGGTATCTTTTCAACCATAAAAAAGAAGTAATCTCTTTTTTTTATATTCTTTCTTTTAATATTATAATAACGAAACAAATAATTTTAACAAGTTAATACTATTAAGGCTAATTAAAAGCATTCAAATGGTCAGATAAATGAAAAAGAAAATTATTTTTATCCGATTTACTTATTGGTAGGGAGCTATTTTTGATATATTGGTTTTCCTTGATATGATTCTCTCTATAATATTTGAATTTTCAGTTACAATGACGAACATAAGTAAAGATGTCTCTTATAAATATCAAACAGGAACAGGAGCTTTTTTAATGTTAGGAGGGACAATTCTACTAATATGGGCTGATTGTAATCCAATTGAGCGCAAAGAGGTTCTACTTCTGAAAGTAATACCAGTTGTAGTAGGAATAATGGTTATAAATATCTTATATATCTATTTCTGGTTTCTTTTTGTTATTAAATGGATAGTTTTTATAATCGTTTATTTATTGGTAATATCTATAGATATAAGTTAAATAAAAAATAAAATTAGAAGATTAAGATTCTTCGAATAAATCTTTAAGCTCATCATAGCTTAGCTTCAAATAGGAAGCGGAAATCTTATCCTTTCCAATTAAGGTCTTGAAATTTTTTTTCCTCTTCTTATTTAGAAAATTTTTCATCTCGCTGAGGTCTGGTTCTTTAGATGTAACTTCGATTAACTTTTCTTTTATAGCGTGATTTACGACCTTTTGACCCACTTCTGTTCGGATTATTAGGAACGCTTCGCCAGAACCTTTTGGAGCCCCCCATGGACTATATGAAATGTCTGAAAATTCGCCAGAGAAATCAGTACAGTATTTACAACCAGTCATTCCACCAGATGAGCAAGCAAAGGCTATTTTTAATGAAGTTCGCTCTGCTCCTGTGTTGAAATCGCTTGTTATAATCTTGGCCAAACCTTGAAGATGGCATGGGTTTCCGATAATACCAATATCCCGTTTCCTGTCTAAGTAAGCCTGGCCAATCCCCGTAATTAATGGTCCTGCGTTATCCATCGTTTTTTTAGGAATGTAATTTTTTGCCGTTTTAGCATCATCAACGATTACAGGAAATGCTACTGGCGGTTTTGTGCTTTTAGGTTCGGATAAAACGAAATGTTTTGTTACTCCAGACTTAAAAGCAGCCACAACTAAATTAAATAGAATATCATCTTTATTTTTAGATTTTACTTGGATGATATCTTTATAAACACCTAATCCTAAATCAACGCGTGTTTGACCAAACATTTTTAGCTCGATTTCTGAAATGGGAAGAAAACTGCGGGGACATGCATTATAACACAAACCTACAGTCTCAGCACATTCATCGACTACATAAGCTACCCCAGTTTCCTTATTGAAATCCATATGTGGACAGAATGCGTTACAGCTTCCGCAATGGATGCATAATCCTCCATAGATAACTTCATTTTCAAGATCTTGACTTGATTTTTCAATCTTCATTAATAATTTCACTTTAAAATGCTAATAATCAATCTTTTAATATTGAATAGTAAAATAAATCATGGCATATAAACTTTAAATGAAATTTCACACTCTTTATATTCTAAGGATTCAAGAATAATATATTAAAATTTGTAAAGATTATATAAAACGGATATATTTAATCTAATGAACTCCAAAATCTGACGAATAGATACTTCCTTTTTAAAAAATTCTCCCAATACATAGTCATATATATTTTTCAGCTAACCCACCAAAACCATTTAGAAATTTTGTAAATTAATCTTTAGAAGCCTATGAGACAAAACATATTTATTTAAATTTCACACATGCTTTTACCAGTTAAAATATTTCATTTATTTACTTATTTAATTTTCAATGCCTACACTTCCTTCTTTACCTCGTAATATAACGCTCCACTTAACGGAGAATTGCAATTTAAGATGTAAGATGTGTTATTTCTGGGGAGACACTGGTGCATATTCTACTTCTCGGACTAAACAGAAACCCAAGATTTTAAATTTTGAAATTGTTAAGAACTTAATTAGAGAACTTGCGATTGTAAAACCAATTTATTCCCTTTATGGTGGAGAACCACTACTATATCCTTATTTTGAAGAATTAATAGATGAAATTAAAAAGAATAATTCCTTTGTAGATACTCCAACAAATGGAACTCTTTTATCCGACAATGCGGAAATATTGGTAAAAAAAGAATTTGACTTTGTGAGGGTTTCTCTTGACGGTCCTCGAGATATTAACGATAAACAAAGGGGTTCTGGAAGTTACGATAAAGCAATTAAAGGAATAAATGACCTTTTCGAGGCGAAAAAGAAGAACAAAGCAAAAAAACCTTTTATTGATATAATTTACACGATAACTCCTGATAACTTTCTAACAGTCGAAGAATTTTTCTTGCATGATCTTGATATTTCAAAAGTAGATCATATTACAATACAAATGCAGAACTATATTACAAGAAAAATGGGAAAAGATTACGCAGAATTTCTCAGTTCAGAATTCGGAATTCAAAGTGATACCTATTGGAAAAGTATGGTCCGTTTACCTTCTGAATTCTGTGAAATAGACAGAACTGAGTTATCTAGACAAGTTAACAGAGTGCGAACTTATTATTCCAGTCAAAATAAGAATGTGATGCTTCTACCGCCTACATTTTCTTCACAGAATTTAGAAGCATATCTAACTTCGAATTGGGATCAGATGATTGATGTGTATGAAAAGTGCATTATTCCTTGGGTTTCAGCAGAAATTGTCGCTAATGGTGATGTAGCACCATGTCATGTATTCTATGATTTAGTGCTTGGAAATCTTTATGAGAACGGTATTGCCGATATTTGGAACGGAGAGAAATATAAAAGGTTCAGAAATTATATAGAATCAAAAATTTTTATGCCAATATGTCCAGGGTGCTGTATATTATACTTAAGTGGTAAAAAGTTGAGATCTAAAAAATAATTATCAGTATTTATCACCATTTTCATCTAAAAAACGTGAACATGTTTCATCTAATTTCTTAATTATATGATTTCGGTCTTTCCATATAATCCACGTACTTCCCGATTTTTCGAAGTGAAATCCATCGTAATCGTCTTTTATTTTAGACAATGTTTTTTTCACAAAGCTCCAAGAAAACCCAGTTTGCTCAACAACTTCTGCAATTGCGATGGGATGATTAACTGTTAGGTTATTGTTAAAAAAATCTATAATTTTTTCAAATCCCGTTTTGGGGAGTAAATTTTCTTTCTTCAAGGTAAAGAGTATCCACTTCTAAAATTCAAATTATTTAGTATATAATTTATGTAAGGTTTAAGGATATTTAATATTCGTATCTATCTACTACTATTATCTCGATGTAATTTTTATCTTATTATAAATACTGCGCGAATTGTATCTAAAATGAGCAATTAAAACGCTTTATTTTTTAAAATTTAGAAATTCTCCAGATTTCATCAGGTCACACGGTTTAAAATAATTTATTTGAGTGGTTTCTGCGAGTTCGATTAATATCTGGGACCATTTTTCATAATTTCTTTTACCAGCTCCAAATGGTCCGGGCATATCCATTCCTGCTAACATTGTATCATCAATTATTTTATACCCGTTAACAATTTTTTCCTCTAATAATCTACATCCTTCGTTTAATTGAATTGCGTAATATTGTTCTGGGCTAAATAATCCTGCTTTTTCATTTGTTTTAATATTAGGTTTTCCTTCAACCCACTCATAAATACCTTTCCCCGTTTTTCTTCCCAGATTACCTTCTTTAAGAAGGTTTGTAAGAGTTTTACCGGGAGCAAATTCAGGCGATATTTCTTTAACAAAATAATTCATTACATCACATACAACATCCAAACCTAAAAAATCCCATTTAGCTAAGGGGCCCAATTCAGGGGGAGATACAAAATCATTGTCGATCTTCTCGTAGGGAATCCCTTTATCAGTAGCCATATCTAAAATCCAATTAAATAAGAGGCTTGTCGCAATAGTTAAGCGATTTACGATAAATCCTGGACTTTCTTTTTCTATTTTTGCAATATATCTTTTACCTTTGAGTGCCGGTAGCTTTTGACCAATTGCTACCCCTATGTCAAATGCTTCTTGTGATGTTTTCTCCCCTTTTATTAATTCAATTAACCTAAGTAAAGGAATTGGGGTAAAAAAATGCATACCAATTACTTGTTCAGGCCTGTTTGATGTTTCGGCTATTTTAGAGATACTCATCGTTGAGGTATTTGTTGCTAGTACAGTATGTTCTAGTGCATATTCCCCTAGTTCTTTAAATAAATCTTGCTTCAATTCCATTACTTCAGGTATTGCTTCTACAACAAAATCAGCTTCTTTGATTGAAGTTATTAGGTTTTTCGTAGTAATGAGTTTTTTAATTAAAAAATCGGTTGTTAAACCTTGACCCAATTTTCCTTTTGATTCGATTTTCTCAAGACCTGTTGTAATGTATTTTTTCGCAGTGATTAAAGCATTTTCATTAATATCGTTCAAAATAACCTTTTCAAATAAGTTTGACATTAGAGCAACTTGTGCTATTTCCCTTCCCATTGTCCCCGCCCCAACTACAACAAATGTTTTAAAACGACTTAAATCTACCATTTTAATATTTAACCTCAAGATTTTTTGCTAATAAAATAAATATGGAGAACAACTCCTTATATTCAAAAATTAAAAATCATATAAAAAAGATTGTTACTATTAATTGGGATAGTAAAAAAGCGCCAATTCCTAAAAATATGGAAATCGGAAGTCCTGGCAAAATCTTATTTTTTTTCAATCTCGATATAGTAATTCCTGTTCCAATTACGATTGCTAAGGTAGTCAAAGCCGTAATAATAATATTATTCGTGAATATAAGTACGCTGGAAGTAAGTAAAGCATAAAAAACTAGATCTCCAATACCAATCTCTAATTTGGATGTATCGTAAACAGCATTACCACTTTCAATTTTCTCTTCTATTTCTGATTTTGTCATTTCGTCTTCATTATCATTCTTTGAAAGTATTTCTATCATTTCCTTAATTGGTCCTTTTTTATAAAGGACAGCAAAAATATCCCAAAAAGATATACCAACCAAAATAGCAAGAGTGCTCCAAAAAGGTAAAACGATGCTCATAGAAGCGCTAATTAGAAGGCTGATATATAGGACGATAAAATTTTTAGTTTTTATTGATTTTGATGTGAAATATTTATAGATAAGAAAGAAAACAGAAATTGCAGTTCCCATTGGTAGATACAAATTCGTAAAGAGAAGATAGAGCTTAAATACAAAATTAGTTTCAGGAAATTGGATAAAAATTAAGTAAACAATTACATCTAAGAACATTATGGTAATGAAAAAACTAACAAAGCCGAAACTTATTCCAAAAAGGTATTTCAAAACACCTATCCCCAGCTTTTTGATAAAATATACTATTGTAAATCCAGATACAACCGCAATTACCGTAAAAATCACACCATTCAATATGACAGCTAATGCCCCCAATTCATCTTCAGGAAAGTAACTTTCTTCGACTTGAACTCCCGCAACAAAGAAGGTGAGATACGCCAGTATTGAAGCTAGGATTATTACGACCACAATAGGAATTGAGTAAAATTTGAACTTTATTCTATAAGTTGGTAAAAAATGTGGAACAATATCCTTTTCGATAATTTCTTTTTGTTCGTTTTTAATTTCTGAATAATGACGCGTATCTTCTTGGTTATCCTTTCGCAAATTTACTGAATTTGGGTTATTAGACATTATTTTATAGACTAAGTTTTTTGAAATACTAATTTAAATTAATAAAATAATTAATAATTTAAATATATAATAATAAAGAATTATAAGGCTTGATAATCGTATTGTAAAATAATGAAATTATGTCAAAATATCAAAATGATAAATATATTTTGATTAATCAAGAAATTCCATTACCTTCAACTCAATTTCCCTCTAAAACACACATTTATCCTAACTATTTGGGAATAGTTTTTATCGGAAAGATTTCAACATCCATTTTAACGAAATTAGATTTTTATATTAATGAAATATTTAACTCATTTTTTTATGAAATTCTTTTTATTGGAGAATTGGAAATCCCCTCTATTTTGTATGAGAGTGGGATTAAAAAAGAGCATAATTTATTAAACCAAGCTTTTAAAAAGGTAACCCTCCAACCAACTAACAAATTATACGATATTATTAGGAATTTAATGAGAAGCCACAATTTTAATGTAGGTTTAGGACTTACGGACCTACCTATTTATTCAAGTAACGACGAGAGCTTATTATTCCTATTTGGAGAATCTAATATTAATCACAGGTGTGCTATAGTATCTACTCATAATTTGAATCCTCAATTTAATAAAGAATCGGGATATAACTTAAAAGTTGGAAATAGGATAATTAAAGAAGTAATTCACGAAATTGGACATATAATCATTGGCCTTGAACACTGTCTTACCGCAGATTGTGCTATGCGATTTTCAAAAAATATAGAAGAGATCGATAATAAATCAGTAAATCTCTGTAAAAAATGTCAGTCAAGATTAAACGAAGTTAGATTAAAGAATAAGTTTAAAAAGTAGCATTAGGTAATTGTTGTATAAACTCTTTTACTAATTCAACACGTACTTTCCTATCTGCTTTATTGTACCGTAAAGGATAAAGTTGATCAATTGTAAATTTGTAAAGTTTAATCCATGTTTTTGCGATCTCGCTTACTCTATAATTTTGAGCAATTTCTTGGGCATTTTTTCCAAATTCAGCCCTAAGATCATCATTTTTTAACAATTCAACAACATAATCTTTAAACTGACTAAGGTTGTTAGCTAAATAACCAGTTTTACCGTGTCGAATTATATTACTGATTCCACATGCATTAGCTCCAACATTTGGGGTTCCTTGAGCCATTGCTTCAAGCAATACAAGTCCTTCAGCTTCAATCCACGACCATAAACACGTTAAATCCGCAGTATTATATAACTTTAGTAAATCGGGAAAAGGAACGCTTCCAGCATAAGATACGAAATCTTTGTACTGTTTCTTTTTAATTATTTTTTTTACTTGGTCCTTTGAGGGTCCAGCACTTCCAACTAATAAAAGATGAGCATCAGGGACTTCTTGATGAACTCTTTTAAAGGTTTTAATAATTTCTATGGGATGTTTTTCAGGAGATAATCGTGATGCATATAAAAGGACTTTCTTTCCTTCTAAACCATATTTCTCACGAATTCCATTTTCTTTTAAATTTGTGTAATACGAGTCGCGAATTCCGTTGGTCATGCATACTATCGGTTCCTTGAACCTATAGTCTCGTAGTAAATCTTTTTTGGATTTTGTAGCAACATGAACAAAATCATACTTATCTACAATGTGGCGTTCATATCTCCAGATCAGGTCGCCTTTTGTTAATAACTTACCAATTATGGGAACATACTGAGCAGTATAGTATTGCATGGGGCTATTGTGAGTACCTATCATTGGAATACCTAGATACTTAGCCCAATTTATAGCCATTGATCCTACAGTTGCATGTGTATGAATATGGACTAAATCTAAATAGTCATGTTGACAGAAAAAGATTTTATGGATGGGAGCACTTAGGACAAAACCGGTATTTTGGCCAATAATAGCTCCTCCAAGTTCGTGAAAATGTAATGTTTTCGGTATTTTATAACCATTTTGAATTCTTGGTGCAAAGACATGGACATTGTGTCCAAGATTTGCAATTGCTTCAGATAAAAATCTTACAGCGTGAGCGGTCCCGTTGATTTGGCTATACATTGTGCTGAAAAATCCGATATCTAGAACATTTTTAGCCACTACGGTAGACCCCTAAAAAATATTATTAATACTATTACTTATATATAAACATCTATCTAGGTTTTTAAACTGTTTCTTTTATTAAAAATTTTACAGTTTCTTAATAAATTCGTTAAATCCGTTAGGTTTATATACGGTATTTTTTAATTGAAATTATTTTTTTAAATATTATAGTCATATCCAGAGGAATTATTGCTATTCAGTAATTTTTAATCATGGTTAATATCGATATAAAATTTGTTTAAGTAGGTGAGTAAAAACTATGCAGAAATATCATATGCAAAAAAAGGAAAGGGAAATTTTAGATAAAATAATCTTATCGGAAATTATGAAAAACGGTAAGTTTTCAACAATTTCTATGTGTAGAAACGACGAACCATATATAGCAACGTTAAGTTATGGTTTTGATGAGATAAATAATTGCTTGTACTTTCATAGTGCTCAAAAGGGATTAAAACTAGAATATTTAAAGGAAAATCAAAAAGTATGTGGTACAATACTAGAAGATTTAGGCTATATTAAGAGTGATTGCTCTCATAAATACCGCTCCATTGTTTTTTGGGGAGACATGACTATTGTAGAAAACTTGGATGAAAAAAAGCATGCGTTTGATATATTGTTAAACCAATTAGAAGATAATCCAAGTAAAGTAAAGAAAAGATTCTTTAAAAGTGAAGAATCCTATAAAAACACTTGCATACTAAAATTAGATATCAATTTAATTACAGGAAAGGCTTCTGAATAGTAGTAGTAAAATAAATGTAAGAAATCTTTCTAAAATCAAAAATTTTTTTTTGTTTGTTTGATAATTATAAATATGGATGCTTTAGAAGAAAAAAGAATTGTTGAAGAAATTCTAGAAAACAGAAGATTACCATATTCGATCGAATTATTAGAAGTTGATGATAATAAATATACGGTTCGTAATAATTTTGGCTCAACAGTTGTGTATTATTTGCGAAATTCTGAATATTTTTTAGAAGAGGAATTAGATTAATACTTTGTATGATTTAATACCATTTTTTAATGGCCCTTTTCTATATAAGTTGATTTTTCCTATTTATATTTTAAGTACCACAATTTCGTCCAAAGTCTTAAAAGGCGTTTAAATATAATAGTAAATTAAGAGTCCTTATTGTTTTTAATAGAGAGAAATTAAGTAATTAATAGAGATAAAAGACCATCTTAAAGACTATTATAATTCTATATACATAAAATTATAAGATTGCTATTTTTTTACTTTAACAGAGATAGAATAAATTACTCATTATTCGTTGGTAATGTTTATGGCAAAAAGAAAACTTAAATCTAAAGGATCTGAAGAGAAGTCCACTGAACAATTCCGCGCGGTTATTGACAATTTGACTACTCTTTCTATGTATAACGAGAAAAGGAGAGCAGTCTGTATCGTTCGGAAGAATTTAGCGAAAGACTATGATATTGAAGTAGATGCATCTGAAGCACCAGTACTAAACAAACTTTCGGAGAATCCCCAACCATTTGAAAGTTCTATGGCTAATCTTAATATATTGGAAGAAGAAGTATTTCCACTAATTGATGCGTTTAAAACTGTTTTTGGAGAAGAGAAAGAGTTAAAGCTACGCTCCATTAAATTGGCAGTAGGGGGAAGTAATACTGATTATGTTTCAATTAGAGAAAACGATTTAATAAAATACGATGTTAAACCAACTTTAACCGGTTTAAAACATTTTATCATAGAAAATAATGACAGTATCTTAGGCTTTTTAGATAGTGAATATGTGAGTGAAGAAGGAAATGTGATTTACTTAAAGTGTGAAAAGAGAGATGTATCCGACGATATTTATTCTATTAAAATCAAAATTCTCGCGTCTATGCAACAACGGGGTTATTTCCTCCAACAAGAACATAAATATTACGGTTTGCAGTTATTTATAATAATAGAAGCAAGAAAACCAAACAGCAATAAATTACTTGAATTTTTAAAAGAGCTCGGAATCGATTGGGAATTGATTTTTTTTAGAAGAAGACTAGCAATTCATGATTGGACTGAAATCGAGTGTCAAGCAAACCCAGATAATTTAAAAAGTTATTTAAGAGTTAAATATGATACTCTAAATTATTTTGACATCAATAACATGTTAAGATTAATAGTGCATAATGAATTACCTTTTAATGTTGCAGATAAAATGGGATCTTTATTATATAAAATGAAATCTGAGAGGTCATTTCAGCTAAAAGAAAAGGAAAGTTATGATAGAACGAATTTCGAGGAATCTTTTCAAAACCGAAGTACTATTCGTCGGGCAAACTATGAGGATCAAGTGCAGTCAGTAGATGAATATTCATTGACATTAAAAAAAGCGGAAATTGCTGCTGCTGCAAAAATTGCGTGCGCATATTTGGGAGTCCCCCAACAAATAGAATTTGACAAAGATATCTCTGATGCAGAGATATTAAAATATCAAGATGAATTAACTAATTTTTAAATTTTAGTGTGAGTCCAAATAATATTAAAAGAAATTAGAAGAAATTTTGACAAAGCAAATTCTATTTTAATTTATATGACTCCTTTAATAATTTATGGTTAATTTCGCCAAAAGTAGCACTCTTTCCAGTTTTTATATTTGTTATAGTGTAAGTTGCCGGAGCAAATAAACCAGGATCAATTGCGTAGAAATCGTAATTAACTGCTTTAAATGTCTCAAAAAATGGTCTTCCATAGCTATTTGAGGTATTAGCAGGAGCCTTTTTCAATAATTCGAATAACTCGTCTTGTTCTTCTTTTTCAACTTCTATAGTATAATATGTCATACCCGCAGCTATGATGGAATCATTAGTTCGTCCCATGGCTCCAAGATCGTTTTTAGCAATTGGGGCAATCGTTGTCGTTCCAAATCCATCCTTAATAACACCAAGAGGAAATTTTAATTCGTGTAATTTATGTATTCCCGTTTCGACAATTCTCGCAGCTACTTGTATAGAACCGGTTAAACACGCTGTTGGTGCACAAAGAGCATATGTTTTATCTGATGCAACTCTGCATTTTTCGGCTACAAAAGCCATTACTTCTTCAGTTGGTAGTTTTGGAGTTTCAAAGAAGATGATAGCACAATCAGATTTATCATCATATTCAATTTCATCAAATAATTTCTCATTTTTACTTTTTGCTCGAGCTGGTCCTGATCCTAAAGATTCAAAGACTTTTTTTTTTTTAACTTCTCCGTCCTTTTCAACTTCTTTTTTTAATTTTACATTCCATCCAGCTAATTGTGATGCCATACAAGATATTATAGGTTGTGATGTATGAACATTAACACTAGGGATAAAATGTTCGTCTAGTTTATAAGATGCGAAATCAACCGTTCCTAATCCGCCCATACAAATTTCTCCAACCAGTTTTCCTCCATTCCAAGATGCATTTGTCATATCTATGACGGTTGCTCCATTATCATATTGAATTATTTCTGTTTTATAATAGTCTTTATTCTCTACTATTTGATTAACAAGTATTAAAGCTAACTCGTTTATTTTAATATGTTGTGTCATATTTTTCACTTATTTTTTTTTTTGATTGAGTATTTATTATTAAAATCTTATTTCTATATATTAAATTAAGTTTATTTTAAAATTTTATAAAAAATGAATAAAATAACAAAAAACCTTGAGTTATTAAATTCCGATCTTAAAAAGACTAAAGATTGGTTTATAGACCATCTAAAAAAATCAGAATCAACGGTACATATTTATACCCATCTTGATGCAGATGGGCTATCGGCTGGAGCAATTCTCGGGAAAGCTTTATACAGAGAAAAGATTCCATTTCAAATAACCGTTTTAAGGCAGTTGGAAAGAGAAGAGATAATAAAAATAGCAGAAAATTCTAAAGATAGCAAGAAATTCTTAATCTTTGCTGATTTTGGAAGTGGTCAGTATTTAGAACTCACTGAAAAACTGAATAGTCTCAATAATAATATTCCATTTATTATATTTGATCACCATTTACCTCAAAATGTCTCGGAAAAAAACGATAGTAAAATTAAAGAAATTTACTCTAATTCAAGACCTTGGCATATCAACTCTTATTTTTACGAAGTTGACGGTAGTGGTGAAATTTCAGGGGCGGGGCTTTGTTATTTTTTTGTAAAAATTATAAATCAGAAAAATTTCGATTTATCTCCTATTGCACTTGTAGGAGCAACGGGAGATATTCAAAGTCGAGGCCCTAATAATTCCTTTACTGGATTAAATACTGTAATTTTAGAACATGCCACCAAAGCAGATTTAATTGAAGTGAACAACGATTTAAATTTTTCACCGATTAAACCCTTAAATGAAGCAATCTCATATTCAACTGAGATTAATCTTCCGGGATTAAGTGATAATACAAGTAAAATGTTAAAATTCTTAAAATCATTAGGAATTTTAATGGAAAATTCGCAAGGAGACATAAGAACACTGAACGACCTTAATCAAGAGGAAAAACAAAAAGTTTCTTCTGCAATTATAGAGTATATGTCTCTCAAGTTAAATATTGAGCCTTCTGAAATTATAGAGAAACTTATCGTAAATAGATATATTTTAAAGAATGAAATTGTGGGATCGGAATTACATGATTTAAATGATTTCGCATATCTATTGAATTCATGTGGAAGGAGTGATAACGCATCGTTAGGAATTGCTATAGCAATGGGTGATAGAAGAATTGCTTATAATAGAGCGAAAGATAATTTGTTAAATTATAAGAAATCTTTAGTTCAAGCGTTATCGTGGTTAAAGGATGAGAATAAGATTCAATACAAGAACAATATCCAATATTTTTTTGGCGAAAATATTATCCCTGAAAACATTGTGGGTACAATTGCTTCCATGTTAATATTTAGTAAAAGTGGTATTATTGACATAAACAAACCAATTTTTGGGTGTGCAAAAAGAAAGGACGAGGAAGTGTTCAAAATATCGGGGAGAGCTCACGAAAGTATTGTAAAAAAGGGTGTAAATCTTTCTGAAGCAATTAGGGAAGCTTTAGAACTTTCAAATTTAGAAGCTTTAGGCGGTGGACATCCCCCAGCAGCAGGTACGAAAGTACCAATAAACAAAATAGAAGTTTTTTTAGAAAATTGTGACAACATAATTGAAAAACAAATGCGAGAGAATTAGAAATTTAATTTAAAATATTACTTTCTATAATAAATAACTTTCACCTATCTCTGGTGCTACAGAATTATAATTTTCTCTTGATAATTTGTGAGCAAATGAGGTAGTTGATTTCTCATCTCCATGTACGCAAAAAATAAAATTTGAATTATTGTGAAATTTAACTTCATTAATATAATCGTTTAGGTGGACTTTATCTGCGTGACTTGAGAAGTCAAAGTAATCTATTTTACACTTTGCTTTAATTAGCATATCTCGGGATTCATAAGTTTTTCTGCTTTTTTCTTTAAATTCAAAAATTTTTTCATCAACTAATTTTCTACCAGGTGTCCCCTCAACTTGATACCCGACTAGAAAAACTGCAGAATTTGGATCCTCTAAAAAAGTTGGGATGTAATCTATAGCAGCTCCACCTTTTAACATACCTGACGGAGATATAATCAAAGCTCGCGACTTTCCTCCCATTTTCTTTCTCTTTTCTTTAGAAACTAATTGAGCCTTTTTCGCTGCTGACTTAAGACGAGGAAAATTCCGGAAAGATTCAGGAAATTGAGAATACTCAGTTAAAATTTTCCTAGCTAACCCGTCGACATAAATGTCATTTTTATAATTGTACTTTTCTAAAACAAGTAAAATTTCCTGTGATCGAGCAACCCCAAAAGCAGGAATTAGAACATTTCCACCATTCTCTATAGTGTTTAAAGTATCTTCAATGAATCTTTTTTCTAGTTCTTCTCTCAAGGGATGTTCTCTATCAGAATATGTGGATTCTATAATTAGAGCATCTATTTCGGGTAATTCGTGAGGGTTAGCTGGATAAACTAGGTTTGTTTCTTGGGTGTTAATGTCGCCAGTATATAGAATTTTCTTCTTATCGACTTCAACTAGTATAGAAACGCTTCCAGGGATATGTCCTGCGTTAAAAAAAGTAAGATAAAATTCATGGTCTATTTTTTGGCGTACTCCATTTTTTAAAAATAAAGTATTTTTTCTAGTTTTTTTAAGCTCTCTGTATCCGAAAGGGTAGGGATAATTGGAAATTTTAATCATATCTTCAAGTAAAATTTCTGAAATTCTTAGCGTTAATGGATTGGTGAAAAGCGGGATGTCGCGATCTTTAAATAAAAAGGGCAATCCTCCAGAATGGTCTACATGACAGTGAGAAAGAGCAATTGCTTTAAGATTATGAATATCAGCTTTAAATGGTAAGCGTTCTTCCCCAGTAAATCTAATACCATAATCTAAAATGCATTGTACGCCACTTTTTGATTCAACTAATATTGCTGAGCGCCCAACTTCTCTACAGCTCCCTAAAAAAGAAATTTTTGCCACGTTAAAAAAACTCTATTAATTTTAAATAAATATCAAAAAACTTTTTACTTAGTTAAAACAATCCAAAAATATCAAGTTTTTTATTTAGTTAAATTAAAACATAAAAAAATAGGATTCAAATTATGAAATTTGAAGGTAAAGCTGAAATTGGAATAATTGGGGGAACAGGATCAGATATAAAACTTGAAAATGTTGAAGATCTAAAAATATACACACCGTACGGTCACACTTCTGATTTTATTCAAGTTGGTGAGTTTAAAGGTAAAAAGGTTGCATACATCTCCCGACATGGTAAAGGTCATACAATACCTCCACACAATGTAAATTCTAGATCGAATATTTGGGCATTGAAAGAATTGGGAGTTAAAGGTATTATTTCACCCTCAGCTGTTGGATCTTTAAAAAAGGAACATGGTAAACGAAAATTTATCATGGTTGATCAATACATTGATAGAACAAAAAAGAGGTTAGATACTTTTTATGAGGGTGGACAAGTGTGTCATATTAACCAAGCGGATCCATATTGTAGCTATCTTAATGATCTCTTTTTCGAAACTGGAAAAAGTATTGAAGGATTAGATATTCAAAATGGTGGTACATATGTTTGTATTGAAGGGCCTCGATTTTCGACAAGAGCCGAATCTAAAATGTTTAGACAATGGGGAGGAGATATCATAGGAATGACAACTTACCCTGAAGTAGTCCTCGCAGCTGAAAAGGAGATTTTTTACTGTTGTATTGCCATGGTAACTGACTTAGATGTGTGGGCAGGGGAATGCCAGAACTGTGGAGTTGTAGAGATTAAAGAATATTGTGAGACCTGTGGAGGGCCCGTAAAGAAACTAGCGGTGAGTATAGAAGAAATTTTAGATACAATGGAGAAAAACTCGACAAACTTAATGAAAATGTTAGAACTAACAATTCCTAAAATAGATTTTGAAAAGGAGTGCACATGTAAGCATTCCCTATCAGGATCAATAATTTAATAAGGCAACATCACTCAACCTATATTTTTTTATTAATATTATTTATATTACTAATTTCGACATTGTTTTTCAATTGTAATTAATCGTGTAAAATCGGATTTCTGGCAGCAATTACTGCGTCAAGGCGTCCTATAGGCGTATTAGAAGGCGCATTTTTTAGTTTTTCGGGCTCATTTAGCGCTTCGTTGTAAATTTGATACATTACTTCAACAAACTTGTCTAAAGAGTTTTTAGATTCTGTTTCTGTTGGCTCAATCATAAGGGCTCCATTTACTATTAGTGGAAAATATATTGTTGGAGCATAAAAACCATAATCTAGTATCCGTTTTGCTATATCTTCAGTATTAATATCATTTGGTAAGTACTTATCAGATAGGACAAATTCGTGTTGACAAATCCGGTCGTATGGAAGAGCGTAATTTTTCTTAAGTAGAGTTTTCAGATAATTAGCATTTAATACCGCAATCTGTCCAACTCGTTTTAATCCATCAGCACCTAAAGAAAGGATATAAACAAAAGCCCTTAAAACTATTCCAAAATTACCCCAAAAAGCTTTAATTCTCCCTATTGAATCGTGGTTCTCATAATTACAGATTATTCCTTTATCTGTTGATACAATACAAGGTATAGGAAGAAAAGGAATTAATTCGTTAGTAACTCCCACTGGTCCAGAACCAGGCCCACCACCCCCATGAGGCGTAGAAAATGTTTTGTGTAAGTTCAAATGAACTATGTCAAATCCCATGTCTTTAGGGCGACAAATCCCTAACATAGGATTCAAGTTTGCTCCATCATAATAACACAACCCACCGTGCTCATGAACGATCCTCGTTATGTCTTTAATTTGCCTATCAAAAACACCTAAAGTATTCGGATTTGTAAGCATAATTCCCGCTACATCTCCTTGCTTCATCGCATATTCGAGATGATCCAGAGGAACTTCCCCATGTTCATTTGATTGTAATTCAATCATCGAAAATCCTGCCATTTTTGCAGACGCAGGATTAGTACCATGAGCCGAATCGGGAACAATTATTTTATTTTTTACGATTCCTTTTGTCTCAAAAAATTTTTTTATAATTAATAATCCTACCAATTCTCCATGCGCTCCAGCCGCTGGTTGTAATGTAAAACCATCCATTCCTGTAATTTCACATAACATTTTTGAAATTTCATTCAATATTTCTAAAGCGCCTTCATTCTCATCTTGAAGTGGGTGTAATTGTGAAAAACTAGTCATTCTTGCTACGACTTCATTGATTTTTGGGTTATATTTCATAGTGCATGAGCCTAATGGATAAATTCCAGAATCTACGCCATAATTAATTTTACTCAATTTTACATAATGACGCACGATTTCCACTTCAGAAACATCAGGAATTCGTAGTTCGTCTCTAATAAGATTTTTGGGTAATATCTCATCGATCCTTTTAGATTTAACATCTAGTTTGGGTATGAAATTTCGTTGAACAAGCCCATTCCCCTTATCAAATATTAAACACTCATCAGCATCCATTAGTCAGCACGCTCCTCTTCGTAGTTTATGGCTAGTCTAGCTGCTTTAATGAACTTCTCGATAGAACTACGCGAATTTAGCTCAGTTACACAAACAAGAACAACATCTGACATATCAGGATAATAGGTTGAAATTTGAAGAGGAGGAAGTAAGTTCATTTTTTTGCATTCTCGAATTAAACCATTAATGTTTGGACACCTTACAATAAATTCGTTATAAGTAGGTTTTTTGTTTAAAATTTTGTAGCCCGGGATTGATGCTATAGCTTTCTTAACATAATGAGCTTTTTGAAAATTCTGGTTGGCAATTTCGCGTAACCCCGTTCTTCCTAATGAGACGAGATAAATAAGCGCAGACAGTGAGCATAATGCTTGGTTAGTACATATGTTCGAACTTGCTTTTTCCCTCCTAATGTGCTGTTCTCGAGCTTGTAATGTTAACAAGAAACCTTCACGGTCTCCGTTTATCTCTTTGGTTTTTCCAACTAATCTTCCCGGTATTTTCCTCAGAAATTTCTTTTTTGCTGTGAAAATTCCTAAGCCTGGACCCCCAAATGATGGACTTATTCCAAAGGACTGACCCTCTGCCACGAATATATCTACATTAGTTTTTCCAGGGGGTTTCAAGAGCCCTAGACAAGTAGGGTCAGTCATACACTGGATCAACAAACAGTTGGGATACTTTTCCTTCACTTTATTTGACATCACTAAAACATCGGTAATGTCTCCAAAAAAATTTGGGCTTTGGAACATAACGGCGGCAATATCTTCGTTTAACACATCATTCAATTTATCTTCAGAAGTAATTATAAGTTCGATGTTTTGTCCCCAACAATAAGTCTTCACTACATCAATATAATCGGGATGAACACCTTCTAATAAAATGACTTGATTTTTCCCCGATATAATAGAAGCCATGATAGCTGCTTCTGCAAGGGATGTCGATCCATCGTACATACTCGCGTTAGCAACTTCCATTTCAGTGAGTCGAGAGATTACGCTCTGATATTCGTAAATTGCCTGTAGATAACCTTGACTAGCTTCTGCTTGGTATGGTGTGTATGAAGTATAGAATTCCGATCGACTTATAACAAAATCAACTAAGGAAGGGATATAGTGATAGTAACAACCAGCTCCTAAAAATGAATGAGAATATATTTTATTTTTATTGCCATACTCTTTCATTTTATCTAGAACATCAGGTTCCGACATCCCTTCAGAGATATTTAATGTTTTAATGATTAAATCTTTAGGAATATCTTGAAACAAATCATCTACATCGGGAACATTAATAATTTTAAGCATTTCAGCTATAGTTTTCTCATCATGAGATATAAAATCCATTTTATCCAACTCCTATAAATAAAAAATTTAAAATAAAAGTTTTACCATAATCTCGTTAATTCTCTTCTTCTGCGATTCTTTTATAATCTTCAACTGATAAAAGATCGTTGATCTCCAATTCATTTGTATATTCTAATTTAAGCATCCAACCAGAGCTAAAAGGAGAAGAATTAACTAATTCGGGATTTTCAACAAGGGTACTGTTTACTTCAATAATTCTACCAGATAATGGCATTAACAACTCACCGACTGCTTTTACAGATTCAATTTCACCAGCGCTGCTCTGTCTTTCCAAATTTGCCCCTTTTTCTGGCAACTCGATATACACAATATCACCTAATTGATGTTGAGCAAAATCTGTTATACCTACAGTGGCTGTTTTATCTTCGAGTCTTACCCATTCATGCGTTTTCGTATATTTTAAGTTATCAGGGAATTCATAATTCATATTTATCTACCTCATACTATAAAATAAAGTGTTATTCAAACATTGCGAAAGAACGGTGTAGATACGACAGTTCCTTTAAGATTTTTATTTCTCACTTGAATTTCAAGCGTAGTTCCTATCTCTTTGTATTGTTTATTAATAAGACCTAAACCAATCGTTTTTTTGAGAGTTGGAGAATATCCTCCTGAGGTGACATACCCAATTTCGACATTTTCCTTGAAAATTTTAAAATTTTCTCTAATGATACCTCGTTCCAATAAATTCAATCCTACTATTATTCTCTCAGTTCCATGTGTTTTTTGTTCCATAAGTATTTTTTTACCAATGTACTCTATCCCCTCTTTAGGTTTAACTAACCAAAATAGTCCTGCCTCTACAGGCGTTATTGAATCGTTTATTTCATGGCCATATAAAGAATAGGTGGCCTCTAACCTTAAAGAATCTCTTGCCCCTAAACCAGCTGGAGATGCTCCAGTTTGGATCAAATCACTCCAAGTTTTCTCTGCGTAGACATTATCGATTGATAATTCAAATCCTCTCTCACCAGTATAACCTGTTCTAGCGATAAATATCGGAGCTTTATTTAAATTACCATGAGCAAAATAGAAGCGATTAATCGAGTTTAAATCTACATCAACCAAAGGTTGTAGATATTCATCAGATTTGGGACCTTGAAAAGCTAAACGCGATCGCACTGAAGATAAGTTGGTGATTTTTACATCTCTACTACCTATATGCTCGTTTAACCACTGAAAGTCTTTTTCAACATTCCCAGCATTAACAATCATTCTAAATTTGTTTGGATTTTCTTCGTAATAAACTAAATCATCAACGACGGTACCGTTATCGAAACACATGCAAGAATATTGACCTTTCGATGGTTCGAGTAAGTTTAAATCGTTTATCATTACATATTGAAGAAAGTCAATGACATCCTCACCCTCCAACAGAAATTCGCCCATGTGAGATACATCAAATACCCCTGCTTTAGATCGTACTGCTTCATGCTCTTTTATGATGCTGTCGTATTGAACTGGCATACTAAAACCAGCAAAATCTACCATCTTTGCTCCTAATTCTATATGACAGTTATAGAAGGGCGTTTTTTTAAGTTCTGGAATTAAATCTACACCTATTATTGTGTTTAATATTCTACTGTGAGTATAAAGTACAGAGAGTTATTTAAGTTTTCAGACTAAAAATAATGGAGAATTTTAAGGGAAAAAAATGGGTTGTTATATTATTATATTAATGAAAGATTCTAATCGTAAGACTATTCCTCTACGGGAATCTGAACTAAACTAAGCGTATCATACCCTACTAGTTTATCTCTACCATGTAGGCTTCCAGTGAGTTCTATAACAAATGCTATGCCTACTACAACACCACCCGCTTTTTCTATCAGATTACAAGCTGCTTTAGCGGTACCTCCAGTCGCTAATAAATCATCAAATAAGAGAACTTTTTCTCCTTTTTCTATAGCATCTTTATGCATTTCAATTGTATCAGTTCCATATTCTAGTTCATAAGTCTCACTTATCGTCTCAGCAGGTAATTTTCCAGGCTTTCTTATTAATACAAATCCTGCACCTAACTGGTATGCCAATACACCGCCCCAGATATATCCTCTAGCTTCAACAGCACAAATTTTATTTATCCCCTTATTATTAAAATGGTTAATTAACCTATCACAAGATTCTTTGAACGCACCATGATTTTTACTTAAAGTTGTAATATCTTTAAACTGAATTCCTTCGATTGGAAAATCTGGGACATTTCTGATATAACTCTCTAAATCCATAATAAACAAAAATCTCTTTTTATTAAAATTAAAGTTTACATAAGGTAATTTAAAATTATATTTAATTCAATCGTCATTTTAATTGAAATCTATTAATTTAACCGAAATTAGAAAAAATTAAATAAACATCCTTTTATAAAAAATATATTAGAAGTATAAATTGTTTAATGGTGAAAAGAAATAAAAGTACTGTTATTTGGTCCCGGTGGTGCAGGTAAAACATCGCTAATGCGTACTACTTGTTTAGGATATAACTTCATGAAAGTGCTCAATCTAAAACCTACAAAAGGAGTTTCGAGGGAAAATTTTATCTTTCGTGGAATTATGGAATTATCCATCTGGGATCTAGGAGGACAACAACTTTACATGGACAGATACTTCTCTGAAAAACAACGAGAGCTTGTCTTTTCTGAAGTAATGACGGCAGTTTTCATGGTGGATTCAACGGCAAATGAACCTCGTTTAAAAGAAATTTTTGATAATTTTTTGAAGTACCTCTTTGAATTTAGTCCTCAAGTCGAGAAAGTATATGTTTTGCTAAATAAAATTGATCTTCAGGAATCGAAGGAAGACGAATTATATGAACTACTTATCGATAAGCTCACCGACGATTTGAAAAATAGAGTTGCTTTTACCCCTGTATCGGTGAAAGAGGGGAGTGCTCAACATAGATTAATTGAAATTTTAGATTACAAAATCCAACAAAATACTTTAGCGCTACAAAGACTAGGAAAAATAAGACACATGCTAGATCAGTTAAAGATTATTACACTCTCGGAATACTTTTTGTTTAATCAACCGGATGGGCTATTAATAGCATCAACTTTGGGAAAAATAGATTTAAATCATAAACTTCAATTTATGAAGCTAGAAATAGGAACGCTTGAATCGAATATATATCAAATCTTCACAAGGATTATGAATCTTTCAGATTCCCCGTTGTCACCTCTGGAATTATCCACTGTCATATATGAAAGCGAATATAACTATATTTTAATGAAGGAACTTAGCAATGGATCGGTACTGATGGTTGTTACAAAAGATAAAACTATTGGAACTTTTAATACGGTGATAACCGAATTAAATGGAGAAGATTTCCAAAATTTGAAAAAATTCCTTAATAGGGACGACTTTTAATTAATTCTAAATCAATTTTATTAGAAAATATTGTTATATTAGAATGTTCTTCAATAATAGAAAACAAATAATTGTTTGTATTTTTAATTACAGGTGTTATAAACAATAATTCTTCTTCGGGAATGCATTTTTCAACTTTTTCGTTTAATACCTCTTTTTCAAAAAATTCTTTAATATAAGTAATTCGGACGATGAGATCGTCGAATTCTTTTTTACTGTTATTCTTTACTAAAACTTCTATTTCCTGAAAATTGTTAATACTATATATACTAGTTATTTTAAATTGATCTTTAATTCCTAATTTTTGCTGAACAACTCTATCATAATCAAATAATCGAATTTTAGAAAACGATTTATTTTGATTGTTTATGACAATGTGGTCAATATCGATTCCTTTAAATGTTAAATAAGAAATTGCTTTTTGCAATTTGAAAGTGGTCGTATCAGTTTGTTTAATTACAGATGAAAAATATTCCTCACAAGTAAGGTTAATTATAGCTTTTATTTCTTCTTTTATTTGATCTCCTTTTTTTATCTTATTGATTAATTTCTCTGTTTTGATAATTTCTAGTTTCGCAATTTCTGACTCGATTACATAATAAAGCGTATTTTCAAATTTGGTGATTAATTTTTCCGTTAATAAGTTTAATACATCTCCCCCAAAAACATCTAAATCTGTTGGTAACATAAGTATCAATACAATCGTTTCACCCAATTTTGGAAAAGACCCTGATCTTCTTTTAACTCTCTTAGAATCAATAATAATTTTCTTCGCAAAATACATTTGATTACAATATTCTAAATCGATTCGGTTAATTGTAGTTTCATCTTTAAGTTCTAAAAACCAAATTGGATGGTATCTTATAAGATGTAATTTTCCCGAATCATCATCTAGCGCATTTTCTGGACAAATAAGAAGTGGGATATGACCTAAAGTCTCATCAAAATAAAACAAAAGAGTCTCACACAATTCACTAAATGGACACTCTGTATTGGCGTTATTTAAGAGATTTTCTTTCAATTTAAATCATTATTTTCTTCATCAAATCAATTATATTTAATGAATATTATTTTTAATGTTAATGAGAAGCGCACGATATGCAAGGATCAAATGCTCTTATCATTCTTTGAGTTTTTTCTTTAACAGAATCGATATCTTCTTTTTCATATAGCTTTTTAGCATATTCTGTGATCATTTTGTTAAGAATAGGCAAATTTATTTCGGTTGCAATGAAAAGTTTTACTTGATCAACGATTTTAGCTTTATTTAAATGATAATGATGCATTAATACACCTCTTGGTGCTTCGAGAACCCCTATTCCATTTGATTTTTTTATTGAGTTTAGGTGTTCAAGTTTTGTTTTACTTTTTAGTGAAGTAGTATTTACCATTTCAACACTTTTCTGAATTTCGTAATAACTTTCAATTAATTGTAAAAAGTTTAAAAATAATAAATTGCTTTTCCATTTTTTTCCAAAATTGCTTATATATTCGGATATTTTATCAATCCCATAATTTTGAGTTATCTTATAGCGTGCTATTGGTCCTGTTAAAATGTTATTTTTCGAATTTGACTTAAACGTAATCCCATAAAGATTAGGGTTTTTATCAAAATATTTTGAATAATTTTTCGCTTGAAAATCGTCGTAAGTTGCTTCATTTTGTTCAATTCTGAGATCTCCTTCATATCTATCAAACCCCATATTATTCTTTAAACCGAAAAATATAGGATTAGAAAGATTAAATTCTGTAGGAGGATCAAAAGCAGAAAATAAATCTATAAAATTTTCAATTATGGTGTCTATATAGTAAATCCCCTTTTTTAGATATTTCTCTATAGAAATTAAACTCTTTCGATTAGGATTGAATATTAATCCTCCAGGAATAGGAGTAATTGGATGTAGCATCCTTCCTCCTATTAACTTATTTATTTCTGAACCAATTTTTATTAAATTAAAAACATTTGTCGTTAATTGAGGATTGTAATTAATCAAATTATAAGGATCGTTAATTGTATGATTAATATTAAATATTTTTAATAAATCTGGAAAGGACTGGAAAAAATAATGCATCATGTGCGATTTTATTAATTCTCCGGATAATAAAAGCCTTCTAAGCAAAATTGATTTATATGATGGTTCTATTCCGTATATATCTTCTATTGCTTTGCAACTTGCAATTGTTTGAGATGCGTAGCACAATCCACAAATTCTAGATACTATTTTTGGAATTTCTAATAATTTTTTCCCTACTAAAATATTTTCAAATCCTCTAAATACTGAAAAATTTAATTCAGTTTGATAAATTTCATCATTTTTTAAATAAATGATTAAGTTTCCACTACCTTCAACTCTTGTGCATGCTGCCACAACTTTATCTATCAAACCTTCCCTCCTACAGTCGATTTTGAGAACCTATAATATATCGCTTTATATTTTCTTAAGTCTTTAGAAAGGTGAAAAAGGCTTAAAATGTTGATTAAATTCGCTGTAAAACCCTTTGAAGCCGTGCCAAGACATCCTTCACAGGGTAATCCTTGATTTATACAGAGATGATCACAACCATCTCGAGTAACAGGACCTAAACATAAAATCCCGTCGTTTAAAAAACACGATAAATTTTCTTCCGGAAAATGAATTTCATCGTTTCTTGGAACAATCTTTTCTATTGTTAATGGAAAATCAAATTTTGCGTGGTTGTTTAAAGGACAAGTAGAACACATATTTTTTAAGCTTAGCTTGATTTTTTTGTTCTCAACTAAATTCAATATACAATTTCCTAAAAGTATGGACGGAGGAGGACATCCAGGAATAATACCATCAATTTCTACGTACTTTGAAATAGGATACGATTCTTTTTTATTTGAGAGACTAAGAATCCCCCCAAATGCAGAGCATGTACCTAATGCATATAATTTTTTTGCATTTTTTCGTATTTCTTGAAGATATTCGATTTGATTCTTTTCGGATACGCACCCCTCTACTAGCGCTATATCGCATTCTTTGATCTCTAAATTGTCAGATATAAATGGAAAATATTCGATTTTCGTTCTCTCAAGAAATTGTGGAAATACATCTAACGATATTAATGCTGATATACATCCAGTACAAGACGTTAAAGAAGTAATTAAAAATTTAAGCCTTACTTTTAATCTCCTCCTTTAATAAATAATAGAATTTATTAGAGATTTCAGCAAATTTCTGTCCTTCTACTCCATTTAAGCTTATCACTATTATCCGTCTGCTTAACTTTGGTCCTAGAATCTTTTTTAAAAGCCCGACTCTTTTTCTTAATTTTTCAATCCCATCGATATATCTACAAGAATCCTTTCTACAACCGATAATCATAACTCCATCAAATCCCATTTCAAAAGATTTAAAAATGAATTCAGTATCAATACGTCCAGTACAAGGAACAGAGATTATAAAAACATTAGGCGGATATAACAATTTTTTTAATCCCGCATCGTCAGCGGCAGCGTAACCGCACGATTGGCAACAAAAAGCGATGATTTTTGGTTTTTTATTGAATTTTGAGAAAATTTCAATCGTTTTTAAAATCTTTTCTGATGTATTTATATTCATTTCGATGGCATTAGTAGGACAAACACTCGCACACATACCACAAGCTTTACATTTAAACTTATCAATAGTAATTTTTTCGGAGATTATGCTTATTGCATTGTAAGGGCAGGAATTGACGCAGAGGTTACACAATCCACATTTATCTTCATTAATCTCTATTCCAGTATATTCTGCTATTAAATAATCATTTGAAAGAAGGGATATTACTTTTAATGCTATGTTATTGGTGGATGCAATAGTTGAGTGATAATTTAATGGCCCAAATATTGTGCCAACACCATAAATACCAGAAGCTAAAGTTTCTTCACTCATAAAACCATAATCATTTAAAGTGAAGTCCATAATCTTTCTTAGAGATTTCAGATCCTTATTTGGAATTAATTTTATATTTAAAACAATCAAATCACTCTGAAACTCAATAGAATCCGCAATTACATAATTAATATTTTCTCTTGTCTCAATTAATACTTTATTAGCGTAAAGAAATCTAGGATGAGTAGATTTTAGTATTATCTCGTCTTTTTCTTTTAATTTACTTAAATCGTAAAAAACATTAACTTCACAATCAGGGTTCTTCACTTTAATAATATCTATATACTTTAGGGTTAAAATATCCGAATATTCACATAGATAGTTTGAAGGTCCTACTTCTTGAATAATTGATATTGTTTTCGCTATTTTCCCATCAGACAATTTTACAATCTTTCCATCAGTTAAGCCATCTGAACATAAAATTCGTTCAAATTCTGCCGAAGTTATAACATTATTTCGTGGGTTGTAATTATATTTTTTTAAATTTGAATAAAGATCTGAACCAATAGCTATAACTTTTGCACCTACTTTAATTCTTAATTCCTTAGGCTTTTCCATTAAATTTATTGCATTATTTGCACAAGCGCGTTCACATACTCTACATTCAAGGCAGTTATTAATATCATTATCTTCAATAACGGGGACATAAGGATAACAGTATTGAAAAGGAAAGTGAATTATTTTTCTATTTGTTAATCCAAATTCATACATATTAACTTTCTCTCGAGCACACACATCAATACATTGGTTACAACCTGTACATTTAGTCTCATCAATATAGCGAGGTTTTTTAATTAATCCTATAGTAAAATTGCCAACTTCTCCAGATACACTTATTATTTCTGTATTTGTCAATATTTCGATTTTTTTATCTTTTACAATTTCCCCAATTAATTCAGAGATGAAACAAGCAGAACAATCTCCCATATTAGAAATTTTTTGCCATCTTGCTACTTTTCCTCCTAATGTAGGTGACTTTTCAATTAGATAACCGTTGATACCTGCCTTTGATAAGTTTAAAGCTAGGTTCATACCCGCAATCCCACCTCCAACAATAGCGCAGCTTTTTTCAACTTCAACTCTTTTTACTTTAATTGGTTTTTGAAGATTTACTCGATTAACTGAGGCTTCTATAAGTAATTGCGCTTTTTTCAGAGTTAAACGACTATCAATATGCTTTTTACTGGAATAATGTACCCAACAGCATTGTTCTCTTATATTTGCAATCTCAATATTTGTATTATCAATTATATTTTGAAAAAGATGTTCAAATATATGTTGATGTGTTTTAGGAGAACAAGCAGCGATAATAATTTTATTTATGAAGTTATCAGTAATCCAATTATTAATATTATCTTGATTTTTTTCTTGGCATAAATTATCAAGGATTTTAACTGAGACTACATTGTTTATTTTACTTACATAATTTTCTAAGGAGTTAATGTTAAGCACATTTGTAATTTCTGTATTACAATTACATATAATAACACCTATTCTGTTTATTTCGCTCCCTTTTGATTTTAAATATTCTATTTCCTCTCCAGATAAAATTCTTTTGTTTAATCCTAATACCCTTAAAACTCTTTTACCGTCATCAGTTAAATAATACGATTTTTTGTCTTTACTTACTAAAATATTAAGCTTTTTCAAATGAAAATTTAATTGTCCTGTTTGTTTTATACCTAACTTCACCATTAATTCGGTATATGGGATAAATCCCTCTTCTTCGAGAAGGTATAAGAGTTTTCTTCTCATTGGATGGGCTAAAATTGAATATATATCCATTTTTGAGCTTTCCTATTGAGTTTTTATTCTAAATTTATTTTGTTAAAAACTTTTTTTTGACAAATTATTTTTTCTTCATGATAATATATGTTGTAAAAGTATATAAGTATGTTAGAAAATGATCATATGATCCCTGAATTCCATCAATAAAAATGACGATTTTCAATTAACTAAAAAAATTGTTATGAAAAAAATTTTGATAAATTTCCTTATCAAGAAGTTAAAAAATATTCTTGTCAAATTCTTTATATTTCAAGCTTATTACAATTCAATTAGGTAAATACTTATTTAAAAAGTTGAAATAAAAGAGGTGGATTAATATATGGAAGTTTTGGATTTGAAGTCAGTAAAAAATAAAAAAATAATAGCATATATGTCCTCAAAAGAAAATGGCAGGTATTTTCAAAATAAAAATACATTAGGATTAACCGAATTTCTTAAAAAGAAAGATGTTAATTTTGTTACCGTAGATTTTCAAGTAAATATGAAGGAATTTAAGAAAACACCTTTTGCACAAACATTAGATAACCTTGGAATACCATATATTCAAGTAGATATACCAGATTATGCAATGGGATATCTTTACGAAGAAGTTGTTGAAAAACAAAAACTTCAAAATGAATTATTTGAAGAATATGAAAATATGAGTGATAAAGAATCTTTCAAAGGACAAAGTTTAAAAAACTGGATTGACATGTTAAGCGAAGAAATTCAAGAAAAAGAGATTTTTTTAAGTTTAAAGCTAAGACCACAGTGGATCGTAAAAAAAATGTTAGATTTTGCATATCATTTTGAAAATGAAGTTGTTTCTTTTGTACATTTTGTTCAAGAGGATATTTGCGAGGATATTTGCCCTCAAGTCGTGGCAAATTTAAGAGATTTGGGTGTAAAGGTAATTTCCTATACTAAAAAACATACAATTCAAAATATTATATTTTAATTAAAAAAAAGGAGTGAGAAAAAATGCCAGAAGTATTAGAATTAAAGCCATTAAAAGATAAGTATCTAAAGCTTATCATGGTAGAAAGTGAGTTTCCAATAGATTGGTGGTTCGAAGTTCCTAAAGAAAAAAAGGAAGATTTGCTATGGTCTTTACATCTTATTAGCAAAGAATATCTTCAGCTCGTCGATAATTTAATCGACAAGTATTCACCAGATTTTGCTTTGGAAGAAAAACCCAATTTTTGGAATGACCCGTTAAATCCTAACGATCCTCTAAAAACCTTATTCCAAAAGAAAGGAATTCGATTTAAACATGCTGATATCTCTGAAAATGCGGAATTTTATCTTTCCGCCGCATTAGATGAGCATAGAAATATGCTGCAAATACTTGAAGAGCGAATCAGAGAGATAATTACAGAAAAAGGTGTTGTTCCCTCCGAGGATGAACTTTTCCAACAATTAGTTTTATGGAAGGAATATCTCAAAAATGATTATAACTCACAAGAAGATGAAATTCGATATAAAGTTAGAGAGGCTTGGATGATGATGAATATTTTAAACATTGCCAAGGAGATTGAAGGGAAAAAATCAAAGGGGTTATTTATTTGCGATTTAAGGCACTTTGAAGGCCTTGATAAGTTAGCAAACGATTTAGGCATCGATACAGAACAGATCAAAATCAAAAGAACTATTAAAACCGCAGAAATCGAAAAAGAGTATGAAGAAGAGGTAGTTGTTGAAATATCTAAATAGTTTTTTTAGTTATAATTTCATAGAATTTTATAATTTAATTAATGATGTGAGATGAGAAAAATTACTCAAAATAATGAAATTGGAAATAAAATTGAAAGTATTCTTGGTATTAAATCAATAATAGAATTGACGCCAATTAAAATAAAGAAAAAGGATACTTCAGATAAGATTTGTTATTTTTTTGATACGGATGATAACGCTTCTCCATTTGACATTAACATGGCTTACGACGCTGGTTTTGATATTGTTGTGCCAATAAGTAGAATGACGGCGGATCAAGTTCCTAAACTTGTCCAGGATGCTATATTTTCACGTAAACCTAAAGCACCTACAACCTTTTTTATTGGGGGATCTAATGTAGAAGAAGGGGAAAAAATCTCTAAGAAAGTTATTGAATCCTTAGTACCTCCATTTGAATGTCCTGTAATAATAGATCCAAGGGGTTCTCATACTACTGCTTCTGCAGTTGTAGCTAAGACTTTATACGATGCTAGAAATATATATAAAATTAGTGATTTAAAAGGAGAAAAAGTCGTAATCTATGGGGCAGGCCCAGTTGCCAGAATTGCTGCCATATTAGCCGCAAAAGAAGGTTTGAATACATTTTTAGTTGAAACTTGGGATAAATCGAACGATGTGTTTATAAAAAATCTTGCTAAAGAACTAACCGAAGAAGCTGGTGAGAATGCAACCGAGGTTAAAGGGATTTTTGCGCCTGAGAAAGAACAAAGATATAATGTTGCTAAAGATGCGTTAATTATTTGGTCTCTAGCTGCTGCTGGTGTTGAAATTTTATCAAGCGATCTAATGGAAAGGTTAGAAGGTAAGAAAATTGTAGTAGATATCAATTTAGTTCCCCCTTATGGAATTGAAGGAATAAGACCAAAACACGATAATGAAGAAATATATCCAGGAATTTTTGGAATCGGAGCATTAGCATTAGGTCGTTTAAAAGCAAATTCGGAGGGAGAAATATTAAAGGAAGCAACAAAAACTAAAGGTACAAAGGTATTTGATTATAACTATGCGTTCGAAGTTGCTAAAAAATTGTTATCTAGAATGTAAATTTTAAATTTTTTAAATTTTTTTTATTGATTTATTGGTTAGTTTGGAGGGGAATAAAATGGTTGAGAATATTGATGGGATTGTAAGGAAGGTAAGGATTAAAGATGCATTCAAAGAAGACGCAGGGAGAGGTATTGTAAGAATAGACCCAGAGATGGTTTCAAATTTAAATCTTAAGGTTGGTGATGTAATTAAAATCATCTATCCTGTGGTAAATAAAAAAACTGTTGCATCTTTGTCAACAGGAAAAAATGAAGATAAAGGAAAAAAGATTATTCGTATGGATCCCTCCCTAAGACGAAATTTAGGAGCCTCAATTGATGATCTTGTTGAAATTAAAAAAATCAGTGTAGATATTGCCAATACAATAACCTTTACGGGGTTAGATAATTCATTAATCCCGCGAGACCCTCAAGCCTTAGCTAGAAAATTAGAAAATAGGGCAATAACAAAAGGAGATAGCTTAAGCTTCTACGCTATGGCACGCAGAATTGACCTTGTAGTCGTTGATTACACTCCTAATTCTGAAGCGGTTAAAATTCAACTTGATACAAAAATATTATTTAGTGAAAAATCAACTCAAGAAATTAACGAAATAAAAAAAAAAGAAATAGCATATGAAGGAATTAGTGATTTAGAACAGAGATTACAAGAAATTCAGGGAAAAATAACATACGAGGATATAGGGGGTTTAGAAGATGCTATTCAAAAGATTAGAGAAATGATTGAACTACCTATTAGACATCCTGAACTTTTTAAAAGAATTGGAATTGATCCTCCAAAAGGAGTTCTACTTCATGGGGCTCCAGGTACAGGTAAAACATTATTAGCAAAAGCAGTAGCTTATGAGACTGATGCCTATTTTATAAATATCAGTGGACCTGAAATAATGAGCAAATTTTTTGGTCAAAGTGAAGAAAATCTTAGAAAAAGATTTGAAGAAGCAAAAAGTAAGGCCCCCTCTATTATTTTTTTTGATGAATTAGATTCAATTGCTCACAAAAGGGATGAAAATAAAGCTCAAGTAGAATCAAGAGTTGTGGCTCAACTTTTATCTCTTATGGATGGTTTAGAAGGGAGAGGTGAAGTCATAGTCATTGGTGCAACGAATAAAATAAATAATATTGATTTAGCACTAAGAAGACCAGGGCGGTTTGACAGAGAAATTGAAATAAAAGTACCTGATACTAAAGGTCGTTATGAAGTTTTATTGATCCATACTCGAGGAATGCCTCTAAATGAGGATATTGATCTAAATCTTATCGCTGAAAAAACACATGGTTTTGTTGGTGCGGATATAAAAGCCTTATGCAAAGAGGCAGCTATGCTTGCGATAAGGGAGATAATACCTAATATTAACTTAGATAAACCTATACCGGAAGAAATTTTAAACAAATTAATAATCAAAATGAAGCATTTTATTACAGCATTAAATAGTATTGAACCCTCTGCATTAAGAGAAGTATTTGTTACGCAACCAACTGAGACCTGGGAAGATATTGGCGGATTAGAAGACGCAAAGCAGCAATTAAGAGAAATTGTTGAATGGCCATTTAAGTACTCGGGATTCTATAAGCATATGAAATCAAGACCCCCTAATGGAATTTTAGTTTTTGGTCTTCCTGGGACGGGTAAGACATTAATGGCTAAAGCAGTTGCCCATGAAACCGAAATAAATTTTATTTCAGTAAAGGGTCCTGAATTTCTATCAAAATGGGTTGGCGAAAGTGCTAAAGCTGTAAGAGAAATATTTCGAAAAGCAAGAACGGCTGCTCCTTGTATTATATTTTTTGACGAAATTGATGCCATCGCAGCAAGAAGATCTACATCTTCAAGTTCAAGGGTTATTGAACAAGTTGTAGCGCAATTTTTAACAGAAATGGATGGTTTAGAAGAATTAAACGATGTTATTTTAATTGCTGCTACAAATAGACCCGATATTCTCGATCCTGCCATTCTGCGTTCAGGAAGATTTGGAAGGCATATAGAAGTTCCATTGCCAAATAAACCTTCTCGAATTAAGATATTTAAAATACACCTCGCTAATCGTCCGATAGATAATAATATTGATATTGAAAAACTAGCAGAACAGTTAGAAGGAAATACAGGAGCGGATATAGAAGCAATCTGCGAAGAAGCCACACTTTTGGCCATTCGCAGAGGTGTTTTTGACGATAATATCGATACCCAAAATCCGGATTCATATAAAAAGGTTAAAATTTCTCAACTTGATTTTGAAAAAGCAATAGAAAAAGTACAATTAGGCGTTAATAAAGCTAAATGGGCTTATAAAGAAAGTATTAAAGAAACAGTCGAAGATATTTACAGATAAGAAAAAATTTAATAAAATTTAAAAGGTGCACATAATGGTGATTTGGTCGGTTAATGAAATAATCAGTTTTGGAGAAAAAATCGTTTTATCTGCTAAAAGCGAATTTACATCTGAATTTGCTCGAGGTTGTTTTGAAACTGAGATAATTGAAAAAGAAGCACAAATAAATGAATATTTAAATGCATATAATGCAATTCGTGACAAAGACTCATTTAATAGACAATATATCGAAACTTTAATATATTTATTAAAATCTGAGATAAAGGGAATCCAAAAAATGTTTTAAGAGGATTACCTTAATTTTTTTAGTATTATTGTTTATTTTAAAAAATTAACTTAAAAAAATAAGAATTTTTTAAAAATTATATTTTAATAATAATAATTAAGCTTCTTTTTCGTGGAGTTTTCTTTTGGTTAAAAGATGTTGGTTAATATGATGAGGCGTTCTCAATACTGTATCGTTAGATTTTTCTATTTCTCTAGCTTGTATGCATAACTCAGCAGCAGTTTTCATCATTTCGTGAGATGCAGCTAATAAAGGCATATAATCGGCTCTATCTTTTAAAACAAAGCATGCTCTTCCAGTAATCTTAGAAACTGAAGCAGCTAATTCAAAAGCTGCAATCGCTTTAGCTTGAGCGTAAGGATTTGAAAAGCCTGCTGCCGCTGTAGCGTTAGTGGCATCAATTTCAATCTGAGGTAAAGTAGGAGCCTTCCCTTCTAACATATCCATTACAACTTTATTTAATTCGTTAGTTATTATATTAAAAGCACCAGTAATCGTAAGAACTTTTAATAGATCAGAATTGAAGCAACTCATCTCGATAGGATCTAGAAATGGACGCCTTGCTCCTATCATAGAATCACAACCTACGATAATATAACCCATATTTTTTTCCTTAAATTCTTCGATGGCCTTTTTTGCTGGAGCATCAGAGATTACAATCGTAGGAATATTTCCTGCTAATTCTCTTGCTGCTTTAGGTCCTTTTAATGCCGCATTTGGGCTGGACATCAAGATCAACTCCGGTTCAAATTCCAACAATCGTCGCATCGTTTCTACGCATTCCTCTGGGGGGTTCATCTTCGCTCCCGAAGTAACTTCTCGCACTTTAATTCGAGTAGCTTCAGCCCTTTCATCCAATAAAAATGCAAGTAATAACGAGGAACCAATTGTCCCGTTCTTTAGAATACCAATCTTTAAAAAATTTTCTTCACTCATTTTTGACACCTTTAAATTTATTGATTATTAAAAAGATTCTACAATGAATTTCTTAAATTGATAATTGATAAAAATTTTTAGTTTTTATTCTTAAAAATTTTATATATTATTGCGTTCTATTAAAATTTATAATAAATATAGGATTTAGATTACAAAATAGAGATATTGATAAATAATGGATATAAATGGTGTGGAGATTGAAGATACTTTTTGCGAAGCTTTTGGAGCGGTTTTTACCAGAATTTTAGTAACAGCTATAAATGAGAAATGGGTAAAAATCGCTGGTCAAATCGCAACAGGTTACGGAACATCAACAATCCACTGTGATTCAGAGGCTGGAGTCGATGTATATGTCCCAGCAGACAAAACTCCCGATAATCGTCCAGGAGTTGCCTTGATGTTCTTTAAAACTAAAAAAGATAAGATGGATCAAGTTTTGCTTAACAGAATAGGGCAATGTATATTAACTTGCCCAACTACAGCTTGTTTTGACGCTTTAAATATCTCTCTCAACCCAGAAAAAGATTTTGAAATCAAGACGGGATATAAGCTAAAATTTTTTGGAGATAAATTTGAGGAAAAAATTGAAGGATTCTATCCATTCGAAGCATGGAAAATCCCTGTTATGGATGGGGAATTTAAAGTACAGAGTGTTTTCAAAGTCGGAAAAGGAATCGCTGGAGGTAATTTCTTGATATATGGTGAAACACAAAAAGCCACATTAGAAGCTGCTGAGAAAGCAATTGAAACGATTAAAGATTTAGAAAATATTATTGCTCCATTTCCTGGTGGAATAGCGCGTTCAGGTTCTAAAGTCGGCTCAGTATACAGTTTTTTAAACGCATCAACAAATGATCCCTTATGTCCGACTCTCCGACAGAAAATTGACAACTCCCTATTAGGAGAAAAAGATAATTGTGTATATGAAATAATACTTGATGGTGCATCCGAGGAAACCATCAAAGAAGCAATGAAATTAGGTATTCACGCTGCCGTTCAAGTTCCTGGTATTAATAAGATTAGTGCAGGCAATTACGGAGGGAAACTAGGAAAGTTTCAATATCGACTTCACGATGTTTTAGCTTAAACACTAATTAAGAAAGAAATTTAAAGTTAAAGATAAGAAATTTTTTTCTATTTTAACTTTCTTTTTATTTTTCTTTGTGGTTCCTTAGAGGGTGGTTCAACTTCTTGTGCTTCAACTTTCTCAATTTCTTCTTCTACGTCTTTTTTTCTTGAAGGAATTGGCTTTAGTTTTTTTGCAGGTTTTTGTGGAGCTGATTTTTTAGAAGGTGTTTCTTTCAAATCAACAGATTTAGTTTTAAATTTCTTGTATAATATACCCACTCCTGCTAACACGCCAAGTATAATTCCAATGAAAAAACTAATCCAAGGCAGAATAGGTGATAATAAATCAGGCAGTATATTGATTTCTTGGGGTGCTAAGCCAAAATCTGAATTAAGGTATGTTGTAGCGTCATCAATATCAGTTACGGAGATGTAAGCATACCAAATACCAGTGATTAGTTCCTCAGTACGAATTGTTATACTCATACCAGGCGTATAAGCTCTTGTAATATTATACCAATTGTATTCAGCGTCTAATAGTGCTACTGTAATATAAGCAATTGTGTCTTCAACATCGATAACATCAAACCTAAAAATTAAATCTTTACCATAATTCACAGTTATACTTTGGTTCATGCTCAATCCGTTTACAGAATAGCTTAAAATATTGGGAGGATTATTTTTAATGGTTATAGATGTAATATAGGAGCCTATTCCATCATATTGGTCTTCAACTTCGATATGTATCTGATATATGCCTACGGGTTTGTCAGTAGCTACCGAAAAAGTGGTTGAGAAAGTCCAGTTATCATGGTTTGTTAATTCAATTGGAGCTAACATTTCCCCAGTAGATGTTTGGATTACCATGGAAACGGTTAGATTTTCGGGAAGTGTATTTAGATCTTGGTCTGTTGCATTTAATATTACTCTGCAATCTTCTGCTCTTTTTAAGGGATCTTTAGAAAATTTAACTGAAGGCACTGAAATTTCAGGTAAAGTATTCAAAACTCTAAAAGGTAGATACGCAGCTTCTATAGTTCCGTTTGTAACATCAGTCATGTTAAGTTTAATATAATAGATTTTATTTGAGAATTCAAATCTATCATCAATGAGAATAGAGGTTTGGAAAAGGTTATTACCAATGTCAAATAGATTGTTTTGTAAAGTCTCGTTATCATTGTCAACTATCGACACATTCCAATTAAAAACATACGGTTGAGGGCAATTACATACAACAAATTCAGCATAAAGCGTATCACCCTTATTATATTCTGATTTGTTAAGGGATATGAAATAATTAGTCGTAATTGTAAAGTTAGTTATTGGGATTGAGGAACTAAGAAGATAATTTGATACATCATATATTAGAAAGCTTACATTTTGAAACCCTAATGGAGCGTTATATTCCGGTTTAAAAGTATAAGTAAAATTTTCAGTTGCAGGAACATTTGTCATATTAAAATCTCCTATTAATCCGTTTGAATAATGAATCTGCATGATAGTATAATCAGGGTTAGCAAAATTTGAAGCGTTTATGTTAAATTTAACAGATTCGAATAATCTATAAATTATCGATGCGTTTTGTGACACAGACGAGTAATCTAAAGGAGGTTTCCCGTTTGCAGCGGTTTTCACTTCAGGATCGTTCTTAAAATCTACTAAAAATTTATCGTTGTCTAATGTTGTGATGTTGCCTACATTAAATGAAATAGCCCAGATACTCAGAATTATTGAGAATAGAGCAAGAGCAAATATTATATTTTTAAAAAATCGCTTTCGTTTAATCATCATTCATCATCTTCTTAACATTTTATTCTTTATCTCTTTGTTTTTATATACTAGAATAATGCATATAGGAATTAAAACCGGAAGAATATAAAATAGTACTAAATTGAATGACGAGAGTTCCATCTGTACTTCATAATAGTATTTTACAAGAGGCTTATCCATACTATCTTTTATTTCAAAAGTATAAGATTTTTTTCCAAAGTCATAAGGATTTATGCTAGGAATTACTTCAGCTACAATTCTATTAATACCTGGTCCTAAACCTTTTAGATTTGTCTCAACTGGAATTCCGTTTACATAAAGTATAAATGGTTCTGAAACCTCGTGGTTATTCTGTATAATTAAAATAAACTGAGCTACACTACCTTGCAAAATTGTTTCTGGAAAAGAAGCGCTTATAATTTCGAATTTCTTTATTATCTCTACATTAAATTGTTTACTATAAAAATTTGTATCTCCCTTTGAAATATTCATAGTGACTTTCACGATATGGGTTTCTGTATCTGTATAATCTAAATCGTAATAGACAGTTTTAATTTCCTTTTCGTATAAATGTAGTTCTTCTCTGAGAATTAAGGTATCTTCTTCGTAGAAACTGATATTCACTGTTTGGGTACTATTTGGAAGGAAGTTAATCAAAGTTAACGAAGCAAAAGCGCTCATCCCGTCAACTATGGTATTTTGATAAATAAAATTAGTATAATCGAATGAATGTCCTATATTTATCAATATTGATATTTCTAAAAAGGTGATATTACCCGCTGCAAATATAAAATTAATAACATGAGGCCCGACAGCTGCACCGAGCGTAGTTGTAAGGTTAAATGTCACATTAGTTAAAACGAGAGTATTAAACGTAAGATCTTGAGTATCGTTAATTATGTCAATTCCCTCCATGGAAACCGTTAAATTAACATTTTGATTGCGTGTATTATTGATTGGGATTGTGATATTAACAACAGGACCTTGATATAGCACAGATGGTAAACCTAGAATTGGCGAGTCTACTAAACCGGAGATTACATTAAATTGTTTCAATATATGAGACATTCCAAAATTTGTTGAGTTTACATATATTTGAAGGTAATAACCTTGTCCTATTTCAAACGCGTCAGTGATATTATATAAAAAGGTCGTGGATGTGCTAGTAACTTGCTGTGATATGGTATTTAAAATCACATTTTCTGGATTTTTAAATAAATAACTAATAGAAGCGCTATCAATTTGATATTCAATCGTAAATGGTTCATACATTTTCGTAGTTATATTATAAAACTGATCAGTTTCTTTGTATGAGTAGATACTTGTAATGTTTAAAACATCCTGATTAAATATAAAATCAGGAATTTCACTGGTTACATTATACTCAGATGTTAATTGAGTATTAGTATATATTTCGAAAGCATTTAAATAAGCTTCGCATAATTTAAGATTAGTATGGAAATTTTTATCATTATCAACGGGGTCAATTGATTCTCTATAGGAATTAACAGACGGATCATAAAAGGAACTTTCAAAAGTATTATATAATTGCCATGCTCTATCGTAGTAAGTTCGATTTCCGGTATATTCAAAAAGTTTTAAACAAGCTGACATCATTAAGGAATTTGCTTCCAATTCTATAAATGTGGCATTTACTATAGGAATTCCACTCCAAGATGAATCACGGTATTGTTCATAAGCTTTGAATCCTGAATCCCATAATGTATCAATTAAGTTAAATAGAATTGTAGCATTTTTGAAATAAGTAGAGTCGTTTTGCATTCCCGATTCTTTCCAATATTCTAACAATGTTATAATTCCCAAAGCATTAGTTTGTAAATATTTATATGTGCTTGCAGATTCTGAAGACCAATCGTTTTTACCGTAATACTCAAAACCACCGTCAGTATTATCCCATAATTTATCTAAAAGTTTATTCATAGTAATATTTGCTAGTTCAAATGCCCTATTCTTTATATCAACATTTAAACTAAGTTGCTCGTAAATCCGATGAATTTCTAAGAAAGCTAAAACAGCGTACAAATTACTCTCTGCGTATTTGTTTGTAGTTGAATTGGTATTATAGAAACCGCCGTAAACATCGTCCCAGAATTGGGAAGAGTTAATTAAATTGAAGATTTCATCGATTGAATCTTTTGGGTAAACACTATTAATGTTTATGCTATTGATTTGGTCTCCGATATTTTCTAATAGCAAAAAAATGGGCATAAGATTATCAATCAAATATCGATCGTCGTCAAATATCTCACCAGTTGTGTTATCAACAGCTCTAACGAACCCATAACTATTTTGGTTAATACTGTCCTGATACCATAAAGGTGACTCTCGCAATTTTAAATATGTGTCGAAGGTTTCAAAAGCATCCGTATCGTCTTTTAATAAGGTCTTATATAAAAGCAAATTATCGACTGAATATATTTTGTCAAAACTTACAACTCCGAGATTATTTCCAAATCTAAAGTAAGTATCCTTGTCCATATCCAGGTCAGATTTGTAATTTGTTCTAAAAAAATTCCAAATTTTACTAAAATTAACCGTATACGGATCCAGAAAAATTTCTGGACCTGCTGCAATATTTAGGTTAGTTTCATCCGTAATGTCAAAATCTCGAGATAAATAATCTGTACTGTCGCTATAGTAGTCTCGATTTATATTATAATCTAAATAAAAAGCATTAATTGTGAAGATAAAAATGAAAAAAATACATAAAACCAATTTAAACAAGTTATTTGCCTTTTTTCCTTTCAACTTAGAGGAAAAAATATTAATAAAAATCATGATAAATCTATTAGCTTAAAATTATTTTTTGATACGATATATTTTTTAGAAAAATGTTCTTCTCTTTAAAATTTTTTTCTGAAAAACTCGGTCGTTTTAAGATATATTAACTTTATTTTTTATTAATTTTTATTGATATAGTCTAGTATCTCTGAAATTAGCACTCTCTTTTGTTCCATAGTATCTCTATGTCTAATAGTTACGCTATTATCATCTAATGACTCGTAATCTATTGTTACGCAATATGGCGTTCCTAGCTCGTCTTGTCTCCTATACCTTTTTCCAATTGATCCCGCAGAGTCAAAATAAGAAGATATTCTATTGTCCAATAAGAGGCGATGTACTTTTTTCGCAAGATTGAAGATATTTTCCTTGTTTTTCACAAGCGGAAACACAGCAACAAGATTTGGAGCAAGATCTGGTTCAATTTTAAGATTAATCCTCTCACCCTCTATATTGAAATTAGATTCTAGGAGAGTATAAATAATTCTATCAGGTCCAAAAGCAATTTCAAGAATTTGAGGAATTTCTTTTAAATTTTGATCTGCACCCATTGGAATATTGAAATTTTGTTTTGAGAATTGTCCATGTCTTTTTAAATCGTAATCAGTTCTATCATGTATTCCACATATTTCAACCCATCCAAATTGCCTAGTGTCTATCTCTAAATCCCAAGCATCATCTGCATAGTGAGCCATTTCTTGTGGAGAGTGTTGTCTTAATCTTATTACTTCATCTGGAAATCCCAATTTTGATGTAAGATAATAACCTAAAAATAAGCAATAGGCGAAAGCGGGTTTCTTGAGCATCTTAATTTTTATTGCTTTTTTTAGAGAAATCCGATTAGGAACTAACACATTTTTTTCTTGAGTTTGCCAATCCAGCAAGGGAAGTTCTTCTTGACAAATTTCATTATAATCTTCGAAATTATATTCCTGCTCCTTTCCTATGAACAATTGAATTTCAAATTGATCAAACGCTCTCATACGAAGTACCAATTGTCTTGGGGATATTTCATTTCTAAAGGCTTTCCCATATTGAAACACTTTAATAGGGTACTGTCTCCGTACGTCCTGGTTTAATCGATTAAACAATAAATAGGTTGTAGTTGCCGTTTCTGGGCGCAGATATGCGGTAGTTCCATTACCAACTGTAGTTTTAAGCATTAAATTATATTTTTCAATTTTTCCTAAATGAGTGTCGCATTTTGGACATTTTAATTTATGATTTAAGGCAATCTCCTCCATTTCCTCAAGATTTAATCCATCTATAGTTGTATTGGGAAGTTGTTCACGAAGGAATTTATCAGCTCTGAGCATTGTTTCGCACTCCTGGCAACGAAAAACGGGATCAATAAATCGCTCCAAATGTCCCGAAGCTTCCCACACAATTTCGGGCAATATTTGTGGGCATTCAACTTCACTAAAACCGAAAGCTCTGAGTTCCAATCTGAACTTTGAAATAATGTTATTTTTCAACGCTTTGCCAGCGGGTCCATAGGAATAAAATCCAGCTAAACCGCCATAAATTTCTGGAGAAGGCCCCCAAATAAAACCACGGCGCCGCAATAACGAATTAAAAGTTTCTATATTATCCTCTATCTTCATTTATAATCAAACCCGTATTCTAATAGATATTAGAATAATTGATAATATTTGTATTTTAAGATTATTCCTCAAATTAATGAAATTATTCATTAATTAGTTTCAAATTTTATAAAATAAATTTTTATATAACTAAAAGATAGATAATATAATTATAATTTTTAGTTTTAAATTCAAAATGATCACCCTATTAAAATTGGTGTTTTATAAATCATGATTTTTCAAGATTATTTTCAATATTTTGACATATGGGATGCGATTGAGTCGGGTCTATATTACGCGATAGTGGGCTTTTATTTTCTTATATTTGCATATTTCCTATTAATGAGATTTAGAACATCAAAGAAATACTATTGGCTTTATTTTTCGTTATTATTCCTGTTCTTAGCGGCAGGAAGAGTATTTTTTATTGTGTACTATTTCTATGCACCTGAATTAGAAGGAACTATGTCTGGTTTAGAGTTAGTTGGATTAATGATGACGCTATATCGATTCGCTACATTTTTTACTTGGATGGGTATCGCGTGCTTGATGGGAGTTTTTGTAACGCTTATTCTTCCCCCGCACGCTGAAAATGGAACTTCAGAAACGGGGTTAAAGAAGTTCTTAAGAAAAAAAAATGTTAAAATAACGCTCAAAATTTGCTTAATTGTAATCCCGATAATTGTTGGAATTTTGGCTTTAGTGTTATCAGATGCGCTATTTATGGATCCCGATTTAAAGGACAATTATGGTCTATCGATTCAATTAATTACAGTTTTTGGCTATCCTGCAGGTAGATTTGTTCTCAATATCATTTTGTTGCCTTTAATGGTGTTAGTTATTCCATTTCTCTTTGTTTATTTAGCATTAAAAACATTTGGTGTTTTGAGGCGATCTTACGCACTAAACGCTATAGGATTTTTCATATATTTTTCGGGTAGAGCTGCTCAAGGTCTGCTCGAAACCTTTGGATTTCCTCATGTTAGGGCAATTCTACCACCGCTCTTAATATTACTATCTTTACTCATTATAGTAATTGCGAACAATTACGAACAGTTAAGGTAAAACTTTTACATTTCTTTTTGTTTTTAAACATAATAAAAATATAAATAGAATTTTTAGTAATAATTAATTTGTTATTTTTAATAAGCACTAATTATCGAAATTAAATTTTAAAGGGCTGTTTTATGTCAATCCATGGAAATCAATATATATTACCCTTATTTTACACCCATAGTTCTTTACCTCCTATTAAAGATTACGACGAATTAGCGTTATCTTTTTATTTATTAACGAAAAATTTGAAACAAAAAGAAAAAATTTTGTCATTCTCAAGGTTACTCTGGCCATTTCTTTGCGTTCAAGGAGTTATTAGCACACATATCATATTAGATGGATTGAATATTTTTTCGAAAAAAGGTAAACTATCTAATCCTCCAAGACAACCTTTAATTGGACATCTATTAAGAAACGTAGAAAATCGAACGAAAACAGAACAGTTAAAAAAGATTATAGAAGTTTTACAGTATAAGGATAAGGAGGCAGAAGCAATAGGTGAAAGTGAAGAATCTGAATTTCAGAAACTAAAAATTAATTCATTAACCAATCCAGAGTTCCTTCAAACCTTAGTTAAGTTGCTACCCCATATAGAATTTAAATCCATTGCAGAATATATGCCTTTAGAAACTAATTTTACAACTGAACAAGCCTTAGAAATTGCAGATACTTATCGAAATACAATTGAGTATATGAAAGGGAATGCTTTAAGATGGGACACTCAGATTGAATTAATAGGGAAGGAAGTAGATAAATGGTTAATTGACATAAATGTTCAATTAAAAGATATTACATCGCGTTTCTCATCCCAGATATCAAAAACATCGCAAACAATTGACTCGAGTCAAATAAAAGAAAAAAATGCATTGGAGAGGGATCGGATTGATCAGTGGAAAGTTAATGAGAAAAGGAATGTAATAGAAAATATTTCAGTTTTATTTAAAACAGCAGAGAGAAATCTTGAAGAAATTATAAAAAAAAACAAAGCATTCACTCAAACTGATGTATTGAAGGGTAGGGTATTTAATGATCTAATTGCTCCCTTCGAAAATCATTTCAAGTATTTGATAGAAGAGGGGAATAATTTTATACATTCAACCACATCACTTACAGAGAAATATATGGCGTTAAAGGAAAGAGCTCTGGAAATAGATGTTGAAGCAAAGAAAAAACTCGATGATTTTAGTTCTTCATTAGATTTGAAACTGCAAGACCGAGATAAAAATCTTTCTGCTTTTGAAGAAGAGAAAGAAATAAAGATTTCAGAAATAAAAACTTCACAAGAATCAATTGAAGCCCAATATTCACAGATAAAAAACATCATAAAAACTAAAAATGGAACTTGTTTACAGGAGGCAAAAGATTTAATAACTTGGTCGTTAACTGATAACGAATCCGAACTATTTTCTCGACCAATTGTCTGGATCTACATGCCATTATATGTAATGTTCATTGAAAACGAAGAAATACTTGAAGAAAAAATGGTTGCTGTATACCCAGGATTTATAACTGATGACCCAGATAACAGGTATAAAGAAATTTCTGGGGCAATGCTTAATTTAAAAGAAACGGTTAACGAGCGAATTGAAGAAAACATGGTTCTAAGATCTAATTTTGAGTTTTCAAGTGAAAATAGAAATTTACTTAAAGATAAAAGCCTCGCAAAAAAAATCCAACAAGGAATTTCAACCCTAAGAAGAACTATGGTATTGAGCGAACAAATGGAAAACGATTTAAGAAGTAAATTAGGTTTAATATTCACTCAATAGTATTCCTCCTAAAGAAAATGCGTGGAAAAAAAATAGACATCAAGAAGAAATTTAACTTAAAAAAAAGAGCTTTAAGATCTTATTTTTTACACATTGAAAAGGATAGTGGAAAGGGCAAAATAACCGATCTACAAAAACAGATTCTTAATAATGGGATGGTTTATCTCCAGATGAGGTTACCTATAGAAAAAATTACTAAGGAATTTGAAAATACTTTAAAGGAGAAGATCGAGAAAAAAATTTATCGTTCGAATATTCGCGAAGCTGAACTCAAAGATCTCTCAATCATTACTGACATCTATAACAAATCATGGCTAACAAGTTCTACACCGTTTAGACCAATTCAAAGTGGAACCCTTAAAAAAATTTTCACCGACCAAAATACCGTGTTTCTTATTGCAAATGTATATGGTACTGACGGAGGTTTTGTAATTTTAGATTTTGAAGGAGAAAATAATGAATACGGAGTAATTGCGGGTTTAGGGGTTTTACCAAGGTTTCAAGGGAAAGGTTTAGGGACTATTTTGGGAATGGCGGCGTGGAATTACTTTAAAGAGAAGGGTTTAAAAGAATTAAGATGTGAAGTATATAAAGATAATCAAAAATCCTTTAACTTCATTAAAGGATTAAATTTTGAAGAATTTGGACACATTGTCTACCGTAAAGAAGATTTTGTATTAGATTAAAATCTTGTTATTTACTTAATCACAATAAAATTAGTTGAACAATTCAATGTCAAACTCAAGATTAAGCTTAAAAAAAAGAAAAATACGCAGTTATTTCTTAAGTATTGATAAGAAGGATCAAAAAGAGGAAGAAGTCGGAGCACTAGAATATATCCAAATGAAATTACTAGTTTCAGATATAACTCCTGAATTTGAGGAAAACCTTACAAAAAAAGTAAAAAACAATATGCTTAGAGCAAAGATCAGAGAAGCAAATGAAGAAGACCTCCCAAGTGTGAAATACCTTTATGATCGATCTTGGTTAACTTCACAAACGCCGTTTTCGGCAATTTCAGTGAGTTCGTTGAAAACTATTTGGGAATATCCCGAATCGATAATATTAATCGCAAAAGTCTATGGCTCTGATGCTGGGTTCGCTATACTCGATTTAGAAGGCGAAAATCGAGAATTTGGCGCAATTGCAGGCATGGGAATATTACCCCGTTTTCAAAGAAAGGGACTTGGAACCGTTATAGGTATGGCAGCATGGAACTATTTTAAAAGCAAAGGAGTACAGGAATTACGATGTGAAGTATATAAAGGAAATACAGTATCGTATCAGTTCATTAAATCTATTGGTTTCAAAGAATATGATATAAAAACATATAAGAGTGAAGATTTTTTCTCAGAATCATAAAAAATAAATGATTCTACAATAAAAAGGCAATTTAAAACATTTTGAATAGGTGGGACTGTTACGGTAAAACTGAAAAGTATTGAACTAATTAAAGGACTTTCTATTCTGATAATACTAATCTCGAATGCAATTAATTATTGGTTAGTGTTTGATAGTGAATCGATCTATATTCTCACCTTAATGCTTGCCTTTTTAAACATATTTGGTCCTACTTTGTATATATTTATCGTTTCATTCTCCATTTCTTTCACTCTCAATAAAAAAATGGGAAGGATTCCTGAAAGATTTAATAGAAATACAGTATTTATTCAAGGTTTATTCACGATTTTATTAGGAATTTTATTCAATTTAATAACAAATCCAAGTTCCCATTTTCCTCAGAACCTTTGGGGATGGAACATTCTTGTCTTTTTAGGTTTCTCACATTTTATTAGTTATTTCATCTTCAAATTAGTCAGATGGGCTAGACTTGTTATTGGCTTGATTATTATATTTTTTACACCTGGCATTAGAGAATTACTTTTCTTAGGAAAAGATCTAAATCCTATAATTAACATTATATATTTCGTCGTTGTATCGCCTATACCGAATTTTCCTTTATTACCATATGCCTCGATTTCTGTTTTCTCTACAGTATTTGGAGAATTAATATATGAATCAATCCATTTAAACTCAAACAAGGCTAATCTACATTCTACGAACTCAATACTGAAATACGGTACAGTTTTACTAATTTGTGGACTTCTGCTTCCATTTTTTGATATTGGATTCATTATAACGGAGGACAATTTTGATCCGTTAATGTATCCATTTATTGACGCTATTCCCATTTTAAAAGCGTATCCTACTACATTTATCTCGGGAATACCAACATTTCTATATGCAGGAACTCCATCGAACCTTTTTATTTCAATGGGAGTTGCATTGCTTCTTATTGGTAGAAAATATTACAGAAAAGATATCTTACATAAAAAAAAATTAAAGTTAAATATATTGTCTCTTTTTGGGAAGAATTCGATAACTTTATTCTTTCTCCAATTCATATTCTTACCTATTTTTTATCAAAAATTACCTTTGCTAATGTTTGTTACATTTTTAATAACTTACATTGTTTTATTAGGATTTATATTGTATTTATGGCAAAATTACGGAAATTCTATACCTTCTTTTGATTGGATGCTAAATAAAATAGATGAGCGCATTAATAAGTAGCGTTATGATTCTCTATATCTTTTAATGAGTTAATTTTTCCATCTATTATGGCCATGTTATATTCATCTTCTAACTCAGCGTAAAGTTTTTTTGCATTTTCAAAATTACTTAGCGCAAGATCATACTGCTGTTTTTTAACATAAATATCTCCTAACTGATTACGAATTTCTGCAGCCATCTTTGGATTGTTTAAATTTTCAAATATTTCTAAAGCTTCTTCATACAACTGAATAGCTTTTTGGTCGTTTTGTATATATTCTTGAAATATTTTTGCAACTTGATACTTCATTTCAGCAATTTTTACCTTATCTCCAAACTTCTGGTAAATGTCTTTAGAATAGCTAAAATAATCAATAGCTTTTCTATCCTCACCTTTTAGTGAATAATACTTAGCTATAGCTTCCAAAACAATCCCTTCTTTTACATTTTCTTGAATTTCAAATGTTCTTACAGCGTCTAAACTTTTCAACAGGTGATCCTCCGCCTCTAAATCGTTATCCCATAAAGTATGTAAATAACCCAAATACAGATAACACTCCCATTCTAATTTTTTTCTTATAAAAATTGATATGTGGTTTTTAATCCCATCGACAAGCTCTAATGCACCTGTTAAGCAGTTGAAAGATTGATCGTAGTATTCTTCTCCAAGATGATAATACATTTTTCCATACTTAGTACGTGTTTGGATCACTCCATATATATCATCGTTCTGAATAAAAAAGTCGAGATTTCGTTTCAGGATTCTCTTTACACGGTCGTAGTCTTCTAAGGATAGCAATATCTCTACCAGATTACTAGCCGTTTTTATAGCTTCTAATTCAAGGCTTTCTTTTTCAGCAAGGTTTAAAGCCTTTTGATAATATTTATTAGCGTTCTCTAAATCATTTATTAAGTGATAAACATTCCCTAAATTATTCAATACTTGGATTTCTTTAATATAATCGTCAATTTCTTCTATAAAACTTAGAGCTCTATCAAAATGATAAATTGCCTGGTCAAAGAATCCGGTATCTTCATGAATAAGTCCAATTTCGTTATGAGTTATGATAAGATTCATTGTGTCTTCCTCTTCTTTGAAATTCTCTAATGCTAATTCTAAATTTTTCAATGCGTTTGAGAAATCTCTCTTCTTATAAAAAAGGCTTGCTTTCTTGAGAAGTAAATTACCCATGTTTTTTCCTAATCTCTCACTATCAGTAAGTTGACTTTCGAGTTGAGATAACTCGGATTCAATAGTCTCATCATCGATTATGTTGAAATCGAAAAATTCCTCTTCTTCTTCAAATTGGTTTCCGTAAATTGAAGTTCCGTTAGGAATCGGTCTTACTCGATTATTGTTAAGAATATTGATATTTGTGATTAAAGGTTTATTACAATTAGGACAATAACTCCAACTAATTTCTATTGGGCTCCTACAAAAGGGACATTTATTCATTAGGAAGTGTTTATTTATTATTTAGTTTAATTTAAAATGATAATTCATTCATATATAATTTTTTAAATTAAATGTAAAACAAAAAAACTGAATATTGGATTAATTATGTGAGTTTTTAGCCGTATTGAGGTAATCATTTAACTCTTTATTAATCTCATCTTCGCTTAATCCTAGCGAATTTAAAAGGATTCTAATCTGCAAAATTGAATTTTTTGCTCTTATTTTATTGGCAATACTCAGAGCTTTTATATACACCTCTTTTGCTTCGTTCATCCTAAACTGATATACCATTACCTCTCCAATGTAGCCTAATCCTTTAAGAATTAATTCTGTATAGCTTGATTCGATTGCTTTATTTGTTCCCTTCTTAAAATAGATAATGGCTTGATTGAAATCGCTATCTTTTTTTTTTATAATGCCTAGATTAAAATAAGAAATTATGATGCCCTTTATATCATCTAATTCTTTAAATGCCCTAAGAGATTTTTTATAAAGTTCATATACAACATCCCAATTTTCTTGATTTTCATAGATAGTAATTAAATTACCAAAACAATCTAATAAATTATAAATATCTTTGTTATCAGAACATATAGCACTACACTCAAGGAAAATTTCGCAAGCTTCATCATATTGGTTTAATTTGATGAGACTATTACCAATTCCTTTTAAACTAGTGATTTGCTCTTGAATCTGTTTTAATTCATCATATATATCGAAAGCGTTTTCATAGAATTCAATTGATTTCTGATAGTCACCCTTTTTATAATAGAGCGTACCTAGTACACCATAAACATCTGCTTGACCTAACCTATCTTTCTGCTTTTGAAAGTGTTTTAAACATAGCCGATAATTTTTTTCGGATTCCTTAAATAGTTCTAATTGTAGCTGAATTAAGGCGATATCACTTAATTCGTGGATATAGTTGGAATCCTTACCAATTTGCTCCAATTCCTTCAAGATAATTAATTTTTCTTGTAGTAGGGCCTCTAATTCTTCTTGGGTATACTCATCTTTGTTTTCAACCATAAATAAGAAGGAAAACTAATTAATTTTAATTAAATTACCATGTGCTATAACATCCCTTCCAAAATCTCTGCTGCGTTCTTCACACATTGAATGCATTTTTTTTCTAATAATTCATTTTGGTTGAAATAATCCTTACCTTCAGAAGTGTTTATATCGCAACCAAGTAATTCCTTACAAATCAATGAACCGTTATTTTCTTGAAATAGGGTAGAGAATTCGCTGATAAGCTGATATGTCTTTTCTTTGGCTTCCGTATCCTTTGATACGCCCATACCATCTTTTAATCCAATAACCATATAAGCTCCAGTCACAGCACCGCAAGTTCTACCACTACGTGCTATTCCTCCCCCAAAACCAGTAGATATTTTCAAAGCTTTATCCCGATCTAATCCATAATGAGGAGCATAAGTACTGAAGATTGATTGAGCACAGCTGAAATCTTCTTTAAAACTTGAAAGAGTTTCTTCTATTCTCGACATTTTTAATAACTGTGTTTTATTAGAAATAATACATTTTAAACCTATAAGAAATATAAAATTTCTTATCTATTATATATTTAGAGATAGATTAAGCAAACAATTTCTGAATAAAGGTAATTTGTATGAAGGTCAAAGCAAGATTATTTGATAAACTTGATGAAAATAAGGTTAAATGTCATGTATGTGCTAATGAATGCACTATCCTACCAGATAAGGTAGGGATCTGTAGAACTAGAAAAAACTACAACGGGGAATTATTTACTTTAATTTATGGATCAATGATTTCCAAGGGAAGTTTAGATCCTATAGAAAAGAAACCACTCTATAATTTTTGGCCGGGAGCCACAGCTTATTCTATTGCTTCTATAGGATGCTCCTTCAAGTGCCAAAACTGTCAAAATTGGAATATAAGCCAAGCAAATCCATCTGATAATGGAAAAAGTGGATTTTACACCTTAGAAGGAATGCAAAATCGAAGAATGAGTTTAGTGGAAACAACGCCTAGTAAGCTTGTTGAGATGGTTAAAAAGAGCGGAGCAAAAACACTTGCTTATACATATAACGAACCTTTAATTTGGCACGAATGGATTATAGATACCGCATCGTTACTAAAACAAGAAGGTATTAAGACTATTCTGGTAACAAACGGGTATTCTACAGCAGAAGCTAGAAAAGAATTAATAGAAGTTGGAATCGATGCTGCTAATATAGATATTAAATCAATGTCTGATGAGTTTTATAAAACAATTTGTGGTGTTACATCAGTGCAACCCGTGCTCAGCACGGCTAAAGAGTTTAAATCTAACGGAATTCACATAGAAATAACAAATCTAATAATACCAGATTTAAACGATAGTGACGAGGATATTAAAATCCTCGCAAAATGGATTGTTAATAATTTAGGTTCTGACACACCCACTCACTTCTCTGCATATCATCCAGATTTTAAAGAACCCTCTAAGGAACGAACTCCATTCGAAACTTTAGACAAGGCTTATAACATTGCCACAAAGGAAGGTCTCAGTTTTGTGTATATAGGGAATATACATCATGAAAAAGGGGGAAATACCTATTGTCCTAACTGTGGTCATCTCATTATCGGAAGAAGCGGTTATTCTTTTACTAAGATTGACATAACTGAAAATAAAACATGTCCAAATTGCCAATACGATTTAAGTAACGATATAAAGGGCGAAATTAATAGAAAATCTTCTCAACGGTTTAGCTTCTTTTAGGTATAGAGAAATAATAATAAAAAAGTTTTGAAAATTAGATTAAAAAAATCCCGTTATTGATACTCCTATTACGAGGAGTAAAAACCCTTGAATTAATGAGAATATTGCTAGTATAAATGCAAAAACTGGCCACGATATCATTTTCGAAATTCCCATTAAAGCTCCAATATAAAATTTAACAGTCAGTGCGACTAATGCAAATACTATAATGAATATGATTATTAAGAGTAGTTTTGGATCAATAAATACTGCAATAACTTGGACTACTTGATCTGGAATCGCGGAAGCTGCTACAACAACTACGATTGATGCTAAAAGTATTCCAATTACGCTGGATATAGGAAGGTCGTTTAACGGTTTTAATAAAGTAAAGACACCTACAATAATTAAAAAGATTGAAACGAATAAACTTTTAGCATCTTGAGTATTAGAAGCGTACGCAACGCTTGGAGCTTGATCTAAAATTAAACCCCCAACTCCACTAAGTAGGCTCAAAATACCAACGATTATTCCAAAATAGGTTAGAACTTTCAAAAGTTTAGTAACATCGTAATTCCAGTCTTCTACTTTTCTTTTTTTAACCGATCCTCTTCTTTTAGCTTCGTATATTGCGTAAACTAACCACATAACACCAAGTAGCAAAGTAAAAAATCCAGCGAATTCTGCCAAAGGTCTTAAAAAGGCTTCTGTAAAATCAAATTGATATATCAACAAATATCACTTCTTTAAGTTAATTTAAAATTGTTATTATGTTCTATATCACTTCTTAAGTATTTATATTATATCTAGTCCAATTTTTAAATTGTATCAGATTTGTAGGAATAATAGAGAATTACAATACTTTTTATTTTAAGTAATAAATGAAACACATTTTTTTACATAATCCAAGTATCTATGAATTTCTTCATTTTTTGTTTCATTATCCCAAGAATATTCCTTTTGCATTATTCTTGCTATAGTTTCTGCCGCTTCAGATGCTCTTCGGTGATGTATCCATAGTGACATTTCTGTTCGTCGACAAAACACATCAATCAAATGAGGGGACATTTCATATCTTAATACATAAAGGATTTCAGCGTAAATGAAATCATTCTCATCGATAACCCTTTCTTTTAAAGATTCATCTTTCTTTATCAAATTGACGATTTGAATAGCGCCTTTTCCATATTGTTGATATAAATGATCTGATATATCCTCATCTAAATGAATACCTGAATTTCGTAGAACATCTAACCACTCTTCTATTTCTAGAGAAATTATAAAAGGTTGTCGCGACCAATTTTTCTCTTTTTTTATCTCTGGGAAAATATTCTTTTCTTCAATGTGCTCAAATAAATCTTCTGCCATTTCACGCCATTCTGTTAGTTTACCCCCTGTGATTGTTAGTAGATTGTCGTTAGAAAAAAAGATTATATGTTTTCGTGAAACTTCACTTTCTGATTTTCCTTTTTGCATTACTAGTGGTCTGATTCCAGCATATGTTGAAAGAATGTTTTCATAATCAAATCTTGCGTTCGGGTAGAATAACTTAGCAGATTCAATTAAGTAATCTGCATCTTCCTTATCACAAAATGGATTTGCTAAATCACCTCGATAATCAGTATCAGTTGTTCCTAAAAGGGTGTACTTTTTATTCCTCGGAATGACAAAAAAATATCTGTTATCAATATTTGAATAAAGACCAGCTGCCACATTATTCCCTATATTTTCACGCTTGTATAAGAGATGAACTCCCTTGGTTGGTCTAATTAATGGATTTGGAATAGTATCGGGGTAACTTTCTATTAAATTATCAGCCCATATACCCGTCGCATTTATCACTAAGCTAGCCCTAATCTCAAAATCTGAGTTTTTTTCTAATTCTTTACATTTTATCCCAACAATTTTCCCATCGTTTTTGATATAATCGATAACCTTACAATAATTTATTGAATCAGCTCCTCTAAATATTGCTTCTTTAAGTATTTCAATAGTTAAACGCGCGTCGTCGATGTTTGTATCGTAATAAATTACGCCACCCTGAAGACCTTCTTTATTAAATTCGGGTTCAAGCTCATAAACCTCTTCAGCGGTATATGTTTTGCTCTCTTTATAATTTTTAAATTCAGATTGATCATCGCTTAGAAAATCATAAATTTTAGTAGCTCCTTGTAAATCACGTTTTTTATACTTAGTACCTTTAATAATTGGTAAAAAGAATGGTACTGGTCTAACTAAATGGGGTATTTGAACCCTCATCCAATTTCTTTCACGAGTAGCACTTTTAACTAAATCCATATCGCCATGGGCTATATATCTAAGTCCGCCATGTGCCATTTTTGTACTTCTCGATGAAGTCCCTGCTCCAAAATCTTGCATATCTACTATAGCAACCTTTAAATTTCTCATTGCTGCTTCTCTTGCAATACCTGCTCCTGTAATACCCGCTCCTATGATCACAACATCGTATTGACTTCTTTGCATTTTTTGGATTATTTTTTCTCTATTTTTGACAGTCCAGGATTGATCAAATAATTTTTTTTCCAAATCTACCATTTTAACCATAATTAGAAAATTTTGGACTATAAATAAGGTTTTTTAATGTTTCTATTATCAATACATTTAATTTTTATGGGATAAATAAATTGATATAGGTGTAATCTAATTGTTTTATATATATTCTAGGTGAGAAAAATGGTAAATTCAGAATTATTAAATGAGATTAAATTAAAATTATCTGATGGTAGTGCTATGCCTGGAGATTGTCTCAAACTTCTTGAAATATATAAACAAATCTCATCAGAAAATGTGGGATTAAGAGAAGAATTCGATGATATGGCCATGTTAGATATGGACTTCTTAGGACAAATAATTATATCGGATGAAAATAAGAAATTTTGGCTTAAATTCAAAGAGGGAAAAGTAGATTATGGAGAAGGTGATGTCGGTAATCCCTCCTTAGCCTTTACAACCAATATGGATACTTTTACAGGAATTCTTTTTGGAACAATTGAAATTTCTGGTGCACATGAAGCCGGAGATGTCAGTTTTGATGGTGGAAGTGAAGCTCTAATGGATCTTCAAGCAATTACCTCCGTTTTGAATGATTTTTTACAAAATATCTAATAGTATATATATTTAATGTCCACCCTATAAGTGCCCAGATACTCGTTGTGCTCTATCTAATTGAGAACCTTTTTTATTCAATCGAGTTTTACTTGTTTTGGTATCCCTTCGGAAACATACATCAGTTTCTTTCAATGTATTTTAAGGAAAATTAAGATTATCATTATCAATAAATTCTATATATCTACTTATAAATTGAGATAATTGATTAAAGTTTGGAGAATTTCCAGTTCTTACAAAAATAGCAGCTAGAGCGTTACCCATGAGTATTGCTTCAGGAGGCGTAAGGTTACACGATAACGCTAAAACCGTTCCCGAATGAAAATAATCGCCTGCACCAACTGTAAATTTAGGTTTTGAAGTAAATCCTTCAGTTATCCAATAATGATCTTCTACAGTAGAGATCGTTGCGAAGTGAGGAGAATGAATTACTAAATAGGATAAATTTATTTCTGTATTAAGCCGTTTTCCACCGTCAATATAATCAGTTGAATTTTCTTGATAGGAAGAGAAGGTTTTAACTTTATCTAAAACTTTAGAAAGGAAATAAGCCTCCAGATCGTTTGCGCTCAGCATAACTGGAACTTGTTGATCTATTTTTTGAAGAATTTTTACCAAATCTAAAAGATCCTGTCTCGAACGCTTTCTTATATCGGCTATGTCTACAAAAAATATTTTTTCTTTTAAATTGGATATAGAAGGAAAGAGGTCATCCAAAAAATGCTGCCATATGTCGTTTAGATTTGGTATTAACGCCCAGTGTCCAAAACCCATAATATTGGACTTTTCTAGTCTTTGTATCAGATGTTCCCGTTTTACACTTTTGAGGATTGTACTCCAATCGATATTTAATATTGGGGCAAAATCGGTTATCATAACCTTTCCATCATCAAACTCTAAACCTAATGTTTCTCCGGGATTAGATATTGAGATAGATTCTACTCCTTCTTGTTCTTTATAAAAATCGTTCATATTTGGAATGCCTAAAGCAGCAACTAAGAATATCTTAACTCCTAAAGCGCTCAACGCCCTAGATGTATTTGGAGCAAAACCACCAAAAATTCTTTTTTTTAAAACTCTCTCTATATTTGCAGAACTTCCGGCTACATCAACTAATAATTCCCCAAACTGCTTCATACTATTCATTCTTGTCCATTTTTTTGCACTATTTCTGCTTTGAACTAGAGAATAGAGAGAATCAATATAACCATCGAAGCCTAAAAAGCAAGACTTATTAATGACAGCAGATTTAAACGAATTTAAATTATTTTTTATTGTTTCTAGAGCTTTTAAAGTCACATCATAGCTATTGAGCTTTCTATACATAAATAATGTTATATTTCCTCATTTAATAAATTTAATAATAGTTAGACACGATATACAGAGAATCCTTGCTAAAGTTTATCCGATCTTTTGAAAAACAAAAACAATCATATTTTCAGTTCCAAATTCCTCTGAACTTTGCTACATTATTCCAAGCTTTTCTGTTTAATGAAATAATGTTCAATTTTTTATCCATTTATAGAATTCAATTTCTACAAATATAAAAAATTAATCTTCTAATAATTTTTGAAGAATTAAAGGCATAGAGAAAATATCGCAATAGTTATGATCGATTACCTCTTTTACTAATCCAACATATTTTAAAGGAGCATTTAAATACTTTTTATAACACAATCCAACAATCCCACTCGGCAATTCATTATCTCTTTTTATTTCCAACAATTTTTCTTCCATATTTGTAAGTGTATAATTTTCAAAACTACCTTTATACATCCTTCGACAATTGTGATATAAATCTATGTGATGGAATCTGGTATTACACTTCTCATATGGTACATCTTCCTCTGCTATCATAGGATTCTCGTCAAAGAAATACATAAGCCTATTAGCTATGTAAGGGATATCAAAACTTTTACCGTTGTAAGTTATAAAACATGGAAATTTTGGCAACATTTCTGATTTAAGATGCTCGCAGATCGCAATTTCTTCTTCTAAATCCCTCGCAAAAAGAATGTGAATTTCAAATTTACCGTTTCTAAAATAACCTAATCCTATCATGATAATAGGACTATCATATAATCCTAATGTCTCGATATCAATAAATAATAGTTCATCCAAATCAAAGCAAAAAGCTACATCTAAATCATAGATATTTTTATTTTTGTATAAACTCTTATAGTTTCTGCTTTCAATCAAATCTAATAGTCTATGGGCAGAGATATTATATTTTAAGTTAATTTTTAAATCGTACAAAGACTTAACGCCTTTTCTGTTCAGCTGACGTTCAATATTATCGCCAATATAATAGATAGTCTTTAAATTTCTAAGAATCTTTCCTTTGGAAAGCGACAAATTTAGATCACATTGAAATTCTTCTTCTTTCCAAACAATTTCCATGAATTGTCCCATTTTATTACTTACTACTATATGATTTGGAAAGAGGTCTTCGATTGTTTTGCCTCTATATTGATCTGCGAGGTGCGAAATATCAAATGCTTCGAACTTATAATAGCAGTCCATTATACATAATAAAAAAAGAAAATATTTTTAATAACTTAATCGGTGTTAAATTATAGTAAAACTAATTGTTTGAAGAGTAAATTTTGATTAAAAAGTAATTTTGGTTCTTTTTGAAATATCTCCAAAAAAATATAAGTTATAAAAGGATAAAAATCTAATAATCGACTTTAGGTATAGTATCCTCAATTTCTCTACGCGGAGGTTTATATTTAAAAAATCTTCGAGATTCGCTATCCTCCAACACGTAATTACTACCCCCGCCGTGTATCATGCAAAAGGGGTCGAATAAACCGATTTCATTAGCGTATTGTCTTGTAAAGCCCCGTCCACCCATAGTTCTAAAGCAATGAATAGCGCTCTCAAACCCAAGTTCCGTGGCACTTATCTTCAAACCCATAGTATTAGCGGCCATCAATTTTGAACCCGCTAATTCAGGATGCCTGTCTAATTGTCGTACATATTGGATCATAGCAGAAATTAACAAATTCAGTTCACGGATTTTTCGAGAAATTGGAAATCGAATTACTTGATATTGATGTAATCTTCGTTCAAATTGTCTACGTTGGAGAGCATATGCATGAGAGTAGAGTAATTTTTTCATAGTGTCCCCTAAAGCTTCGGCACTTATAACTAATCGCTCTTCTGTTAATTGATGAAAAGCAATGTCTAACCCATGACCTTGAAGTAGGTTCTCTTTTGGGAGTTCTACTCTATCAAATATTAATCGACTAACGAAAGCATCAGTCATACCATAGGTTCTTACCCGAGCACTTCGAAAGTCTTTTAACTGTTGATTTTCTGTATCCACAACAACTGCAGCTAATTGTCCATTATTTAACCTTCCATATAAAATAATATAATCAGCAATCATACCGTTCGTAATGAATAATTTCTTGCCTTTTGCTATAATTATGTCATCCGTTTCTTGTAGAGCTAATTCCATTCTAAAAATATCAGAACCCGCGTTAAATTCGGTCATGGCAGAAGCACCAATTTTACCCTCTCCGGCTACAGGATTCAGAAATTTTTCTTTCTGTGCATCATTAGACGCATAACTAACAGGATTACAATAAAGCGTACCTCCAGCAAGTCTCCCCATCTCTACGCTATAATTTCCAGCAATATATCGTTCGCTGTATTCACTCCATCGACCACCACAAATTGCATAAGCTATTAAAGCGTTTCTAGTAATTCTTCCTACATCGTAGTCTTCGGTATTGAGTATTGTTGAATAATAACCTTTATCCGATAATTTCTTCATTATACCAATTACAAGTTCTCTCTTTTTGTCTTGAGTAGGCTCTTCTACGAGATAATTCAAATCTTCTAGCTTTCTGAATTCAGGATCGAGTTCCTTTTCCATAAATCCATATAGTTCTGCTAAGAATTCTTTTTCTTGAGCGTTAAGCACGGGATTGTTAAGTAAATCTAATTCTGGAATATATTTTTGAATTTTGATTTTTTCGAACTCTCTAATTCTTGTATCCATAATTATCATACTATTTTCTTAAAATATTAAAATTATCTTTGGCAATTCTAATAGGAATCTTTTCCCATTATTTTAACAAAAAATTATTTAGAAATCTTTTAATCATAGTGAGATTAAAATATCATATCTATTAGATGTTTAAAATCTTCTAATAAAACAAGAATTTGATAACAAGATTGATTAAATAATGATAAAATTTAGCGATAAACAATTAAAGATTCCAAAATTAATGAGACCAGTATACTTAGCTACAGTAGGAATGTCTAAGTTCGATCGAGCGTTCCCAGAGACTCGGACTGAAGAGCTTTGTATTCAAGCACTTACAGCTGCTGCTGATTTCGTCAATATGACCCCATCGGAATTAAAACAATACATTCACACATGTTATTATGGTCATTTTGCTGATCATTTTGGAGACCAGCTCTTAGGAGAATCAGTGATCCACGATAGACTCGGATTAGATCCCCTTGGGAATATAGGCGTAAAAACAGGGGGAGCTACTGGAGGATCCACTATGTGGGAGGCCGTTAAAGCAGTTGCGTCAGGATACAGTGATTGTGCTCTTGCGTTAGGTTGGGAAAGAATGGATGAAGTGCCCACGGATGAGGGAAATCACCTCATTTCTGCTGCTGCAGATAAGGATTGGGAAACACCACTAGGACATATTTACACTGGTTATTACGCAGTTATGGCTCAGAGGTATTGGAAAATCTTTGGAAAGGAAGAAGATTCATTTCGGGATACGATGGCAGAAATTGCCGTAAAAAATCGTGGATATGCTCGTATGAACCCCTATGCTCACGGACCAATGAAAATTACTATAGAAGATGTAAAGAATTCACCCCTTGTTGCCTATCCACTTAGGGTATTGGATTGCTGTTTGATGAGTGTAGGTTCTGCATGTGGTATTGTTTGCGATGAAAAAACAGCTTATGAAATCACAGATAACCCCCTAAGAATTTATATCGCAGCAGGAAGTCATACCTTAAGAGTTGCTGACCGAAGAAATATGGCAATCCCCTTACTACCAAATGAAAACCCTGAAACATACAAAGATTTAGGGAAGCGATTTCCGGGATCTGATAGGTATCCGGGATTCACAGGATTTTTAGCAGCAAGAATGGCAGCATATTATGCATATAGAATGGCGGGTATTGGAGATCCAATTGAGGATCTTGATGTAATAGAACTTCACGATGCGTTTACTATTAGCGATATTCAATCTTATGAAGATGTAGGATTACGCCATTATGGTGAGGGTAGAGATTACATTGAATCTGGAGATGCTTATCTTATCAATCCAAAGACCAAAAAACCAGGTAAATTACCAAGCAATTTAAGTGGAGGATTAATAGGATGCATGCACGCAGTAGGTGCTACGGGATTAATGCAAATCGCAGAGATTGGATACCACATCTGGAATCGATGGGATGAGATACATGAACCTCAAGAGAAATGGGATGAGTTTAACCGAAAAAAACCTGATGATTGGGCTAGTTTGCAAGTAAAAGACGCTAAACGAGGCTTAGCAATAAGTCACGCTGGAGTCGGTTCGCATGTCACAGCCACAATATTAATGAACCCAAATAACCTACTAAAGGAGGATTAAAAGATGCCAAAAACAGAAAATGAAAAAGGATTTGTTGATGTAGTAAATGGAAGATATAAACCAAAAGGAGTTTTCCACATTCTAGAGGCGAATCAACCAATATTTAACAAAGATACTGGGAAATTAGTAGGTATAACCAACCCTCGTGATATGACTTACATACATTCTTACGGTGGAGAAGCTCCTTTTTTCGAAGGTCTGGGAAAGGGAAAATTAATAGCATCCCGATGTGATAACGATAAATGTAATACAAAAGGATCTATTTATCAACCTTTCAGAATATATTGTCCAGATTGTTTGAGGAAGAATACCATCATTGATATGACGGATTTAGCAAAAACTACAGCAAAAATTCATTCCTACATTATCACTCATAGGTCTGGTGCATTTAATTCTCTTCCAATACCAATAAAGTTCATAAATGTTGAGTTTGAAGGAGTTGTGACCATTTTAATGAGTGTCTTAGCCGTTGGAGAACCTGAAATTGATAAAAGAGTAGTTCCGATATTTAATACCAAAGCACCTACTTATACAATCACAGATCTAAGGTTCGTTGTCGAAGGAACCTCAGAATCAGAATTACCTGAAGGTTTTACTTTTTAATTTTAAATTTTTTCTTATTTTTTCAATTCTCGTAAAATAGGGATGATAAAAAAAATTATAATTTAGACTTAAACTTGAGTTTAAATTCAATTTAATCCTTATAATGTCACATGTTCTTGCTTTAGATGAAATATTTTTCTTGCTTCTTCACCTTGTGCAATCTCTCGTCCCGCAACCTCGGCAACTTTTTTAGCCCATGCTACTTGCTCGTAACTACCTTTAGCTAGCTCACCTGTAATATTGCGAGTATTATCTTCTAAGCCCACCCGAATATGTCCTCCTAAGGCTGCAGCACATAACCCCGCTTGAAATTGTTGCTTAGAAACTCCGCAAACGCTCCATGTAGAATCTGGAGGTATTAGATCTAATACTAAAGAAAAATTTCTTGGATTGAAAGGTATTCCTCCGAGCACACCCCATACAAACTGGAAGTGAAGTGGTTGCGAAAAGTCACCTTCCGATCTGTTAAGAAAAAGCATGTTATAAAGACCCCCTAAGTCATATATTTCCATTTCTGGTTTCGTTCCAGCTTTCTTCATCTCTTTTGCAAATTTCGCGATTGTTTTAAAAGTATTGGCAAAAATATTATCAGCACCCATACCAACTTTTCCAGTGCGGTAATCACCAACCGCGAAATTCATGGATGCAGTATTTAGGGAAGCTAAAGGTGGTTTGAAGGTTTGAACCGGTGCTATTCTTTGTTTATCTGTAGCTATCGAACTAATAGCACTACTTAAATTGATAATTACGTCTGGAGCTTTTGATTTAATGTTTTGCAGCACAGCTTTTATTAGGTCTAAGTCATGTGTTGGATTGCCTTTTACTGGATCTCGTGCATGGATGTGAACTATTGCAGCACCTGCATCATAGCACTTTTTTGCTTCATCTCCAAATTCCTCTGCTGTATAGGGAACACTTGGATTATTAGCCTTGGTTGTAATTGCACCAGCTAGAGCTGCTGAAATAACCAATTTATTTTCTGGGTTTGATTCTGACATTTTATTTTATATTCCGTTTATTTTTGATTAATTATATAATTAGTTGATTAAAATATTAAATGTACTAATATTTAAATTTTTAAAAGTAAAAATTTTACTCAATTTATAATTTAATGAATTAAATTTAAATTTAACTTTGATGAAAATGACAAAAATTGGAAAAGTAGCTATTGTGGGAGTCGCTCAGACTAAGTATGAGAAAGATAAAATAGATCAAACTTATTCTGAACTGGTTTTCGAGGTGGTTAAGAAGCTTCACAACGATTTAGGAATAACTAATGACGATGTTGGGTGTGTAATTACGAGTTCTAACGATTTTAATGATGGGAGAACAATTGCAAACATGGCTATACAAGATGCTGTAGGATCGGTAAGAAAAGCAGAATCAAGGGTTTCTGGTGATGGTGCTTTTGCCTTTATGTACGGAGCAATGAGGATTTTATCAGAGTCTTATGATACAGTCATGGTAGTTTCGCATTGTAAGTGCTCTGAGGTCAACCAATACCTCGTAAACAACACGATCTTTGATCCTTATTATCAAAGACACTTAGGTCTTGATCAAATTTCATCTGCTGGTTTAATGGCAAACATGTATATGAATAAATACGGCGTAACTGAAGAGCAAGCAGCTAAAGTTGTGGTTAAAAATCGAAAAAACGCCCTCAACAACCCTTACGCACATTTACGGGAAGAAATTACTATAAAAGATGTACTTAATTCTAAGATGATGGCGTATCCTCTGAAAGAACTAGATTTTCCTCCATTTTCAGATGGAGCAGTTGCAATGCTTTTAGCAAAAGAAGATGTTGCTAAAAAAATGACAGAAACGCCTGTTTGGTTTAAAGGTTATGGAAATTGTACTGACGCATATTATTTGGGTAATAGAAACATGACTGATTTAATTGGGTTAGAATTAGCAGCTAAGGAAGCTTATCGAATGGCAGGTATAAACAAACCAAATAAAAATTTAGATGTATGTGAAGTAAGCGAAAACTTTAGTGTTCACGAACTTATGATTTATGAGGCGTTAGGACTGTGTGATAAAGGAGAGGGGGGTAAGTTCATCGAAAGTGGTGAAACAGAAATGAATGGTTCAATCCCAGTAAATCCCTCTGGAGGCGTGCTATCCAGCAATCCAACCATGGCAAATGGATTAATTAGAGTAGCAGAGATTGCTTTACAATTACAGGGAAAAGCTGATAAAAGACAAATTTCTAACGCAAAAACTGGTCTTGCTTATGGTATGAACGGGATATGTTCTCAAGGAAATTGCGTTTTAATTTTTGGAGGTGAATGAAAATGACTAAACACGATGTAGCCGTTGTCGGTATCGGACAAACAAAATTTAGAAGCAAGAGAAGAGATGTAAACATTCCTGAGATGATCTATGAAGCAGTTAAAATGGCTCTTGACGATGCTCAACTTGAACCTAAAGAGATTGATGCAATCATTATTGGAAATATGGATCATTTTGAAGGAATCAATTTTTCTGAATTGTTGTGTGGAATTGAAGCAGCACCGGGATATTTAAAACCCGTAGTAAAAGTAGCCACTGGAGGAACCACCGGTAGCTCCTTAGCAATCTGTGGGTATCATAATGTTGCTTCCGGAATTTATGATAATGTTTTAGTAGTTGGTTGGGAAAAATTAAACGAAGGTGGAGCCACAACAGGCATAATAACTGCTTTCGACCCCGTTTGGGAGCGCCCGTCTCTAGCTGGTGCACTCGGTCCGTTAGCTCTTATGGCAGGCATGTATTCTGCTAAGTATGGAATTACTGCTGAACAAGCGGCAAAAGTTACAGTAAAGAATAGGAGTAACGCTGCGAATAATCCTTTTGCTCACCTTCAAATGCCAAACATTACAATTGATTATGTTATGAGCTCACAAATGATCGCGTATCCATTAAGATTGCACGATTGTTGTCCTCAAAGTGAAGGTGCTTGTGCTCTTATTTACGCTAACGAGCAAGAAACAAAAAAGATTACTGACAATCCTGCTTGGTTCCACGCAGTAGAAACGGCTCATTATTATACATTTGGGACTGACGACAAAATGTTTGACCTTCCTACCGCAACAATAGCATCAAAGAAGGCATATAAAAAAGCAGGAATAAAAAATCCTATAAAAGATTTGGATGTTGCAGAAATTTATGAACCAACTTCTTGGAGTGAGCTTTCTTGGACTGAAGGATTAGGTTTTTGTAAGCCCGGTGAAGGTGGAAAGTTATTGGACGAAGGGATAACTCAAATGAGTGGAGAATTACCAGTTAATCCCTCGGGTGGCGTATTGAGCACAAATCCCATTGGTGCTACGGCTTTAGTAAGAGTAGCTGAAGCTGCTATTCAGATTATGGGGCGTGGTGAAAAACGTCAAGTGCCAGATGTAGAAAAGGCACTTGCGATGGGATTTGGGGGGAGTTTATGGACAGAGATAATGATTTTAGGAAAAAATCCTTTGAGGTGAAAAAAATGAGTAAAAATAGAAAACTAAAAAAAGATTTCTTTGAAATTAAGTGGAAAACCGATTTGCCTTATCGTTATTCAATTGGTAAACTTGCTGTAAAATTTTTTGAAGAGTTAAAAGCAAATAAAAAGATAATGGGAAGCAAGTGTCCAAAATGTGAAAAAGTTCACTTTCCCCCTAGAGCAGTATGTGCTGATTGTATGGTGGAAATGACAATTGAAGATATGGTAGAATTGCCTCCAAAAGGTACTTTAGAGGGTTTCACAGTAATCAATTATCCTTTCACTGATCCCTCTACAGGTGGTATTCGACCATTTCCATATGGTTACGCGTTATTTAAATTAGATGGTGCTGATACTTATACTATGCATTTCGTAAACGAAACTGATGTGAATAAGATGAAAATTGGTCAACGAGTCGAGGCAGTATTTAATGAAGAACTTATAGGTGATTTAACAGCAGACATTCCATATTTTAGGATAATAAAAGAGGAAAATTGAGAGAGGTAGATAAATATGGCAGATGAAATTGAGAAAAAAGTATATCGAGGAAGGATTAAAGTTCCTTATAAACATACTGCGGGAGCGTATGTTGAAAAGTTTATAACAGAAATCGGAAAAAACAATAAAATATATGGAGTCAAATGTCCGAAGTGCAATAAGGTTAATGTTCCTCCTAAAATGATTTGTATCGAATGTTTTGAAAAAATGGAAGAATGGGTTGAGATCGGAAACCAAGGAATTGTTAAAGGGTTCACTGTCATCACGCATTCTACACCAGTTATGCCTTTAGAACCACCCTTCGCTTATGGAATTATCAGACTCGATGGTGCAGACACGGATTTTGTACATATCATAAAAGAAAGCGATCCAGAAAAACTAAAAATAGGGATGAAAGTAAAAGCTGTTTTTAAAGAAAATCCAAGAAAAAGGATTTTGGATATAGAATATTTCGAGCCAATATAATAAAAATTTAATACGTTTTTTTTTTACTTTTAATATATTTATACAAATTTAATTAACTAAATAAGATGAAAAATTGTGAATGATAAAGTAGTTTTAATAGAAGAAAACGAAGATGGAACCATAACAACTATAAAAATGAATCGTTTAGGCAAAAAAAATGCGATGAACTATGATTTAATGGTCGGACTTCAAAAAGCAATTGATAAAGTAGAACGTACTAATACAAGAGTCGTTATAATAACTGGAGGAGAAGAGTTCTTTAGTTCAGGCATAGACTTAAATTTCCTTACAGGTCAGGAAAGGGATCCTGAAGGTATTGTTCCAGATTTGAGAATCCCAAGGAATTTTAGATATTTCGCTAATACATGGATACATCCGATTTTTACTAAAATCGAAAAGATGGAAAAACCTGTGATTGCCAAAATAAATGGCTATTGTTATGGAATGGCATTTGAGTTAGCACTGGCTTGTGATTTTCGATTTTGTACTGAATCAGCCAAATTCCATATGCTGGAATCTAAGATAGGTATGAATCCCGATGTAGGAGGGACTATAAGGCTTACCCGTTTGGTAGGCATTCAAAATACCAAAGATATTATTTTAACTGGACGTCAATTTGATGGATCTGAAGCTTATAGACTTGGAGTAGTAAATCAGGTTGTTAAAAACCATGAAGAACTAGAATCAATCATAAAGAAATATACTGATGAACTCATCGATAGCGCACCACTCGCCGTAGGTTTGGCAAAGAAATTAATTGATGATTGTTATGGTAAGGATATTGGTTTAGGTCTTGAATTAGAAACCTTGGTCAGTTCCCAACTACTTCAAACTAAAGATGCAACTTCGGGTGCACTCGCTAGATTACAGAAAACTAAACCGAAATGGAAATTTAAGTAGAATTTTAATTTTTTTTTCAGTTTTTATTAATTTTAAAAAAAATAGAGAAGTTTTTAATCTGTATTTTAAAAATCTAAGTATTAGTTAAGTCCAAATGGATATCTGAAATCGGATAAGAGACACAGGGATGGATATAACCAAAATCTTTATCAACTTCCCGTATTATCACATCTGGAGGAACAAAAACCTTACCTGAAATCAATCTCGTTCGGCAAAGAGCACATTCACCTGAACGGCAAGCATTTGCAATCTGGATTTTATCCTTAATTGATCGCTCCAAACTATTCAAAAGTGGTTCTGTACATAATGCTTCGAAATTTGTTTCATCTATGAGCGCATTACTCCTATATTTTACCGTAATTTGTATTTTATTTGACGAATTTATTTCTTGAGGCCACCCAATAACTTTTGTAACATCATCAGGAACTCCAAATGCTTCGTAATAAATTCGATGCTGAGAAATTCCAAGAGTAGTTAATTCTTCTCTAACAAATTGATACATTGCTTGATTACCAACCACATAGAAATATTTCTTTTCAATAGCACCGATTTCGTTTAATATTTTATCTCTTGAGATAAAACCACATTCTCCTTTCCAATTAGCTTCTGGTTCAGAGAGGATATATCTAACATGAACGTTTGGTCTTCTTTTCTGAATTTCATCTAATTCTACTCTAAACAATATATCTTTTTCAGTCACGCAACCAAAAATTAACCAAATGTTCAAGGGAATATCTTTCTCACTGATATCTTTCAACATGGAAATAAATGGTGTAATTCCACTACCTCCTGCAATAAAAACCAAATCTTTTCCGTGAAACAGAGGATTATAAAATAGATTTCCAAGAGGTTCAGAAGCTTCTAAAACATCTCCAACTTTTAAGTTTTCAACAAGAAATGGGCTAACAAATCCTCCTTCTTTTATTCTTATTCCTAATTCGTAAAAAGATAACTGATTTGGAGAGGAGGCAATAGAAAAAGGGCGCGAAGTTCTCACTCCATTGATCTCCACCGTTAATCCTATGTATTGTCCCGCTCGAAAAGGTGCTAAAGGCTTATTTGGGTTAGCAGAGGTAAATCGAAATAACTTTGTATCGGAAGAGAGTTGTTTTATATCAGAAACTCTTAATATTTGCTTCCCAGGGTGAATTCTATTGCACAAATTTTCTAATCCATCGTAATACCACGGAATAACCTGAAGTTCTTCTCGTTTTTTCTTAGCTTTTTCAGCATTTTGGTATTTCTTAACATCTTCCATCATGCTTTACCATCTCTTTTCAATTTTATCTTTTAGATACATCCCTGCAGCAATTCTGCCTCCAACAATTGTAGTTGAGAATCCTCCACCAAAATTAGTCCAAGCCCCTACTTGATAAAGCCCAGGAATTGATCCCCTACTCTTCAATCTCAATAATGGCCCATTCTCTACAGATTGGTCAGTTCCGTAAATTGCTCCTTCGATATTCTTTGAATAACGATAATAAGTCAGAGGCGTTGCTGCTACAGCCACCTCTATGTGATCTCTTATATCAGGGGAAATTGTTTGTTCAACTAATGAGATCATTTTATCAGAAATTTCATCTTTCTTGCGAAAATATTGATCTGGCGCTATATTCTGCCATAGTTTTCCCATCTGGAGTGTTGTGAGAACCAACTGCGTAGTTCCAGGTGGTGATATATTCTCATAAATATGATTATAACAAGCCGCTACCATATATTCGGGAGGTTCTAATTTTCGAAAAGTCTCAAACGCATGATTCATATCATAGGTAGAGTTGATAAAGGTCTCATGAGCGGTGAATCCTAACTCTTTATAGGGTGAATTCAATCCAATATATACAGAGAATCCTGAAGGTCCTATTTCAGGAGTGTAAATCTTTCTTTTATAGTCATCAGGTACAATTTCGGGAGGTAGCATTTTCATTGAGGTGCATATCGGATTCACATTTGATATCACAGCTTTGCAAAGATATATATCCCCATTTAGTAGTTCAACTCCAATTACTCTTCCATTATCAACTAGTATTCTGTCTACTAAGGCATTATATCGTATTACCCCACCAAATTTTTCGAAAGCATTCACAAGAGCACTTGTTAAGGAATGAGATCTGCCCATTGGAAACGCAGCACCCCATTTTAGGTAAAAAATTAACATAGCAACAAACACATATGCATTCATTCTGTCTGGTGGTAATCCAATATATCCCCATAGTTGAGATAATACTGTTATCAATTTCTTATCTGTAAAAAATCTTTCATATAACTCTGAAAGTGTTATCCCTGCTACCCTTGGAAGCCATGGATGTTCTTTTAATACATCACCAGGAGAATATTTTCCTCCTTTAGATGCTATATATTCAATTCCAGCAAGTACCGCTTTACACACTTCCAGAAAGTCTTCTATTCCCTTCTGTTCATGGGGAAAAAGCTCAATAAGTTTATTCGTATAATCATCCATTCCTAGAGGTAATGAAACATCATACCCATCAAGATAGACACTCCTATAAAATTCGGGTACTTGTTTAAATTTGAGCTTATCAGGAACAATTCCTAACTTTTCAAAAAATCTATAAAGTGCACCCCTGTTATCTTCTGAACCAATATCACTTAATTCGTGTAGCGCACCTTCAAATTCAAATCTACCCCGAACAAAAGATGTAGCAAATCCCCCAGGTACGTTATGCTTTTCTAATAAAAGCACTTGTTCTCCTCGAGCTACAAGTTGACACGCTGCACCCAATCCGCCCAAACCTGCTCCAATTACAATAACAGGATAAGTTCCAATTACTCGATTTTGATCATATTTTGAAGTTATCATTATGCAATATCTTCTCTTTTGTAATAAAAAATTTACTAATGCTAAGTCTTAGAACCATCAATTTTGGACAATTAATTTATTTTCCAATAAATTTAGCTTCCCTTTTATCTTTTAAAGCCGACATTGCTTCTTTAAAATCCTTGGAAGCAAAAGTTTTCCTAAGAGCTTTGTTTTCTAAGTCTAAAGTGTGAGAAAGTATATCTCGAAAATATGCATGCATCGTTTTTTTCATTAATTTTAATGATAAACTGGGACCCTTTGGTGGAATTAATCTTAAAGCTTGTTCCCTTGTATATTGCATTAGGTCATTGTTGGGTAGAACTTTATTTACCAATCCCAACTCAAGTGCTCGTTGAGATGTGACTTTTTCGCCGAAAAAACAAATCTCTTTTGCTCTTTGAAAACCTATAAGCAATGGTAAAAGAAATGTTGTAGCAAATTCGGGAACTATCCCTCTTCTTGCAAAGAAAAACCCTAACCATGCATCTTCAGCCATAAATACTATGTCTCCTCCTGCTAAAGGCATTGTAACTCCTCCACCGATTGCCATACCATTAATTGCAACAATTACAGGCTTTTGGAAATCCCACATCTTCAAGCAGAGTTTTTTTTGGGCTATATCCATTAGATCTATTTCAGGATATTTCTGCATTTTGTGAAACATTTCAGATTTGAAATAACCCCCAGATGTGAACGCCTCTCCTCTGGGATCTCCAGTTATAATCAGAACCTTTGCATTTTTATCTTTTTCCATATCCTCAATGATATAATATAGTTCTAGAAATGTGATATATGTTACAGCATTTCTCCTTTCTGGCCTTGAAAAGGTTGCAGTACAAATACCGTTAGTTTCCTTTTCATATGCTATATCTTCGAAATCTTCAATTTTCATTTTTAGATCAGATACTATTAATTGTTTTAAAATTTAGGTTTAGAATATATAAAATATAAAAAATAAAAAAGATTTATAACTAATACTTTACTCTTCCCGTAACGCCTTTTTTTGAACCTTTCCAACTAAAGGATTTTTCTTAATTTTTTATTTTTGTTAATTTAACATTAAACCTTGATTCCTTTTATAGTTAAAACACTTTTTTGGCAAAATGAGGATTTGAAGATCACTCAAACTATAAAAGTTATAACATTTTACCTAGTGTTATAGAAATTTTGTCAATACATAATTGGATATCTTCTTCATTTATTCCATAATGGGTGACAAAACGGATTTTTTGCTTTATGTTAAAAGCCATAACACCCTGTTTGCTAAGATCAGATATTAACTCTGCCATCCCCATATTTTGAGGAAACTCGACCATTAATATATTAGTATCTGGTTCTTGCACTTTAAGAGGTAAATCCAAACCTTTAATACCCGCTGCTAGTAGTTTTGCATTTTTATGATCCTCGCTAAGTCTATTGATCCATTTAGGTTCTAGGGCAAGAAGTCCAAAAGCGGCTATAATACCAGCTTGACGCATTCCTCCTCCAAGCATTTTCCGAAACTTCCTTGCTTTAATAATAATTTCTTTGGAACCCGCTACAATAGATCCTACAGGACATGAGAGTCCTTTAGACAAACAGAACATTACACTGTCGGCATGCTTAGTAATTTCAGCTACAGGTACATTCAATCCAACTGCTGCGTTAAATATTCTTGCACCATCTAAGTGAAATTTCAGCTCATTATAGGATGCAAATTCTTTCATTCTCTTTAAAACATCAATACTTATTATTGCACCACCATGGTAATTATGAGTATTCTCAGCACATAATAAGGATGATGGAGAATCATGTATATCCTCCCTATCTCTAATTAAAGATTGTAAGTATTCAAAGGAGGGAACTCCTTTATTAGAAGGATATGTTCTAATCATTAATCCTCCGATCCTTGCTGCACTCCCTACTTCATGACCATATATGTGGCTTAATTCCTCTAATAATATTTCATCTCCAGGTTTTGTTTGCGAGAGTAGCGATACTAAATTGCCCTGAGTCCCCGAGGTGACAAAAAGTGCAGCCTCTTTTCCGATAAGTTTAGCAGCTTTTTCCTCTAATTCATTCACAGTTGGATCTTCCCCCATTACATCATCTCCAAGTTGAGAATTACCCATTGACTTCACATATTCCCACATTTCAGGAGATGGTTTGGTAACCGTATCAGATCGTAAATCAATTATTTTCATTCCAATCAAATCATATTAACTTTAAGCGTTGATAATTAATCATGCTACTAAAAAATACTTAGAAAGATTATTGAAATATTAGTGAAGTTAAAATATTTAAAACATTAAAAAGCGTAAAATAGATTTATTTTATAGCTTAGAATATCCCTAATGTTCTTTAGATTTATTTAATAATACTAAAAAAGTTTTTATAATGGTTCGAATTAGTTGATTTAATTTTAATATTACCCTAAAAATTATAGAGTTAAAATACTAATATCTTTATAATTTATATCACAATTTATCAGATTAATAATGCCTAAAGATTTATTTAGAACAAGATTAGATACTCCGCTTGATAAAAAGGCCTTGAAGTTTATTTCATCTTTAAAAGAGGATTTATGGATTGCTGAAGAAGATATTATAGGGACTGAAGTGCATGACATTATGCTATTTGAACAAAATTTGCTTACTAAAAGTGAAATTAAAATGATCCTAACTTCCCTTGAAGATATAAGAGAAAAATTATTGACTAATCAGATTGAATTAAACGAAAATTTTGAAGATATTCATCCTTTTATAGAACAGAGCGTTATTGATAAGATTGGTATTGAAATAGGTGGAAAAATACATACAGGCAGATCGAGAAATGATCAAATCTCAGTTGATTTAAGGTTAAAAATAAGAAAGGAATTAAATAATTTCACTAAAGAATTATTCACGTTATTTGATATTTTGCTTGATGTTTCTAAGAAAAACATTGATACTTATATGCCATTATATACTCATCTGCAAAAAGGGCAATTAGGAGTATTTTCACATTATATCAATAACTATCTTGCTCAACTTTTAAGATCTCTTGAAAGGATAGAAGAAATTTATAAACGAGTTAATAAGAATCCTCTTGGAGCATGTGCTATTGGAGGGACAAGTATTAGTATCGATAGGCTTCGAACCGCAGAGCTTTTAGGTTTTGATGGAATTGTATATAATTCTATTGATGCTGTTAGTTCGCGAGATTATATATATGAAACTATAATGGGACTTTCTTCATTAGCAATTCAATTTTCAAGAATAGCAGAAGATTTGATTATTTGGTCCACAAGTGAGTTTAATTTTATTGAGTTAGATAATGCTTACTGTTCAGTTTCAAGTGTTATGCCTCAAAAGAAAAACCCAGATACACTGGAATTAATTAGGAGTAAGAGTTCTAAAATCGTGTCAAACCTATTCAATGCCTTAATGGTCGTTAAATCAATTCCAACGGGATATTTCAGGGATTTTCAAGACTTGAAACCATTATTAAAAAGTTCATTCGAGTTACTTTTTTCGATAATTGAAATGTTTAAGGGTATATTTTCAACTTTAACAATTAATAAAGAAAACCTGAGTAAGGTTGTTAATGAGAGTTTCATTCTGGCTTTAGATTTAGCTGAACTATTAGTTCAAAAATATAACATCCCTTTTAGACAATCGCATAAAATTGTCGCACTTTTAGTAAAAAATTCAGAAAAGCCAGGAGATATGCTAAATAAAGAAAAAATTGAGAAATATATTTTTGACGTAATAAATAAAGAAACTAAAATATCCGAAAACTTAATTCAAACATTAGGAAATTTAGATCTTTGTTTAGAAAGAAGAACTAGTCAAGGTTCTCCAGCTAAGAAAGAAGTCAAACTTAACATTCATGAGTTGATAAAAAATAAAGAAGCATTACACAATTTGTTTTTAAAAAGACTAGAAATGATAAGGAATGCTAAGATTCCTAGGGAGAAAATAATTAAAAATCTCCTCTCCTGAAGAATGAATTATTGAAAATTGTTCAATAAAAAACAGTAAGTTTATATTGAAATAAGAAACACTTTAAAAAATGTTTAATTAAAACTTATTTTTTACTCGTGTTATTTAGAGATAATAAAAAATATTAAAATTCGTTTAATTTATATAGCCTCACTACTATATTTTAATAATATTGCGTTGGTGTTATGAATGTTGATCTTATTTGATCCTCATTTGAATAATGAAATTGTATGTATACAATTTCCAAAAGCACCGCACAATCCGAGTCCGGCACGGCACCGGCTTTAATTCTATAATAAAAATAAGAATTGAAGTGACATTCTTCTTTCTTCACTTCTTCTAATTTATTATTTTTTTATAAGAGGTAATTAAAATAAAAATCATAAAGAGTTTTAAGAAATGGAAATAAAGAACGCAGGAATAAAGAAATTAAATGGAAGTATTACAAGCCCAAAGGGATATCACGCTACTGGTAGCCATATTGGAATTAAAGAATGCAAGAAAGATTTAGCATTAATTTATAGTGAAGTTCCAACTAAGGCAGTTGGTGTTTTTACATCGAATGTTGTTAAGGCATCCTCAATTTTATGGAATCAGAACCTTATTCAAAATCAAAATGGGGTAAGAGCAATTGTTATTAATAGCGGAAATGCAAATGCTTGTACAGGAGAGGTTGGGGCTAAACATACAGAATTAATGGCAACTGAGTTAGCATCTTGCTTGGGGGTGAATAAAAATCAAGTTCTGGTAGCATCTACTGGAATAATTGGGGTTCCTCTCCCAATTGATATTATAGTTGCTGGAATTAATAATACGTATGAAAAATTGGGAAATACTAACTTAGATGCAAATTTGGCTGCCGAGGCAATTATGACTACTGATACTCATCCAAAACAAATTTCAGTTGAGTTTACAATCGATAATAAGAAAATTAGAATTGGAGGTATAGCTAAAGGTTCTGGAATGATTCATCCAAATATGGCAACTATGCTTTCCTTCATTACTACAGATATCAACATTTCAAGAGAGTTATTAAATAAAGCTCTGAAAAAAAGTGTTGATGATTCATATAATATGATCTCTGTAGATGGTGATACAAGTACAAATGATTTAGTAATTCTATTAGCTAATGGACTGGGGGGAAATTCAGAAATTAAGGAAGAAAATGAGGAATATTATATTTTTAAACAAGCACTCCATCACATTAATTTATTTTTAGCTCAAGAAATTGTAAGGGATGGAGAAGGAGCTAAAAAATTCATTGCTGTAAAAGTTACCGGTGCAGCATCAAAAAAAGATGCAAAACTCTTGAGTAAATCAGTAGTTACTTCAAATTTAGTAAAAACTGCTTTTTTTGGAGAAGATGCTAATTGGGGTAGGATTCTAGCTGCTATGGGATATTCTGGAGCAAATTTTAACCCCACAGGAGTTTCAATCAAATTTCATAATGATTCACATTCGATTATACTCATACAAGATGGAACACCTCTACAATTTGATGAAGAATTAGCTTTAAAAATTCTAAAAGAAAATGAAATTACGGTCGAATTATTATTGAAAGAGGGTATTGGTGAAGCAATCGCGTGGGGCTGTGATTTAAGTTATGATTATGTACGGATTAATGGAGCTTATAGATCATAAGGAGGTATTTATCATTATTGAAAAATTAAGACAAGCAGAAATTTTGGTTGAAGCACTCCAATTCATCAAAAAATTTTATGGAAAAACTATTATCATAAAATATGGAGGGAGTGCTATGAATGATAATGAACTTAAGAAGAGTTTTGCTGAAGATATTGTTTTCTTAAAATTGGTTGGTATAAATATCATAATAGTTCATGGAGGTGGACCTGTAATAAATAAAATGTTAAAAAAATTAGGGATCGAGCCAAAATTTTTCAATGGATTCAGAATTACTGATGAGGAAACCATGGACATTGTTGAGATGGTATTAGCTGGAAAGGTTAATAAAGGTATTGTTAACGATATTCAAACCCATGGCGTTGATGCAATTGGTGTATGCGGAAAAGATGGGAATTTATTACAAGCTGAGAAGAAATTAATTGATGGGAAAGATTTAGGTTGTGTAGGAAAGATTATTAATGTAAATACTAATCTTCTCAAAGGAATGATAAAAGCCTCTCTTATTCCTGTAGTTGCTCCTATTGGTAAAGATAACATAGGAAACACATACAATATAAATGCTGATGATGTAGCATTAGCAATTTCAAAGGCGTTAAACGCTGAAAAATTAGTATTTTTAACAGATGTATTAGGAGTGCTTAGAGTTGTTAATGATAACACATCTCTAATTACAGAGATGAATGTTGATCAAGCTTTATCTTATATAAAAGAGGGAGTAATCTCTAATGGAATGATTCCAAAAGTAAAGAGCTGTATAGAAGCAGTTCATAGTGGTGTAAAATCAGTTCATATTATAGATGGTAGAATTGAACATAGTTTATTACTTGAAATATTTACTCCTCATGGGATTGGTACGATGTTTAAAAAATAAGATTAAAAATAAAGAATGAAGATAAAAAAGGTTAATTAGAATTATGAACGAATGGATTGAAAGGGGTACTAAGGTTATTATGAACACATATAGCCAGTTCCCTATTGTTTTAGAAAAGGGTAATGGGGTATATCTTTGGGATAGTGATGGAAAAAAGTATTTAGATTTTGTAGCAGGTATAGCTGTAAATGCACTTGGTTATAATGATAGTGATTATGTGAAAGAGATATCTACACAGTTAACAAAATTGCAGCATTGTTCAAATTTGTATTGGATGATTCCTTCAATTGAATTAAGTGAAATTTTAGTTCAAAATAGTTGTTTTGACAAGGTTTTTTACTGTAATAGCGGAGCAGAAGCGGTAGAAGCGGCAATAAAGTTAAGTAAGAAATATGGAAAGAAATTTCATGGAGAAAATTGCTATGAGATCATCACAATGAAAAAATCGTTTCATGGAAGAACAATGGCGACTGTTACTGCGACAGGTCAAACTAAGTATCAAAAAGGATTTAATCCTTTATTGCCTGGATTTTCCTATGTAGAATTTAATAATTTTAATGAGTTAGAGAAAGCAGTCAATAAAAACACATGTGCAATTATTATTGAACCTATACAAGGAGAGGGAGGAATTCATCCTGCTGAGAAAATCTACTTAGAAAAAGTACGATCTCTCTGTGATAAAAATGACATTGTCCTTGTATTTGATGAAGTTCAATGTGGAATAGGAAGAACAGGTGAACTCTTTGCATATCAATTATTTGATATAAAACCTGACGTGGTATCATTAGCGAAAGGATTAGGAGGTGGTTTTCCAATTGGAGCAATGTTGGCGACTCAAAAAAAAGCTGATGCTTTGCAACCAGGTGATCACGCATCTACATTTGGTGGGAATCCTTTAGCATGTACTGCAGGCAAAGTAGTTCTAAAGAAGTTATTATATGAAGGAGTTCTTGAAAATGTACAAAAACAAGGGATTTATCTTAAATTAAAGTTAATAAAATTACAAGGAAAATATGAAATAATAACAGATGTAAGGGGGTATGGTTTAATGCTCGGTATTGAATTAAATTGCTCAGTGAAGGATATTGTTAAAGAATGTATAGAAAAAGGTCTGCTTTTATTAGGTGCTGGAGAAAATGTTATAAGATTTGTTCCACCACTGATTATTGGAAAAAAAGAGATTGATAAAGGGATAGGTATCTTGAATGAAGTATTACAACAATTTCAAAAGTAATTGAGATTTATGATGATGATTAAGGCAGGAGTAATAGGAGCAACGGGATATGCAGGATCAGAATTAGTAAGAATTCTATATCACCATCCTGAAGTAGAAATAAAAACACTATCCTCTAAAAATCATAATAATCAAGTTTATAATTCAATTTATGAAAATTTTAACAAAATATGCGAAATGAAATGTGATGAGAATGAACTCGAAACTATAGCAAGCCAACTTGACATTATTTTTTTAACTTTACCTCATGGAGTTACTTCTAAATTATTAACAGAATCCATTTTAAAAAATGTTAAGATTATCGACCTTAGCGCTGATTTTCGATTAAAATCCATAGAATTATATGAGGAATGGTATAAAATTAAACACAATAATAAAGATCTTTTGAATAAAGCTGTTTACGGCATTAGTGAATGGAAAAGAAAGCAAATAAGAGTATCAAGATTAATTGCGAACCCTGGCTGTTATCCAACATGTGCTTTATTATGTTTATCACCTCTTATCAAAGAAGGAATTTTAGATCCAGATAACATAATTATTGACGCAAAATCAGGAGTATCAGGAGCAGGGCGTTCCTTAAGTCTTACAACACATTTCTCGGAATGTAATGAATCGATAAAACCCTATAACGTAACATCTCATCGACATACACCAGAAATTGAACAACAACTAAGTGAATTATATGGAAATGAAATATCAGTAACTTTAACACCACATCTTCTACCAATGAATCGAGGAATTTTGTGTACATGCTATGGAAATCTCAAGGATTCATATGATTATGATGAAATCAAATGTATTTATGAAAAATATTATCACAATGAATTCTTCATTCGTCTGACAAAGAAAGGTGTATTCCCTGAAACAAAATGGGTTAAAGGTTCAAATTATTGTGATATAGGATTTACATTACATAAAAGAGCTGATAAAATAATTATTATGGGAGCAATTGATAATTTAATTAAGGGTGCAGCAGGACAGGCTGTCCAAAATATGAATTTAATGTTTAATTTAGAAGAGAATATGGGATTGAAATCAATTCCTATGTTCCCTGTTTAAAAAGTAATTTATTAATAGAAAATTTTAAAATTGAGAAAAAGTGAGGGAATTATGAGTCAATTAGGACCTAAAAAAGATGTGTATGATAAAATATTATTAATGTTTTCTGGTGGGTTAGATACTTCTTGTATGATAAAGTGGTTACAAGAGAAGTATAAAGCAAAAATTTATACAATCACTGCTGATCTCGGTCAAGAATTTGCCGATCCTTCCAGATTTGACGAAATTGAAGAAAAGGCATTTAGCTTAGGAGTTATTAAACATTACACAGTTGATTTAAAAGATGAATTTGTAAATGAATATGTCTTTCCAACTATTAAAGCAAACGGTTTATACCAAGGAATTTATCCTCTAAGTACGGCAATAGGAAGACCACTAATAGCTATAGAAGCAATAAAAATTGCAAAGCAAGAGAATATTGAAGCAATAGCTCATGGATGCACTGGTAAAGGAAATGATCAAATAAGGTTTAATGTAACAATAAGAGCTTATGCTCCTAATATAGAAATATTACAACCTTTAATTGAATGGAATATGGGCAGAGATGAAGAAATTAAATATGCCCAGCACCATGGAATTCCTATTAAAAAGCAAAATCAAAAATATAGTATCGATGAGAATCTGTTTGGAAGGAGTGCAGAATGTGATATCTTAGAACATCCTGAAATTGAACCACCGGAAGATTGTCATGCTTGGACAATATTGCCAGAAAATGCTCCAGATACTCCTGAATATATCCAAGTTGATTTTGAAAAAGGAGTACCAGTTGGTTTAAATGGAGTCGTGATTAACAGTGTTGAATTAATCAGAAATTTGCATAATTTGGGTTGTAAACATGGAATAGGAAGAGTCAATCATATGGAAGATCGTGCAATTGGATTAAAATCACGAGAGGTATATGAAGTTCCAGCAGCTTTAATTTTAATTAAAGCACATAAAGATCTTGAAAAATATGTATGTACTAAACATGAAAATTCATTTAAAACAATAGTTGATCAAAGATGGACCGAATTAATTTATGAGGGCTTATGGGTCGACCCATTAAGAAACGCCTTAGAATCTTTCATTAATGTTGTTAATCAAAAAGTAACCGGTAATGTAAAATTGAAATTATTTAAAGGGAGCGTTAATGTAGTTTCAAGAGAATCTCCTTATGGATTATATGATTTAAATTTGGCGACTTACGATACGAACAGTACATTTAATCAAAAATATAGTTATGGGTTTATACCATTATGGGGTTTACAAAGTGAGATTGGATTTCAAGTCAAAAATACAATTAATTCAATAGAAAAGTTAAAAAAATAACTCTTAAGCAATTTAATTAAATAATGGGTATATTAGGAAAAAATAAAATTGTTAAAAAATAAGAAAAGAAGGTGAAAAATAAGAATGTATTATCGAGGGTATATATTAATAAGATTAAAAGTAATTGGTACTGAATGGAAGGTTGTAGATAAATTAGTTGGTTTGAAATCAACAAATCTAGAGGAGGATTGGAAGATTACCTATGCCACTCCTCTTTATGGTGCCTGGGATGTGATCGTAGAATGTTCGTTTAATAAGCTAAAGGATTTAGACAAAATCGTTACTTTTTGTCGAATTGATAAAGACCTATCTCAATGGATCGAAGAAACAACCACTCTGATGGGATCCAAAAATGATTATCCCGGTTAATTCTTCTTTTTAATTCATAAAAAATAAAAAATAATTATTTTATTATTTTAATCTCAAAACGATAGTTATAGCTCTTGTTAATCTTATAACATCCATAACATCGCCCTGTTCCACTAATATCTCTTCGCGTGATATAGCATGTGTAAAATCTCCTTTCCCTTCGCAAATTCTCACAATCGCATCAGTTTTTCCAGACATTACGATAACAGCATCAGATTTGGTTCCTTCTAAAACTTTACTTTTTTGATTTTTTATTTCCAAATAGAAGGGTTCGTCGTTATCAAGATTAAACTGGAAAGTTATCTCCCAATCGACATCTTTCCCTGCAATATTTGTCGCAAATACGGCTTGAGCTTTTGGATTTTCGTTCATTTTCTCAACGATTTTTAGTAAGTTTTCTTTAGCTGGTCCCATTCCTACACACCTCCCTCGTATTCTGGTTTTGAAATCCAATTATCGTATTCATCCTCCGGAACGAAAAAGAAATCTGTCATTTTCCCTTCCCTCAGCTTGTTAAATACTGCTTTAACTCGTTTGCCTTTTTTGATTTTTGAAGGGACCAAATTTTCTGAAAAAATACCCTGAAATAACGAGGTTTCAGCTCCATCCAGTTTTATAAATCCAACTCCGTAAGGAATTGCTTTAATAAAAGCTGAAGTAGTATACCACACTATGGTGCTCACTTCAATAGTTCCAGTCTGTTTAAGCTCCACCCAATCTGCAGGTTCGTAACAATCAGAACAATTAATTCTAGGTGGCATCCAAGTTTTCCCGCACTTTTTACATTTTGTACCTAATAATCGCTTATTATTCATCAGCTCTTTAAAAAACTTTGATTGTCCTCCCATAGTATATTTGTAGTTAATCTTTATTACATCTCGAATTTGATGGTCTTGAAATTCTTCGTTCATGGTTTCTTCAACCCCTCCTCGTTTGCCATTACAATTATCGCAGCATAAGCGGCTCCAGGACCGCCTATTGAGTGAGATATCGCTCTACCCTTAGTAATTGGTACTTGATGCTTACCAGCTTCTTCTCTTAATTGAAGAGTAGCTTCACCTGTGCTCATAATTCCCGTAGCACCAACTGCATGTCCACATCCAATCAAACCTCCAGAAGGACAGCATGGGAGCTCTCCATTTAACCAAGGCCCTTCTCCAGGTTTTTCGAATGTTTTTTCTATCCACGGACCACCTTCTCCGAAAGGTACGAATCCAAGTTCTTCATAACAGATGACTTCTTGACTGGCGAATTGTCTTTATGACAAGGAATGTCCAGAGAAGGCATCATGAAGCTCAGCGAGGTCAATTTGGCTCTTGATTTTGTTATAATCCAAACCAGCCATTTTGTATGCTGCTTTCGCCGCATAGATATTCGAATATAACCGCCCCATGTCCTCACGATTCCCAATAAAACAATCTGTATTCGCCGCACCAACCCCTGTAATCCAAATAGGTTTTTCAACCCCTAACTCTTTCACTTTTTCTTCATTTGCTAAAATTAATGCAACTGAAGCCTCGGAGTAAAGGCAACAATCAAGCAATTTGAAGGGAAAACAAATTATTCTGGAGTTTAACACATCTTCTACAGTTATTTTCATTGGAGATTGCGCTTTTGGGTTTAACATGGCATTTCCGTGATTTTTCACGCTAACGTAGGCCATTTGTTCTTCGGTCGGGTTTCTAAATTCTTCGTAATGGGCGTTAACCATTGAAACATATGAACTGGCTGCCATCATACCCATTGGGTATTCATATGTCATATCCACTGAATATGCGATCGCGTTCAACACTTCTGGAGTAGTTACTCCTGTCTGTTCGTCATAACAATCGTTACATTTTTCCACACCAAGACAAAGACATAGATCAGATAGCCCTGAGGCTACTTCCGAGTAAGCCATTCTCACAGTATAACCTCCAGTGGCGCCCCCAGAAGCAATTCGAGTCCCCGGTTTATTGTTCATACCGATGTACGAATTTATAAAGATATCCGGCATGAATTGTCGTTCAAATAACTCGTTATATATACCATAAACCGTAGATTCTAAATTGTTATGAGTAATTTCCGCCCCATTTTTGTTCGCATCTTCCAAAGCGAGTTTAGTCGCATCGTAGGCGAGCTCGAAATATGTTTTATCCAAATATCTTGCTCTAAAAGGGGTAATTCCTACCCCTATAATAGCTACTTTTTTCATTGTTCTCATTTTAAATTATATCATTTTAAATTTGATTTCAATTATGAGTTATATTAGATTTTTTACTTAATTAATATTAATAGTAATTTGAAAAAAGAAAATCGAAGAAAAAACCATTCTGATGAAATCTAAAAATGATAATCCCGGTTAATTTTTCTTTTTAATTCAAAAAAACAAAAAAAATTTAACAAATTTTAATTTGCTTTTAAAACAATGGTGATTGCTCTTGTAAAACGGATTACATCCATAACATTACCTTTCTCTACTAGAATCTCTTCGCGAGATATTGCGTGCGTAAAATCTCCTTTCCCTTCACAAATTCTCACGATAGCATCTGATTTTCCAGACATTACTATTAGTGCATCAGATTTGGTTCCTTCTAAAACTTTACTTTTTTGGTTTTTTATTTCCAAATAGAAGGGTTCGTCACTATCAAGATTAAACTGGAAAAACATTTCCCAATCGACATTTTTCCCCGCTATATTTGTCACAAATACGGTTTGAGCTTTTGGATTTTCGTTCATTCTCTCAACGATTTTCAATAAGTTTTCTTTAGCTGGTCCCATTCCTACACACCTCCCTCGTATTCTGGTTTTG
>CAZDTP010000003.1:0-2488 GCA_964508365.1 uncultured archaeon
CTGATAAAACCTCCTATTAAACCTCCAATAACAGCGCCTAGAATAGCGCTTAGGATCCCGCCAATTGTAACAGAAAGTTGAGCTCCTTGAAATAAAGCCATTAAATCTTCTCCAGAGATAACGCTTAATAACATCCAAATCAAAAATCCAATTATAATTACTAAGCTGCTTGAGGTAAGCCCTCTTTTTAAACCTTTAGAAATGGTACCGCTCACATAACCAATAAAAATGCAAGCTAAAAGCTGTGGGGCAAAAAATTCAGTAATAGAAGGTGTTCCCGTAAAAAAAGAAATTAAATCAAATTTAAAGTTCGCTCCTATTTGTAAAATGATTACTTTTAATATATCAGTTTGTAAATAAATCTGTATTTGAATAATAGTGGCTTCCATATTAAAAAAGAAAACTGTGAAAAAGCTAAACACTATACCAACAATTATACCTAGCACTAACCGATACGAAACCATTTCCAATCACTCTTGTTTGAATTAATAAAGACTAATAATAAACTAAATAATTGTGATGTATTAAATCTTTAGTTCTAAGAGAATTAAAGGAATGCTTTTAATAAAATATTAAAATTATGACGTTTTAATTAATTTATCAAGATTATATTTTATATACTAAATCGCTTACTTTATGGTATTTATTTTGGCTAAAAAAAAGAAAAAAACTAATTCCGACGAGGATTCTAAGATAGAAGAAGAAAACAATCACAACATAGATTTAGAGAAAGTTTTCGAAAAAGAATTTGAGGAAGATTTTGAAGATGAGCTGGATTTAGAAGAGGAACTCGAATTACTTGATACAGATGATATAGACTCTGATGTCGGAGATATCGAAAAACTTATTGATAAAGATGAAGAAAAAAAGCAATTATACCTAAGTTGTGGTATCCATATCGGAACTAAGTTATTATCTGGTGATGCTAGGCGATTCATTTATAGACAAACTAATTACGGGTTGTACGTAATAGACTTAACTCAAACCGACGAACGCCTTGTCACAGCTGCTAAATTTCTTAGTAAATATGTCGAAGAAGGTAGCGATAAAGTAATAGTTTCATCCGTTAGAAGGTACGGAAAAGAACCTGTAAAACAATTTTGTAAAGTGCTTGGGTGTCGAGCAATTACCGAACGGTTTATTCCTGGATCTTTGACAAATCCTATAATAGACGATTACATTAAAGATGCATCAGTTGTAGTCATCGTTGATCCTCACGCTGATAAAGTCATCTTAAGAGAAGCCAAATTGGCTCGAATTCCTGTAGTGTCATTGTTTGATACTGACGATATCCTCGATGGCATCGACCTCGCAATTCCAGCAAATAATCGCGGGAAAAAAGCTTTAGGACTAGCTTTTTGGTTTATGGCGAGACAGATTTTGCTGGAATTAGGCAAGATTTCAAGCGAAGACGACTTTCCCTACTCATTAGAAGAGTTCACATCGAAGATTGTCCCGGTTTATCGTCAAGAGTAAATGACTGTCCATGTTTTTTCTGGATTCTAGACGAGACTGGAGACGATTTAAAAGAATCGTTTAAGGTAACCCATTTATTTTATTTTATATCAGTTCCCCATTAGACTATTTTTGCGAAAAGCTCTTTTGCCGATTTATAAAATTTGTTTTCAGGAGAAACATCTAGCAAATTTTTCGCGAGTAAGTTCATTTTACTAATCTCTTCGTCGTTGGGGAGTAAACCAAGAAATTTTACCCTGTCGTCTTTAATACTTTCGACTCTTTCGGTTAATAAATTTTTCATGTCTTCGGGAAAGCGATTGCCGATAACGAGGATGTTTTTAAAATCTAAGTGGACTTCGTTGGTTACTTCGACGATTCTTTCCATGGTGTGAAATCCCATTTTACTGGCGTCTGTTACGATAACGAGGTCGGTCACGTCCCGCCCCGTCCTTCGAGCAAAGTGTTCTAACCCCGCGGGAGAGTCTATTAAAGCGATGTCGTAATTTTTCGATAATACGTCAATTATACGCTTCAAGGTGTTATTTACGCTGCAATAACACCCTTCCCCTTCACCGCGTCCCATTTCTAACAAATCAAAGTCGTCCAATTCTATGAGAGTGTCGAAGACCTCCGATTCGATGATTTGATCTTTCGAAACTTCAAGGGGTATTTGTCTTTTTTGAATTTTTTCCTTGAGGGCGGTCATTTTTCCCCCTACGGTTTGTTTGAACCCAATATTTTCACCGATGATGTCTCCGATGTTTGCGTCTGGATCTGCGTCAATGACCAGTATGTTTTCATATTTTTTCGATTCTATCAAGTGCTTAAGCATTAGTACCAGCAATGTAGATTTGCCTACGCCGCCTTTTCCGCTAAAGGATACAATTTTTAACGCCATGTTTTTTCTCACTCTTTCTTTTGCGTTCACACGAGCTTATGTGAAAAAAAAGTTCACTTCATATAAAGTTTGATTTTATAAAATCTAAAATTGCTCTCAAAAAACATTAATCTTGATACTCAAATTTAAATA
>CAZDTP010000003.1:2588-120091 GCA_964508365.1 uncultured archaeon
ATAAAATCTAAAATTGCTCTCAAAAAACATTAATCTTGATACTCAAATTTAAATAGAAGGTTTGATATAATCAGCTAAAAATATGTATATGTATATATAAAACTTTTTCATATTTCGATATAAACCAGCTTTCTTTTTTCCTAAAAGCATTATCTTTTGCGTCGATCTAAAATTTTTTTTATAAAAGTGAAATATTATTAAGCTCAAAAATCAAATAATTATAACTTAAATTATTTTAGAGTCTCTATAAAATGAGAGTTCTCAATAAATTAAGTAAGGTGTTTTAAATGAATGAAAACGAGAATAAAATTTCAACAGTGAACATGCTTTCCTATGGAACGGCAGATTTACTATGGCAAGTCTTTAACGGAATTTTTGGAGGATTTTTCTTTATATTCTGGGAAGTTGTCGTAGGGTTAGATATTTTGATAGTAACTTTTGCGTATACCATATTCGCAGTCTGGAATATAGTTAACGATCCAATTTTTGGATATCTTGCAGATCGTCCGAGAAAATTTTGGAGCAAACTTGGTAAAAGATACCCCTGGTTCGTAATTGGAGGCATACCAGCGATCCTGTTTCTTGCTACTATTTTTACTCCACCTAATTTAGATCCGGTGGATGCCGCGTGGATTTATTTTTCTTGGATATTAATATCAACATGCCTTTATGAATTATTTTATACGATAACATCGTTGAACCATGCTGCTTTATTTCCAGACAAATTTCGCTTAGACAACGATAGAAGGAAAGGTGGTTTCTGGCGAATGCTTTTAGGTGTTCTTGGAACCGCAATTGGATTTATTATACCTCCACTTTTCATTGATATTGCTAATCCTTCCTCATTTGTTAGTATGGCATGGATTTTTGTGATAGTTAATCTGGTAATTTTTGGGGCCTCCATTCCAGGACATCGAGAGAGTCAAGATTTAAAGGACCGATACAGTAGAGAGCAAGAAAATAGAGAATCTGTCTCGTTTTTCCACGCATTGAAAATCGTTGTAACCCACAAGAATTTCATGGTGGTAATTTTAGTGTTTTTAATGGATGGAATAATTGGAGCCAGTCTTACTGCTTCAATCCAATATGTTACTATATATATTCTTGGGGGGGAATCAAGTTCTGCTATATTGATACTTGCACCGTTTATCCTTGCAGTGGTAGTTTCACTTTTTCCCTGGTTGCTATTATCTCAGAAAATGAAAAATAATCGGAAAATGTTGATTCTTGGCGTATTCTTGAACACAATAGGATTATTACCGTTTATGTTCGCCCAAACTACAATAGGTTTTATTATCTCTGCATTGATATTGGGAATTGGAGGGGGGGCACTTAGGATTGGGTCTAACCCCGTTTTAGCAGATGCGATTGACGAAGCTGTAGCTGATTCTGGGAAGCACATTGAAGGGAGTTTTATGGGAGTTTACACGTTTTTCATCCGATTTTCGCTAATTGCTCAGGGCTGGATATTTGCGATTACCCATACATTAACAGGTTTCGATCCTAACTCAGCGACCCAATCAGAACTAGCAAAGTTTGGAATACGTATGCATACTGCATTAATACCGATGATCTTGACCCTCATTGCTCTTGTCGTTTTCGTGCTTGTTTACGATCTGAGACCTGAAAAAACGAAAGAAATCAAGGAGAAATTGAAAGAAATGAATTTATGATTTAATTTTAATTTTTTTTTTCCACTATTTATTTATTAAAATCTTTAAAGAAAATCATTAAGTTTCTTATTACGAAAATGTTTTTCTACTCCATTTTTCATTCCAGGTAATTCATAGCATTGATCCGGGATCATTTTCTTGAAATATTGCTTGTTCTCTCTTTCAGTTATGAATTGGGATTTATATAATGTTTCGAATATCTCTTCTCCGGAAAATTGGATATCTTCGAAGTAAGGTACTTTCCGGCGATCTATACTAATTTTTTCTACTACTTCTCCTAGGGATTGATGGAACTCACGAATTGCTCCTTTTTCGTCTATTACCCAAGTATCACGCGTTTGTTCGTTATACAAACAAATGACGCATTCTGGCCACCTTTCATGAAAATAGATCAAAACAAGATCAATAACATTATGTTTAAGTGATACCACTCCCAATAACACACCACGATTGTTAATTTCCGTTCGTGTGAATTGTTTTGCCCGATAAGCCTCAGTGAATATTTCTCGCATCATTCGGTTGATTTTCTTTGCCATCTGAGTGCCAGAATTACGCAATATAGCTTCTGGAATCGTAATTATTTGTCGTTTTATCGCTGGAGAATATGAAGAATGACGGTGAAGATTCTTTAACAATTCTTCATGTGAATATCCTTTAGAACGTCCAATAACTTCCAAAGGGTCCTTTATTTTTGTCATCTTCCTAATGAAATTTCTTTTATTTGTGTTTCCTTATAATCTTCGTTAGAAAAATTATGAAGCGTAGTTTGGCTATGACCATCTATTAAGATGTAAGGATCTGCTCTCTTTAAAACTACTCCTACAGCTCTTAAATCCTGTCTACGTTTAAAAGCGAATTTTTGAGCACGCAAATTGATTATTCTTTTAGCTGAGATTGGCCCAATTCCAGGAACTCGGAGCAATTCTTGGTAAGATGCTTCATTTGGGTTAACATGTCTATGTTGCTTAAAATATTCTCTTGCCATATGAATTTTTGGATCTCCTTGAGGTAAATTGCCTTCTTCTGTCACCACTCCTTCTATATCTTTTAATTTAAAGTGATAAATTCGCATTAACCAATCGCTCTGGTATAATCTATGTTCTCTTTCTAAAGGTGCAGCTTGTTTGTTTCCTAATGGAGTACCTTCGATTGGGATGAACGAGGAAAAATAAGCTCGCCTTAAATCAATTTTACGATATCCCCAGTCAATCCGTTTAAGTAAATCCCAATCCGTTTCGTGTTCTGCCGCTCCGACTACAAATTGGGTAGTTTGTCCGCAATTGAGTATTGGAGCTCCATCCCATCGAAATTTTTTATACCCATCGCTACGTCGTTCCTTAATCATTTTTTCTTGTTCCTTCAACTGATTGTCTTTTTTTAAATCTTTCAAGGTTTTAAGAGCTTCTTCGTTATGCCTAATACGAATTTGCTTTAACCACCGTTGTCGAGTTATAATATCGTTGTAGTAATCTTTTTGTTCTGCGATTTCAGAGAGGTAATCCTTAGTGGAAGCTTCAGTATTAACTGAAATACGATCAGAAAGAGATATGGCATCTTTAAGTAAGTATTCGCTTACACCAGGTAGACATTTAAAGTGCACATATCCTCCAAAATTATATTTGTATCGAAGAAGTCTGATGGCTTCGAGCATTTCTTCTGTTGTTTGGTCGGCACTACCACAAACTGCAGAAGATATGAACACACCTTCCACCACATTCATCGAATATAGTTTCATGAATGTACGGGCATATTCTTCGGGAGAGAAACTCATTTTATGCTTGCAGCTATGTGAAAAACAATACTTACAGTTATAGATACATTTATTAGTATATAGCGTTTTAAATAAACTCATACATCGACCATCAGGCGTATAACTGTGGCAAATACCCGCGCTTACCGTATTTCCGATCGATTTTTTTGGATCTCCAAAAAGATTTGGATATTTTTCAGTACGACTTGAGGCAGTACTAGCACATATATCGTATTTAGAATTTTCTCCTAAAACTCTAATCTTTTCTAATGTAGATGGCAATTTATTAATCGATTAAGCAAAGTTGTTTAACTTTAAATTATATATAAAGAGATCTCTTGATGTTCACCTTATAAAAAGAGGGGGCATATTGAATTTTCAATTAAAGATTAGTCTTACAAAAAAATTCTTTATTTCAAATGATTTTTTAATTCTTTTAGAATATCCCCCCTTGTTTTTCTAAAATTTTCGCCTTTCTCTGCAAAAGTAGGGATATCCCCATGAGCAGGTTTATATGAATCCATTCTTATTCGAAAATGTGTGCGTATAATGTCTACAATTGCATCAGAATAATCCATCCAAATCCCAGCTTCAATATTTTCGTTTAAAAGATCGAGCCAGAAAGTTGGAATTGAAAAAATTATTTTTGTGGTATTTGCTACTGATTTGGTAGAACCTATAATAGTAGTAGGTCTTCCTTCTTTATCCCATTGTTTAGCTGCTGAAATTGTGCCATAAGAGCATTTTTCATCAATTACAATGGAAGATTGTTTTTCTCTTTTTTCAAGCCTTTCAAGTATGCGTGTATATTTTTCCTTATCAATTTCTCTAGGCATATTAAACTCACCTACTACTATAATACCTACTATTATATTTAAATATTTGTAGTAGAAAAATAGTAGAATTTTATTAAATCGTTTTTAATAATAAATATTCTTTGGATAAGCAAACTAAAATCTATTTTTAGTTTATCAGATTATATGTAATAAAAACCAATAAATTAAATGGAGTATAAAATGCCTAAGTATACTGGTGGAGAGATTATCTCCAAATATTTAATAAAGGAGGGAGTAAAATATGTTATCGGGATCCCTGGCCACGGAAATCTTCCCCTTGTAGATGCTTTCTTCAAAAATAAGGATAAAATTCAATTAATTCAACCTAAGCAAGAAATGTCTGGAGTTCATCTTGCAGTGGGATATTACAGAATCACTGGAAAGCCTTTATGTGTTTTTACATCAATTGGACCTGGTGCAATCAATACTGCAATCGGACTTGCTGACGCATTCGTCGATAGCATGCCCGTTTTAGTCATTACAGGAGATACACATGTACATATGAGAGGTAAAGGTGTTCTCCAAGAGATTGAAAGAAAAAAAGATTCAAGCATGCCCAAAATTTTAGAACCTATAGTAAAACGGAGTTTTGAAGTTGATACAGTTGGACAACTACCTACAATAATGCAAAGAGCTTTTAATTATATGTTAACTGGGAGAAAAGGGCCAGTACACATTGATCTTCCTATGGATGTTCAAGCAAATGGTATCGATATCGAAATCCCCTTACCATTAGAAAGAAGATCCTCGGGAATGATTATGGGAGACCCTAACTTGATTAAAAAAGCCGCGGGTTTACTAAAAAAAGCTAAAAGGCCTGTTTTATTTATTGGCGGAGGTGCTATAACTTCGAATTCCAGTGAAGAAGTAAAACTTCTAGCTGAAAAGATAGGAGCTGCCGTAGTGGTTACGATGATGGGAAAAGATATTATAGACAACTCGCATCCCCTTTATTGCTGGTCAGCAGGATCGAAAGGTACTACAGTGGGACTAAAAATGACATCTGAAGCAGATGTTATTCTCGCTATCGGATGCAGATTTGCTGACGAAACAGCTAGCTCATATAGACAAGGCGTAAGTTTTTCTATCCCTCCTTCAAAATTAATCCACTTAGATATAGATCCCCATGAAATTGGCAAAAACTACCCCGTATCTGTTGGAATAGTAGGGGATGCAAAAGCATGTTTACAACAGATTTTACACGAATTAAGGGATTATTCAATCGACTACATGAATACCAACTACTTTAATGAAATACAAGAAGAGAAAAAGAAATGGTTTGAAATTCTTGATAGCTATACAGACGATTCTAAAGTCCCTGTAATGATATCGACCGTTTTAAGAGAAGTTCGCAAATTTTTCGATCGCGATGCCGTAATCGTAACAAGTTCTGGAAATGTTCAAGCTCAAATGTTACAGGAATTAGAGTTTTACGAACCTAATACTTGTTTAACCGCTGGAGGGTTTTCAACAATGGGATATAGCATTCCGGCGGCGATAGGTGCAAAATTGGGTTCTATAGATATCGGAAAACAAGACAGACAGGTAGTAGCTCTTGTAGGAGACGGTGATTTCATGATGACATTATCAGAGATATCAATGGCAGTACAACTTGGATTGGAAAAGATATTTTTTATTGTTCTGAATAACCATGGCTGGATTGCTATTAAAGACCTACAACAAACTGCTTTTGGTGAGGATAGAGGGTATGGGACTGCTTTCGAAGATAGCAACGGCAATACTTACTCTCCTGATTTCGCTAAAATTGGTGAAGCTTTTGGCTGCTACAGTGAAAAAATTTCGAAGAAAGAGGAGATAATTCCTACTTTAGAAAGAGCTTCTAAATCTGGAAAGCCTTCTGTTATTGAAATTGAAGTCCAAAGACAATACCCTTATACCGGATCTCCTGCTGTAGGGTGGTGGGACGTACCAAGACCCGCATATTTAGAAGAGCGAAGAAAAGTTTACGAAGAAGAGATTAGAGAAGAAAAATTGTAAATTTCACATATCATGCCTGCAATCGAAATAGATTACGAGGATATATTTTTTGATCCTATTGTTCAAACAATGTGTGTTTCACCCAGTTTTACTTGTCCACATTACAATCATTCTCATAGCTGTCCGCCATCTGCTCCTTATTTAGAACAAGAACTTTCTAACTATAATACGTTTTATTTGATATACTCGAGATTTAATTTGTCAAAGTATGTCAAAGAAGAAAAAGTAAAACACCCAAATCGTAGCGAGCAGAGAATAAAATATTTTTATTACGTGAAAAATGTCTATAGGGACGATTTGAAAAAAGAAGTTGAGAATTTTGTAAATGATCTTGAAGATGAACCCAAAGAAATACTATTATTATACGATGGTACGTGCAGAATCTGTCTCAACGATAAGGACAAAGGCTGTACTTTTGATTCTGGAATACCTTGTCGCTATCCTGATAAACAAATGTTTTCTATGGAAGCTATTGGGATTGAAGTAATCCGAACTGTTGCTAAGTTACAAAATAGAGATTTTGAATACCCCTCGAAAACATATTCCTATCGTTTTGGTTTAGTTTGTATTAAATAATAATTATAAAATTTGAAAATATGAAAATCGATATTTGATTATTAAATTGTGTGGAAATTGTCGGAATAGGAACTAAATAGATATCTACTACTGTAATATTAATTATTTGGAAACTGCATAGATGTTGTTTAAGATTTTAAATAAAAGAAGAAAAATTAGAAATTTTTCTATTATTATATAGCCTTTGATTAATGTTGTTCCTTAAATTTTTCAGAAGCAGGTTCTCCACCAATTCCCCAATGAGTTTTTGGAATTTCGTGAACAATTACTTCTACAGCGTGTTGGGGGACGCCTAAGTCAACAAAGACTTTGGTTATGTTTAATATAACGTTTTTAACTCTTTCATCTCCAAAGCCCTTCCAAACATTTACATGAATAATGGGCATTATTTCACCTCTAATTTGTATTATTATATGATAATGATATCAACCTTTTGATTTTACTTTTTTTTCATAAAAATAAAAAAAAAAGAAATTTACGAATACCAGGTTGCTAAAAATGACGAAAAAGGAGCGGAATGGGAACTAAATAAATACTTACTACTATAAAATAAATTATTTGTAGATAGCGTAATTTTCGTCTAAGTTTTTCCTAAGGTTTTGCGAAAGATTAAATCTTTTAGCATAAAACTCAAAAATAATGTTGTCTATTGATTTCTGTTCTTCTGTATAATCGTAGGACAACTCTTTCTTCTTTTTTTCTATTATTTTTTTAACCAGCAAACTGACATCTTCGTGCGTTCTTTTATCTGGTTTAATAAAAGGTAACGAGTGTATTCCAGTTAGTTGAATGCTATTAGTATTGTTTAAAATACCTTTAGATAAGTAGTTGTATAACGAACTATTCAATAATCCTAAAAAATATTCAATTGAGATTGAACGATCCTTAACGATAAATCCCATTGCTTTATTAGAATCCCAATAACAACCCTCAGGCATATAACGCGCAGCTAATCTCGAACTAACACCACTTATTACAATTCCTTCCTCTTTAAAAGGGACAGATTTAGGTATATCGTAAATTGAGATTGACTCTTGTTCCCAATCTAAAGCCTCCATAACAGGTCTATAATATTGATCTCCTCCACCTCTTTTTAAATAAGGTTTCCATCTTCCCGATTCCAGATTGATTCTAGAAATGACTTTAAATTTATCGCTTTCATCATTCTTTCCGCGATTCTTTCTAAAAATCTTCGCTAATTCAGTGTCTTCAATCGCAGCAATGAATTTCTTATTGTTATGAGTATGCATTCCGATATAACCCTTAATAAAAAGTTCTAGCTTTGGTGCGTTTTCAAACAAATCTAATATTTCGTCTTCAGCATTTATGAAAAATATGTTAAAAGGGAGCGATTTATACCTTTTCTGTTTGATTTCGGTTATTATTGGAGGTTTCCAATAGTCATCTTCACTTTTAATACGCGGGATAATTTTCATAATGTTATTATCCCGAACTTGCTCGTTCCCATCTTTGGAACACTTAGTTAGAATAAGAATTACTGGGTAGGTGCTTACATTTTGCTTATCAAACAAGTTAATTGGTGCAAGTAAAATTTCATTTATAACGCAATTATTAAGAATAAAATTTCTTAATTTAGCATGTGTGTTTAGCGTTAAAAACGAATCGCTCGTAATAAAGCCTAATTTCCCACCCTCTTTTAACCGCCATATACTATTTACTATAAACATTGAATATGTTTCGTGAGCGTTGATCTTTCCATAAATTTTTTTTAGTTCAGTTCTGTTTTTCCTCACGTAATTACTTGCTTTATTTAAGTAAGGAGGATTTCCAACAACAAAATCAAACTCCCCATGACATTCTGGATTTATCGATAATAAATTATCTAAATTTTTAAAGCGCACTCCCAATTTTTCAATTTTTGTCTCATATGCAGGATCTATATCATAGGCATGAATTTGATTTCGATTTACACCTGCTTTTATTAATGTTTCAACAAAAATACCTGGACCTACGCAAGGATCTAATATTTTTTGACCTTTTTTAATCGTACCTAATTTAGCCACTATGTATTCCGCGGTTTTAAGAGGAGTTAACACAACTCCCAATTCCTTTTCCATCAAATCCTTTTGCTAGTGCTATTCTTATATTAAATCTCTAGATTAAGTTTGGTTGTCAAAAGCTATTAAGTTTTCGATGATCATTTCGCACAAATTCTTTAAAAGAGATATATCAACCTTATCTACGGTGTCGTGTATTGAATGTATGTATTCATACGATTCCATATCACCTATTCCAATCCCAAAAAAGTTTTTCTTTTTCAAATAGTAACCATCAGAATGGGTTCCAAAATAGATTTTTTTTGGATTTCTTTTAATTTTTATCCCCCGTTTGTTCTTTAAAAACATTTCAAAAACAGTTTCCACTTGCTTTGACATTTTTTTTCCCGGGAATAAATAAAGATTTCTTGCTATCGCATCAAAATTAAAAAAGAAAGAATCTTCCTTACTAATCTTAGAAATTTTATAATAAAAGTTACGAATTCCCATAGTCCCACATTCTTCAGCTCCAGTAAACACAAACCATAAATGGAAATTGTCTAATCTTGACTCTGGATTTGTATAATAGTTTAATAATTCGAGTACACATGCTATTCCCGAAGAGTTGTCAATTGCTCCTCTCGATTCATCATTAGTAGTATTTAATAAAAATAATATCGTGGTAATTAAGTTAATTCCTAAAGGAATGGTTCCTAACACATAGAGTAGTACATACAATGCAGGAAAAAGATAGTATCTACAGATTAAGATAGAAATAAGTATTACGCATGAAAAAACCCATGTTCGTATAATTCGTACCCGTCCAAGAATCGAAAATCTTTGTCCTTTTGAATCTAAATGGCACATAAAAAATATGTTACTTGTGTTGCGTTCTTCTTCCTTTTTATCTTTCTCATTGTGTTTAGATCTAATTTTAACATAAAGATTTTCTGAATTTAATTTGTTTCTTATTCTAATTTTTTCTGGTTTCCGCACAAGTAACAGTAAAACAACCATCAACATCGTTATGAAAACCAAAAAGAGGGGAATTATAATAGCGTCAATATCTAAAAATAACAAGAAAAGAATACCAAATCCTGAAATGAAAATAATTTTTGGATAGGTTCTACCAAAAAATGTGCTGAACATAAAAGTCTGACTCAGCGGATCGTGATTCAAATCTTCTACTTTAGAACGCGCTATGTTCAGTGCTTTCTTTTCACCATCTGTTCCTGATAATCTAGGAAAGGAAAATATTGTTAAGTTCTCTTTTAAACGTTTTTCATTAATCATATATTTACCCTATAAAATTTTATTCTAAGTACGCTCCATACTTCGCAGAACTTACGAGTTTTCTATAAATTCTTAAATATCCTTTCATAACAATCGATTCCGACCTTTTCAAATTATTTAATCTATTTTCTATTTCCTCTTTTGATACTAATAAGGTAAGCCGTCGATTAGCTATATCGATTTCGATCTCATCTCCATCACGAACGATTGAAATTGGACCTCCATCATACGCTTCGGGACACACATGTCCGATACACGGTCCTCTTGTAGCACCTGAATACCTTCCATCGGTGATCATGGCAACCGATTCACCTAATCCCATACCGATAAGAATTGCAGCTGGTATTGATAATTCTCTCATCCCAGGTCCTCCTTTAGGGCCCTCATTTCTAATAACTACCACATCTCCCTTTTTTATTTTTTCGTTCATTAAAGCATTTGTTATTTCCTCTTCCGATTCAAATACTTTTGCAAAACCTTTGTGGTATTTCATACTATCGCTGACGGCACTTTGTTTTATTATCGCTCCTTCTGGCGCTAAATTCCCTTTTAGTACCGCAATTCCTCCTTCAGTTGAAATTGGATCGTCTATATCTCGTATAATATGGTATTCGTCGATCTTAACTTTTTCTAGATATTCTTTTAGAGGTTCTCCCAAAACATTTATAGTTGACAAGTCTAGTTTCTTCGCTAATTTCTTCATAAGGACTTTAACTCCTCCTGCTTCGTGAAATTCTGTGATGGTGTATTCAGATGAAGGTTTAAATTTCGCCAGTAATGGAACGGATTTACTTAGCTCATCGAAATCAAAATGGTTTAAAGAACCTCCTAATTCATGTGATAAAGCGCACATGTGAAGAATCATATTTGTTGAGCCCCCAAAAGCAAGGGCGACTTTGCAGGCATTTATAATTGATTGATTAGTTATTAAATTTAAAGCAGTTATTTTTTTTTCTACAAGATTTACTATTGCTTTTCCTGTTTCTCTACTCAATTCTTGACGCTCAGTCCCAATAGCACGTAGAGTAGCACAATCCGGTAAAGAAAGTCCTAATGCTTCAACAATGCACGCCATTGTGTTTGCAGTCCCCATCATATTACACGCTCCCGCAGAACAACAAGTTTCCGACTCAATAAGGTGTAATTCTTCTAAAGTTATTTTCTTTGATTTGTATTGACCAATCGCTTCTTTTATATCGGATGTGACATAGGTCTTCCCTTTTAATGAGCCACTTGTAAAAATTTTAGGTTCCATTATACCCCCAGTTAGAAAAATAGTTGGGATATTACATCTAACAGCTGCTAAAAGCATGCCAGGAATAATTTTATCACAAGAACAGATCATGACCATTCCATCAAATTCATAGGCTTTAATTGTGCTTTCAATTGATGAAGCAATGATTTCTCGCGTAGGTAAAACAAACTTAGAATTATTGCCTGAATTAGCAATTCCATCGCATAAAGCTATCGTATTAAACTCCATAGGTGTTCCTCCAGCTTCTCTCACGCCATCCTTAACAAAAGTGCTTAAATTTTGTAAATGAATGTGCCCTGGGTTAATTTCATTCCAAGAATTGACAATTGCAATGCGGAGTTTCGCTAAATCCTCATAGCTATATCCACAACCTCGAAATAAAGCTCTGGAATAAGATTTTAAAGGATCTAAATCATCTTTTTCATCAGGCATAATTGATTCTACTTATATTATTTAAGTAATCTTAATTAACGCTACCTTCTAAATATTATCAGAGTATAACCTAAGAAATCGAGTTATATATATTGAATTAAATCTTTTATTTATTGTAATGCTTAAAGTAGGATTAATTGGTACTGGGGTCATTTTCGATTTAAATATCCTTGGATATTTGAACAATGAAGATGTTGAAATTACATGCTTATGCAATAGAACTATAGATAAAGCTAAAGATAAGATCAAAAAATTCAAACTACATAAGGATACCCGAATATATTTCGATTACAAAGAAATGTTAGATAAAGAAGAATTAGATATCGTTGAAATTCTTCTTCCTCATAATCTTCACGCCGATGCAGCTATTTACGCTGCCAAGAAGGGAGTAAAAACAATCTCGGTGCAAAAACCAATGGCTTTAATTCTTGAAGAAGCTGATAAAATGATTGAAGAGTGTAAGAATTCGGGCTCAATTCTTTCAATATATGAAAATTTCTTATTTGCTCCACACATATTAAAGGCTAAAGAGTTAATCGATTCAGATTACATTGGCGATCCTTCTTCCATTAGAATAAAAATCGCAATGGGAGGTAAAGGAGGCGGGATGGTTCCAAACGGTGCTAAAAAATGGAGAGAAGACCCTAAAATAGTTGGGGGTGCTGAAACAGGCTCACCTGTCTTACTTGACAACGGTTGGCACGCTTTTTCTTTAGCTTCGTGGTTTTTTGGAGAAGAAATCGAAAAAGTATTTGCCTGGACGGGTAATTTTAAAGGTTTAGATGCGCCTGCATATGTAATGTTCAAATATAAACAAAATCAAGAGCATATAGTTCCCCAATATGGGTACATAGAATTCTCTTTAATGCCAGAAATGCAAATTCCTTCTAACTACTATTCTACAGATGAATTTATAGAAATAATCGCAAGCAGAGGAATAATGAAAATAAATCAAGGGACTTCTATTGGAAACTCTATGTCAAAGTCAGCTATTTTTGCTCCTATTGTTATCATTCGCGATGGTATGGTGGAAACTTTTACCGAATTTGAAAGAGACTGGAAACAAAGCTTTATTAATGCTACGAAACATCTTATAGAGGTTGTTAAAGGAAACAAAGAGCCAATATTATCTGGTGAACAAGCCAAATATAATTTAAGATTCAATTTAGCTGCTATAAGATCTTCTGAATTGGGCAAAGAAATATCATTGAAAGAATTCCCTTAAAAAAAATTAGAAGTCATATTGATACTTTAATTCTTTATGCTCTAATCCTTCTTGTATCCCTTTTTTTAAATCCATTTTAAGGCTTTTAAGATATTTTCTAAATATTCCTCCATCCACTTCCACAAGCTCTTTTACGCTACAAGAACCATTTTGCTCATTTTCTGGAGTAATTTCATCCCACCTTACAATCCTTTTCTGTTGAGTCGATATAAATGGCATTTTAGCAAAAACGCTTAAATTCTTCCCTTGTTCACCTGTATAAATTGGGTCGCTCCCTTCTTGAATAGCACTAATAAAATGTTCAGTAGAATTAATAAATGAATATCTCCAATCCCTTGGTAATTCTTCTCCATAGGTTTTGACTTCACCACCACTATACACAACAATAGGAGGATATTGAGGAGTTTTAGATATTATATTTCCTCCACAAGTGCACTGGTTTAACCACATCATGCCTTTCGTTCCAGAGATTTCAATGAATTCGTCACAATTATAATAATTACTTGGATAATAAACATTAGGAGCAAGAGTGAACTGCATTGAACCATATTTAGGGGGATCGTCTAATTCTTTGCTAGGATATTTCCAAAAAATGAGACTTGGTGAATCCATTATCGTCGTAAAATAATCGATCCAACTATATAATTCATCAACTTTCTCTTGATTCATTAACCATAGAGCCATAGAGAATTTATGAATCCCATCATCGTATACCAATGGACCTCCTCCACATTTATCAATATTACGACGCCAAAGAAGAGCAGTCATTTCTACTGGCATACTTGGACCTCCCATGCTAACGGTATTTATTCTGAAATTTAAAGGTTCACCTATTATTCCTTGATCTAACAGCTCTTTTGCTCTTAAATAAACGGGATAAAATCTAAAGTTTTCAAATAGTTTAAGTTTTACATTTTCTTCTTTACAAACACGAATCATGCTTTCACAATCTGTTATCGTATGAGCCATTGGCTTTTGCACTGAAATTCCAGGAACTCCCGCTTTTGCACAATATTCCGTCATTGGAGCGTGAAGATGATGAGGCGTTAAAATTTCTACGATATCAAGATCTTCGCGATCAATCATTTTCTCATAATCTTCGTATATTGGAACTGTTCGTAAACCCCATCTTTCTAACTTTTTACCGGCATTTTTTAAATTAGTATCACTTACCGCAACAAGCTCAGTTTCTTGGGAACGAAGATATCCTAACACGTTTAAATTTGCGATATCACCACATCCAATTATACCTACTCTCAACATAATATAACAGAAGTCAAGTATTTAACGTTATTTTATTAAGTTTGCTTAAAATTAAAAAGTTTTAGATATGAGTTTTGGATAACGATTTTGTATAAAATAATTTATCGACACGATATGATTATAAAATGACAAAAAAATAAACCTTTAAATAAATTGATAAAGTAATTTAAACTATAATTTTATTATTAAATGAAAAAAAGGTTAAAATATAAAATGGTTGACCAGAATTTAATAAAAGAGTTAAAAGATATGAGAAAAAAGGGTGCTAGTAAACCCTCAGATTCTCTCAAAATGTATGAATTTATTAAACAGATGGCTGATGAAAGCGAGGATTTAAAAGAAGAATTAGAAGACATTGACACAATGATAGTTCAACTCGTAATTACCGACGCTAATTATAGATATTGGGTACAATTGGGAGATGGAACAGTAGATTATGGTGAAGGAGATGGTGATGATCCAAGTGTTACCATGTCTGCAACAGGTGCTACTTGGTCAGGGCTGTCTTCTGGTGAGATAGACTCAACTAGTGCGTATATGTCAGGTGATTTAGTGATAGATGGAAACCTTCAAGACGCAATTGCATATGGTGAAATTTTATCTATCGCTATGGAAGAAGGCGCACAATATTTTGAAGATTAAATCTAAACACTTTATTTAATAATTATATTTTTTTCTTTTTTTTTCATTACGATAAAGTTCGGATTTACAATACTTAATCTAGTGCATAAATTATTAAAGCTGATGTATTACAAAAAGGAAGAAAATCTTTTGAGTTAAGTTAAATATTCAATTTCTCCTTGGAGTCGAATATCTCTCGAAGAACTACCAACTAGTATTTTAAATATGCCGTCTTCAACAATCCAAGAATTGATAGTTTCGTTATAAAAGGAAAGATCCTCTTTTTTCAACTCAAATAAAACTGTTTTCGTTTCGTTGGGATGTAGAAAAACTTTTTCAAACCTTTTTAACTCTTTTATTGGTCTTTCTAAGCTTGATTCAACATCTTGTATATATAATTGAACAATTTCTTTTCCTTCAACATTTCCAGAGTTAGTAACTTCAACAGATAGTTTAATTTCATCATCATCTCTTATCTTATTCTTGTCAATTATTAAGTTTTTGTAACTAAAAGTTGTATACGATAAACCGAATCCAAAAGGGAAAAGCGGTGCAATATCTTTCCTATCAAAATGACGATAACCAACAAATATGCCCTCATTATAATACACATTATCATCACCCGGAAATGTTCTTTTAGAAACATGGGCGGGCGAATCTGATAATTTTTTTGGAAAAGTCATGGTAAGTTTTCCAGAAGGATTTATATCCCCAAAAATTACTTGTGCAATCGCCTTTCCCGCTTCCATACCTCCGTACCATGCTTCAACAACAGAAGATACGCTATCTATCCAGTTATTCATGGCAATAGGGCTTCCGTTGATTAAAACTATGATGGTATTAGAGCACTCTCTAGTAGTTTTCTGTATTAGCTCAATTTGCTCACTAGGTAATTCTAACGATTTCCGATCTTCACCCTCAGCGTCCATGCCGTGATCATGATTTAATCCCGCAAATATAATCGTTGCATCAGCTTCTGAAGGTATTATCGTGAGTTCGACCCGATTTAAACATTTTTCTCTTAACCCATCAAGAGGACTAATCTCATATGGAGGAAAATTAAATGAACTGCCCCCGTCAGATAAAACATTACCTCCCCCTATTCTATAGTTTGCGTTCGGACCAAGAACAGCAATCTTTTTTATTTTATTAATATTTAATGGTAAGCTGGCGTTCTCGTTTTTTAGGAGGACAATTCCTTCTTCCGCAATCTTAAGTGCTATTGCTTGATGTTCAGGAGTATTTCTACTACCTTTAGGTACTGCTTTCTCATCGTCGTACAATCCAACAAGAAACATAACTCTGATTAATCTTCTGATGTTATCATTCAGCTCGTCTTCCGTGAATCCTCCTTCCTGAAAGGCTTTAGTCATATTGCTCTTGTTATATTTTTTTGCAGTAGGCATCTCGAGAGAGAGTCCTGCCTTAACACATCCAGCTGTATTTGTATAAGCGGTAGCATTCCAATCAGAGACGGTAAACCCTCTAAAACCCCACTCTCCCATCAATCTTTCTCTCAATAGATTCATGCTTTCTGAACCGTAGATTCCATTTACCTTGTTATAACATGTCATGAAAGACCACGCATCCGCTTCCAGAACGGTCGCTTTGAAAGCGGGTAGATATATTTCTTGTAATGCCCGCTCGCTTACTTCGGAACTAACCGTAAACCTATTTGTCTCTTGATTATTGCATACAAAATGTTTCACACAGGCCGCTACTCTTTGACTTTGAATTCCTTTAACAGTGGCTACCGCTAGAACCTTGTTTAAGTAGGGGTCTTCCGTTTGATATTCAAAAGTTCTACCATTCATTGGAGTTCTATGAATATTAATCCCGGGAGCTAATAACATATGCGCTCCAACATCTCGAACCTCTTCAGCCACAGCTTTTCCAAAATCGTAAGAAAGTTTTGGATTCCATGTGGCAGCCCTACATATAGCGGAAGGAAAGTACGTTGATTTAGTCTTACCCATTGTGTCAGCCCGAACTCCGTGAGGTCCATCGTACATGGTGAAAGGTTTAACACCTAATCTTTTGATAGGTTTTGTATGCCACATCAACCTACCTGAACTCAATTTAATTTTTTCCTCTAATGTTAGTCTGCCTAATAAATCCTCAACTCTTTTTTCCAAATCAAGATTCATATCCATAAAAGGTAATCTTTGAATTTGGTCTTCTGAATATTTTTCGTTCATTTTCGTTGCCATCACATACTACTTTAATTTTAAAATGTGGAATAAGAAATAACTTTATCTAAATGAAAAAACTGTACGATTCAAACGAATATAACTCTTAAGAGTATAAAGAGTGGGATTTTGTTTTTAATAAATAAAAATCTTACTCGGTTATAAAAAAAAAATAAAGCAGAACTGAATTCTATGAGTGTTTTATTAGATTTATTGATTCTATTATTTACATATATATATGTATTTGCTACTATTCTAATACCCGTCCAATTGAAAAAAAGAGACAAAATTACTAAATTTCAAGCTCGTAAAGCGGTGCATTTATTTGCTGGGTTAGCGGTTTTGACAGCACCTTATTATTCTTGGCCCTGGTGGGCTGTAATATTAGCTGGTTCAATGACAGTTTTAACTCTTTTAAGTTCAAAGAAAAGCAGTGTAAAACAACTAAAAGATTTATACGATTCAATTGGAGAAGAAGCAGAAGAAAAAGTAGGTTATTTACAGGGGCCATTTCATTACTGCCTTTCAATTACCATATTAGTTACTTTTTTCGTCATCGTTGCACCGCATCAAATGTATTTCCCAATAGCGGGAATTTTATTAATGATTATTTCAGATACCTTAGCATCAGTAATTGGTAAAAAATACGGTAAAAGAAAAATTAATCTCCCTTGGTTAAAGACTACTCGATCTTTAGAAGGATCTATGGCTTTTTTTGCTAGTGGATTTATACTTTGCTTTATTGCTTTCACCTTTTTAGGAGTTATGAATCCTATAACGCAAGTACATCTCTCTCTTGAAGTTGCTCTTTTATATTCACTAATTACTAGTGCTTTGGCAACGATAGTTGAACTAATATCTCCATCAACTTGGGACGATTTAACTATCCCAATCGCTACCGTGGTCATAGTATTCTTGCTAATTTTAATTTAATAAGTAACTAAAGCCTTTTTTAAAGCTTGATTTCTATGGAAAATTTGCAGAAAACTTTCGATGTTATTGTTGTTGGCGCGGGAACGGGAGGTAGTACTGCTGCTCGGTTTGCCGCTGAAAAAGGATTAAAAGTCTGTCTTATCGATAGTAAGGACAAAAAAGAAATAGGGAATAAAATCTGTGGAGATGCAGTTGGATCAGAAATTTTCGATTTTCTTAAGATTAAACACCCGAGAGATGATGAACTTTCATGCAAAATTAAAGGTGCCAAGTTATACTCTCCCGACTTGAAAAAATGCATAGATTTAACCGATCCAAAACAAGCTGGTTATATTGTTAATAGGATAGAATTTGGTCAAAGATTACTTAACGAAGCATTAGATGCAGGTGTGGAACTATTTATTGATAATACAATGGCTTTAGATTTATTATATAGTCAAAATAAGGTTTCTGGGGTAAAGGTAAAACTAGAGAATGGAGAAAAAGTGGATTTACGGTCTAAAATTTTAATAGATGCATCTGGGTTTTATTCTCTCCTTAGAAAAAATGTAAAAAGCACATTAATAGAGAAAGAGATACTAAAGGAAGATAGTATCCTTTGTTACAGGGAAATAGTAAAGTTTTCTCCTCAAGATTTAAATATAACTAATCCCGATTATATTTCAATCATTTTAAATCGAGATAAAGCACCAGGTGGATATATCTGGTACTTTCCGAAAAATCAATCATCCCTTAATATTGGTCTCGGAACATTCATGAATCTTAAAGGCAAAGTAAAAGATTTATATCATCAATATGTTTTTAACGAATTTATAAAAACCTCAAAATACGAGATAATTTCGTCAGGTGGAGGTGTAGTGCCTGTTAGAAGGCCTCTTTGGTCGTGTACTGATAATGGAATTATGTTCGTCGGAGACTCTGCTTGTCAAGTTAACCCCCTTCATGGAGGTGGGATTGATCCTTCGATGAGAGGAGGTTTTTATGCTGCCAATACGGCAATAAATGCGGTTGAGAAAGGGGATTACTCCGTTAAATCATTATGGAATTATAATCATAATGTTATGACTAGTTTTGGTGCAGAATTTGCTTCTTTAGACTTATTAAGAATGACGCTCCAAATACTCCCAAACGAAGATTTAAATTTTGCGTTAAAACAAGACTTATTGAGCGGTGAAGAAATACTTGAAATTTCATCAACAGGAGAATTTGAATTACCCGTACGTAATTTGGTAACTAAAGCGTTAAAAGGAATTTCTAAGCCAAACCTTTTATTGGATTTAAATTACTTGAGAATACGGATGAACGAAATATCAAAACTATACAAGAATTTTCCAATAATTATTGAAAATTTTGAAGAATGGAAAAGACAGGCTATTCAAGTATATGATAAAATTAAGAAAATGTTAATAAATACAAAAAAAGTAAAATAATTATAACTAGTGAATTTTATGGTTGATGTATTGAAAAAAAATTCTTCGAAGACAAGCACCTACGAATATCTCGTAAATAAGATAAATCAAGATGGCACGCTCCATTTTTCCTTAATAGATCCTGATCCCACCAAACAAAGCCCTTCTAAAGCAGGAAAAATGGCTCTTTTCGCCGAACAAGCTGGAACCGATGCTATTTTAATCGGTGGAAGCACGGTATTTGACCAAAATTTCGTCGAGGCAACGATATTGGCCATAAAGAATAATGTGAAATTACCTATTATAATTTTCCCTGGAGGTGTTGCCAATCTTTCAAAAGAAGCGGATGCTATCTTATTTATGTCGATATTAAATTCTGAAGATCCTTATTTTATAGTAGGACAACAGGCGCTTGCCTCCTATACTGTTAAAATGGCAAATCTCGAAATTTTATCTACTGGATACTTAATTATAGAACCTGGTGGCACTGCTGGTTGGATAAGTAAAGCTAAACTACTTCCAAGAAAAAAACCTAAATTAACGGCGGCTTATTCATTAGCTGCAGAATTCTTTGGTTTCAAGTTTATATATCTAGAAGCAGGTTCTGGTAGCGAAAGAATACCATCAGAAATTATTCAACTATGTTCAAGTATTATAAATATTCCGATAATTGTGGGAGGAGGAGTAAGTTCTAAAGAAGAAGCAAGAAGTATTGTTGAAGCAGGAGCTGATATCATTGTAATGGGAACATTTTTAGAAAATCATGTTTTAAAGGACAATGGGAACTCTTTAAGAGTAATCATCGATCAAATTAAGGAATCCGGTAAAAATCGAAAGAAGAATTATAGCCTAAAATAAAAAAAATCATTCCATTCTATGAAGTCTAAAGACGCTATTGAGATAACTCGACCTATTAATTGTTTAATGGGAGCTTTGTCCATAGTGATCGGGTTATTAAATACACGATTAAATGTGCCTTTTGACAAATTAACGATAAATATCATTCTAGGCGTTGTTACATATATCTTCATCGCAGCTTCAGGTAATACTATTAACGATATATACGATATCGAAATTGATAAAATAAACAGACCAGAACGTCCTATTCCAAGAGGTTCAATAAGTTTGAAACAAGCTAAAGGACTTTTTTTTCTTTTTCTTAGTATCGGAATAATTCTAAGTTATCTAAATACTCTCATTTTTAGCTTAACCCTGATAAATTTAGCATTGGCATTTTTCTTTGGCTTTATGGCCTGGGTCTACGCAAAGTGGGGTAAAAAAAGTGGTTTTTTCGGTAATATTATTGTGGGTGTTTCTTTCTCGATTGGATTAGTGTATGGCGCGTATTTAAATAGCTCAATTATTCCTCCTTATATCTTCTATTTTTTTATTACCGCATTCTCTCTTTTAGTGGCTCGAGAGATTATAAAAGGTTGTGAAGATATCGAAGGAGATAAGAATCAAGGGGTAAAAACATTAGCTATTAAAATCGGAATTAAATCTTCTAGAAGTATTTCGGTGATATTCGCTTTATTAGCGGTTATGTTTTTTATTTTACCAGTATTTACAAATCTACTTAATATTTTCCTTTTCATTATTTTAATGATTATTGGTTTAATCGAAGTAGGATACACGATCGTTCTAATGCTTACTTCAGATTTAGGAAAAGAAGATTTAAAAAAAATTAGCTTACTACTAAAAATAGGAATGTTTTTAGGATTAATAGCTTTCTTTTTTGCGAGTCTGTAGCTAAAATATTAGAGAATGTTTAGTTTTAAAGCCGCTAAAAATGATTTGATGAAGTGTATACCGTTTGTTCTGCTTTATAACTTTCAATCAATTTAATGATATTCTCAACATTTCCTTTTTTAATCAAAGTAATCAAATTCTTCTTTTTCTCTACTTCAAGTTCATAGGGGTATGTCTCAATTAATCCCCTAACTTGGGTCAATCCAAGATATTTTCTTGTATAATTTGCGTTAGAATATTTATATGTCGTTAGAAATTCGCTATCTAACTTCTTTCTAAAATGTTCCAATACAATATTAAAGTAATTCCGTAGTAAAAGTTGATCGTTAAATGATAACTCTGGATTAAGAAAAATCTGGATGGGATGGGTGCGATAAGTATTCCCAGATACATAAATCCCATCAACTCCAAAATGTTCCTTAACTATTCCTAAACCTGCTCTTCCATCAATTGAACCTGTATCTACAGTTCGGGCGTAAAGAATGTTTCTATGCAACTTCCCTTGTAAATTTTTATTTACGTTGAGAATCAACTCTCTATAATGATTATTTTCATATTTATTAGCATCGATGACAGAAATCTCATATGGGCCTGAATTTTTTAAAACTTCATCATGTTGTAGATAATAACTAATTTTTAATGGATTATGAGCGGTGTATTCTTCTAAAAATTCATCAAATTCAGAACCCGCTCGATATTTGTATTTTGGGGTTAAATGATATTCTCTATTCAAAAAAGAGTTTTTATTATCAAATTTAATAGCTTTAAAAGATTGAACTTCATCATTTTGTTGTGCTTTTCTATTAAAGAAACAAATACAAATGTTTGTTCCCGTAAATTCAAACATACCCGTTTCAAATATGATCATTTTAGTTATTTTATAATATTTTAAAAAATCCCGTCGAACTTTGTTAGAAACAGATGCACCAAATAAGAAATTAGAAGGGATAACATAGATTAAATTACCTATTTTACTACGTAAATCATTTATCATAGCAATTTGATATAAATCTTGATATCCTTCGTTCTCGTTTTTAAAATAGTCCAGATATTTTTGGGTTTCTTTGTGTTTTTTTATGTATCCTAAATATAAGTATGGTGGATTTGTAATATGAAATATAGGAAATGCTTTACGCTTTAATATCTGAGGAAAACTTTCGAGATTATCGCGTATTTTTATATTTGTACATGCAATCTTGCCAGAAATTCCATATAATTTAGCGTTATCTATACACGCTTTAATCATTTCCTCATGTACATCAGCTAAAAAAATGTGATCCTTGAAAAAAGTTTCTCGCTCATCAGGTGGTATTTCTTTCAGTATCGGCAAAATTAGGTTGCCCTCACCAGCGTAGAGATCAACCCATAAGTATTTCCTTAAGAAATTTTTAATCTCGGGAAGAATAAATTTATAAAAAATATTAAAAGATGTTAAATGTTGGCCATACTTGCGTCTTTTCGCTTTTTCCTCGATATCTTGTGCTTTATTCCCCATTTTTAAATATCATATTAAGTTTTTAGCTTTCTTTAATCTAAGTTGTTTTAGTAAAAAATATATTTAAACTCGAAAATTGGTCTCCATTTTTTTTAATAGAGTATCAACATTGTTTATTATAAAAATATTGAATTAATGTCAATTAAAAATGACTAAATAATAAAGTGAAATAATATGAATGATTTCGAGAACCAAGTTGTAAAGAACTATATCGCTCAAGTTAAACAAAAACTTCCTGAATGGTTAAAATGGAAGGAAGATGAATTAAAAAATGTGCTTGAGGATCTAGAAGCGCAGTTATACGGTGAGGCACGGACTATTTCTCAAAGAGAAGAAGTAACTGACGCAGATTTACGTGAAGCAATCCGTAGAATGGGTTCACCTGAAAGCATAGCTAAGTTGTATAAACTTCGAGGTACCCCAAAATTCTATATAACCCAAGAACTTTTTGATTTTTACTTAAGATCGTTATTTTTCTTCTTTGGAATTGTTATATTTATTAACATCATTGTCGCAGTTTTTCAATTCTTTTTTAGACCATTTTGGGGAGTACTAGGAGGAATGCTATCTGGTATTTGGATCGGTTGTCTTATAGCTGCCATCGTAATAACTATCGTATTTGTTTATTTTTCGATGGAAGGATTCTTACCAGAAGATTTTGGAGTTATTCCTAGAAGGTTAGCAATCATATTCCCATTTAACTTTACTGAAGAAGATATGGAAGAAACGAGAGCCTACACTAAACAACGCATAGAACAAGCTAAACTAATTGGAAGAGAAAAGCTCGAAGAGGCTAAAATACGCGTGGACGAAAAATTAGCTGAGAAACGAATAATGAGAGAAGAGAAAAGAATTGAAGCTAAAATACTTCGCAAACAAAAAATGGAAGAAGCGAAGGCTTTACGAAAGCAAAAATTAGAGGAAGCCAAGGAAAAACGGTTGATTAAAAAAACTCAACCCGTTACTGTTGGTGAATTAATATTTGGTACTACAGCAGGTATTATATTTGGCTTACTTTTAATAATGCAACCTTTTTCAGTCACGGGGTTGATGCAACCAGCTTTCTTAGATTGGCTTCAAATCTTTGGGTTTTTAATTTTCGTTAGTGGTTTATTTAGTTTAATTAGGCTCGTAATCGGAGTTAGTAACTATACCGGTCAGCAAGTTTTTCTAATAATTGGAGCTCTTTACAAGTTTTCATATATCCCATTGTTTATATTTCTCCTAAACTATCCACAGATTTTTCCAATATCGTTATTTTCAGGAGGAGCAATCTCTTCCATACCAGCCGATCCGACAAACCTTACCTTCATAATTTATTTCTGGGTAATAATTTTAATAATTGTCGGTACTTTTGGCGGAATGATTGGGAATTTTGTGAAAGTAGGTAAGTATTCCAAATTAAAAAAGGCTTATTAAACGCTTTCTTTTTTATTTTTATTTTTTTAGATAATTTTAAACACAAATACAAATTATAAAAGTAAATGAGTCAACATAATTCATTATTTATGAAAATCAATCGTCTTTTTAACCATTTTTTGAATAAAAAATTAATTATAATATGTATTTATGTAAATTTAATAACTTTTTTACCTGGACTTCTTATTGGGGTGCTAATCGCATATTTTTTTGGTCCAGAAAGTTATAACATAATTGACAATTACATTAGTGATTTAGGATCAATTCGTTATACTCCCACTCCTTTCATTTTAGATGCTATAGCAATGACAACTGCTTGCTTTCTCGTACCTATCGTTTTCTATATAACAAAAGTAATCGTTTCAGATACAAAAAGTATTATTTTTAATTCAAATGAATCAATTTTCAAAAGAATTTTTTATATCTATATCGATTTACACGCGTTTTTTGGTTTGCTTTCACTTCTCTCAGGAGCAGTAGGATTATTTGGGGTAGGATTATTTAGTGAGGATAGAACTACCGAGTTGGGATTACATTTTACTTTTTCAATTATAGTATTTGCAGGATTAGCTTTTGGAGCGTTATTTAATGGCATAGCTATACTATTAAAATTAAAAAAAACAATATTTCCGAGACTTTTAGGGCTCTATATGATGGTAGGTCCATTTATAGCAAGTATCTTGTTTTTATTTCCACCTAATCCATTAACAAGACCCTTTCTTGAATGGATGATGCTTATTGCTGCTTTTTTATGGTTAATCCCCGGATCTCTATTTATTTTAAAAGATTTTAACTCAATATAGGTTTATAATATGTTAATCTAAAAGAATATTCATCTCAGAAAACGCTAAAATTCTCTAAATAACTAAAATTTAGTGAAAAAATTAAAGAAAATAAAAAAAATTGTATTATTATTTATATTTCTGTATCTTAACAATGTTATAGATGTTTTCAATCGTTGTTAGGCATGTAATCGCGATGATAAAAGCCAAAATTCCTCTATACAAGCCATAATACTCTACAGAAATCCCAACATGTATCCATGGTTCTGAAAACCATGGAAAAATTTCAGGACGATTCATTAAGATACCAAATAGTGGGATTGCTGAAAGTTTGAGAGGGATCAATAATGCGTGCAATACCTGGTGCGTCGCAGGTCGACGATTACCAATTATTCCCCGAGATATATCTAAAGAACCTTCGAGCATTGCAATTACTCCATAAATTCTTAGAAGATTTAAGAAATCTGGAAAAAACATGTATGTAGGAAAAGGTTGGGATAAAAGCACGATACCAAATATCAAAGCGATGCCTCCACCAACAATAGTTTCTCCAGGTTTAATGAAAGGTTTCAAGGATTGCTTTAGAGTTTTAGAAGGAATGCCTCCTTCCTCAAGTTCTTGTTCCCTTAATTGTTTCATTAGTTTTTGCTCTTTTTCGGACTTAAAATCTTCGGGAAAGTATCCTTCCATGGATAAAGCTACGAATATTACAGTAACAATTGCAAAAGCAAGGAGAAGTCCCGTTTGAATTCCATTAAAAAGACCTCCTATTAATGTTTCAAAAGAACCACCTCCAGTGAAAAAAGTCACTATTAACCCAATTATAACCAAGGTAACAATAACAGCAAAAACTGCTCCCAACGCTTTCGTGTAATATGGGAAAAGTTCTTTCGTTATATAGTATTTAGGCTCTCCACGCCGTTTATATTCTTTGGCAATAGTTTGTGGAGTGCCCATATGATCTATTGCTAGATTAACAGATTTTCCGTCTGGTTCACCCGTTTCTGATAATTCTGCTGCTTTACTCCATATGTGATCTTCTAAATCAGCCAAGATTTCCTTATGTTCTTTCTTTCCTTTAAGCCATTCGGGAAGACTCTTCTCAACTTCTTTTAAATATTCTCTAACAGAATAATTCATATTGTTTTCATTCATTTTTTAAGCCTCTTTTATTTAATTCTTCTTCTATATTGTGCCCACATATATCGCAAAACCTTGCTTCGAAATTTTGTAAATCAATCTTATTTGCGCATGCTGGGCAATATATATATTTGTTTTGTTTTAAATGAACACTAACATCGAATAATGGTGCGATTTCTTCAGTGAGTATTGAATAAAACCCTGATAAATAGTTATATATTTTCTCCCCATAAGTTGTAATGTAGTAGAATTTTCTCTTTCTTCCTTCCTTCTCTCTTTTAGATGTTATTATTCTATCGTCTTCAAGCTTTCTTAAAATAGGATAAAGCGTGCCTTCTTCAATAACTAGTTTTTTATGTGTTTGTTCTAGAAGATCTTTTGAGATTTGATATCCATATACACCGTCTTCTCCATATTGATTGATAATGGATAGTATACTGAGCGTTGAAATGCCTCGATTTATTTCGGATTCAAACTTAGAAGCATACTCTTGAAATTCAGTGTCCATTCCTTCCACTTTTTTTATCAATTTTTGTGGTAATAAATAAAAATTTATTACTCAGCAAGTTTTCTAACGAATTAGAATAACGATGGATTTATCTAAGAATCTGAACGGTAAGCTTGAGAGTCTCACTTCCTTCTTAAAAAATAAAAAAGTAATAGTTGCATTTTCTGGAGGAGTTGACAGCAGTCTATTGGCGTTTCTTTCAATTAAATACGCTGAAAAAGCATTACTTGTAACTGAAAAATCAATCCTCTATCCTGACGATGAGATTCAATTAACTAGTGAGTTTGCAAAAAAATATGACATAAATCATTTGATAATTGAGCGAGATCCCTTAAAAGATAAGAATTTTAGAGTTAATCCTAAAAATCGGTGTTACATTTGTAAAACAGGCTTATATAAGGACATCATAAAAATTAAGGAAGAAAGGAATTATGATTTAATATTAGATGGATCAAATATAGACGATTTATCAGATTATAGACCAGGAATGCAAGCAGTGAAAGAATTAAATATTACTACTCCTTATATAGATTTCAAAATAAACAAACAAGAGATTAGAGAGATATGCAAATACTTTAATTTAGAAGTGCAATCGAAACCTTCGATGGCGTGTTTTTCATCGCGTATACCTTATGATCAAGATATCAACAAGGAAAAATTAGATATGATTAGAGACGCTGAGAATTTCTTGAAAAACACGTACAATTTAAAACAATTACGAGTTAGACTTCACGAAGGAAAACTAGCACGAATCGAACTAATGCCCCAAGACATTATAAAGGTTATGACTAATGATAACATCAAAAAGATTAAAGCTAAATTGAAGCAATTAGGATTTTGCTACATTACGGTTGATTTAGAAGGATTTAGGTCCGGATCATTAAACGAAGTTCTCGATCTTAATGAAGATTAATTTTTAATATAATCAATAATTTTTTGTCTCTTTTTCAGAGCCTCTGAAGCTGCCTTTTCTATTTGTTTTTCCATTTCTAGCTTCTGGTCTGGAGAATCCTCTCCAATTACTTGTTTAATTTTTGTATAAGCAGATTCTCGAAATTGAGGGAGGATTGATTTTTTTTCTTCCCCCTTGAAAATCATGTTTACTTGATTAGAACTGTCGACATAGCCGATTTCAGCACATTTAATATTTTGGGTTGCCAAATCACGAATGATCTGTTCCGATATACTTTCGGAGCAATAAATTAGGAGTGCATCTAGAGATACTCCTAAATAATCGACTCCCACTTTAACTAATAATTCTAGCACTGCGGGATTAACAAGTTCTCTTACGCGCGGTTCATAGATTGTTACGCCCGATTTAGATTCGTAGTTTATTTCATATAAATCTCCTCTAAGACCCCCATTTGTTACATCGCACATAGCCCTAATGTCTTTAAGATATTCTTTTTTTAATAGGATATTACAAGCTTCAAGGAATTTAATGTTCATAGTCTCTTTTACGGCATCATGATTTCCCGAATATATTGCTGTAGTGGTTATAGTTCCACCTCCCGCACCTTCAGTCATCAATATTTTATCTCCAACTTGAATATTGCGCCTTGCTAATAATTTGTTTCGAGCAACTCCAACCGCACTAATTCCACCTACTAATCTATTGCCAATAACCATGTCTCCTCCTATTCTTAATGTGGAGCCTGCGGTTATTGGTACTCCTGATAATTCGGCAACTGTAGAAATACCGGCCATAAAATCAAATAATTTTCCTACATCAGCGTCGTCGCCTAAATGAACATCAATCATAATAGATATTGGTTTAGCACCTTTTACATAGAGATCTCGTAGTGCGGCTCTCGATACGCTTCATGCAAACGCTTTACATGAAATTACGTGAAAACCACATAAGAATGGAAAGTCACTTAATCGACTATGGATTCCCTCCATTTTAGATACAATAATTAAATCATCGTCTGCTTTAAATCCTTCAATATCACTAATTTTCACAGCACCAGCATCATCCAAAGAACTAGGTTGCAAATATGCTTTTTTCTCTGTTTCAGACAACTTTGCAATGAGTTTATGAACAAAATAGTCGCCTGCTCCTCTACAACCCACTCCTTGTTTTCCAACAGTCACATTTGCCTTATTAATCTCCAACAAATATCTCATAAAAGGATCTGAAACAATTTTTATATCACTCCTTTTACATTCTTCATAAATTGCAGTAGCAAGAGGAGTTGCGGACTCTTTTCCGATGTCTTTAAAATCCATATATTCGTTAACAAGCCGTACAATAATTTCTTCCTTTGTTAAACCCTTTTTCATTAATTTTCTAGTTAAACCTTCTAAATCACTCAATTATAAAACCTTTTGTATATAAATCAATCTATGTTAATTTATTGAATAAAGAGATTATAAAATATATTACCCTATCACATCTCTTTTTTTGGGAAAGTTTCTCTTATTACTTATACTTCTATAAGTTAAAAAGAATATTGCTCGATCAAAATATGTTTGATAATTTTGAAGTAGTTACATAGTGAAAGTTAAGACATCTTCATTTGTAAAACTATTTATTATCTTTTTGGTTAAAACTGAATTTATTATAATTATTATGAGGGTGATTACAAAAATAATTATTTTAATCAACTTCTTTTTTTTTGACAAGGAAACTCAATTCCAAGATTACATTTGTTGGTATCCCAAATCAGTTAAGGAAATTATTAAAAAAATTATTTGAGAGTCTTTTTTTGATAAATTAAGCCATTTCTAATTCTCTTTATTTTTTTCCAAAAAAATAAATATTATAATTGTTTTTAATGATACAGATATAGAAATGATTTGATATCCTTAAATCTCAATTGTTACTTTAAATTAACCTGAATATCAAATGAGATATTCAAACGGAAATAAAATATAATAACTGTTGTTTTATCGTTAGGGTTTTTTAATTTATTTATTCAACTTGGTTAATTTAACGAAATAATTAATTATAGATTAAAAAATGATAAGAGGTTAATATCAACATTAGAATTTCTTGTAAAAATAGAAAAGATAATTTAATGGTGGTGAAATGACCAAAAAAGAAAATTTTATAAAAAGAGTATATGATATTGCAACAGAATTAAAGCTTCCTTTGATGGATGAAAGAGTTCAAGATGATGTAAATTTTAAAACAAATAAAGCGATTGCCACAGTAAAATTCTCCTTTGAGGAAGATGAAGCTGTAATACGAGGTTTTCTAGGATTAGCCGAATATTTCCACACAGTCATTATTAAGCGAAAAGATAAATTTTACATTCCCGATGACCATAAATTGTTTATATTAGAAAGTGGCTAAATCAAAATTTATAAAATTAGGAATATGTAAAGAAAATCGTGAATAAAATGCATAAATATTTTTGTAAAAAATGTAAAAAAAATCATTATCGAGGTAAAATCTATAAAGATCATTTGGTTTACAAAAGAAATGAATTTATTAATGATATAAATCCTGAAATTGATTATATAAAAGTAGATCTCGACACATTAAGACCCATTGCCAAACGCCAGTTACGTAAGTTATTAAAAAAAGTGAAGTCATCTGACAATCATGAGCTTTATAGAAATGAAATTATTAAATTAATAGAATATGAAAATAGGAAAAGTTAATGTCAAATATTAATAATAATCAAAAAATAAGTGAAGTTCTATTAGATTATAAAATAAATAATATTGTTGCTACAGTAAAATTAAATCTTAATAAAAAAATAGATCTTACTGAATTAGCGCAGAAATTATGTAATACTGAATATAATCCTAAGAGATTTCCTGGAGTCATACATAGGCAAGAAAAACCTCGAGCTACATTTTTAATTTTTTCTACTGGTAAAATGGTTGTTACAGGGCTTGAAATTTTGGAAGATGTAGAGAAAGCTGTTAGAAAATTATTAAAAAAAATTAAAAAGGCTGGGATTAAACCATCTAATCTCATAATTGTTATTGAAAATATTGTAGCCAATGGTGATTTGCATACACTTATAAATTTGAATAAAGCAGTTTTACTGATGGATTTTGTTATGTACGAACCGGAAGTCTTTCCAGGATTAATTTATTATATGAAAAATCCCCGAGCAGTATTTCTATTATTTTCTACGGGTAAATTTGTTTGTACAGGAATAAAGGAGAAGAAAAATTTGAAAAAAGCTGTTTCAAAGTTAAAGCGAGAGATTAATAATTTAGCTGTAACCAGTGAAGAAGCTATCGAAGATGAGTTTGAATTAACATTTCTATAAAAAAATCAGTATGTATAAAAGAAGTGAAAATTAATTTAAAATGGTTGAATTTTGTGAAAATTGTGGTGGAATAATGCTTCCATTTAAAGATTTAGGTGAAATTATTCTTGTATGTACTTCATGTGCTAAAATTAAACCATTAGAGGAAGAGGTTATCGAATCTTATAAATTTAATACTGAGATTTATCATCCACCAGGGGAAGAATTTAAAAATCTTGAGAATATGAAAGATTGGAAAAAAAAATTCACTCAATAAATTCCCCAATTATCCACAAAAATTATAGAATAATCAAAAACTTATAAGTGGTGAAAATTTTAACAGATAAAAATATTTTAAAAAGTAGAAGAGAAGAGTTGAAGATTAGAATTATCTCAAGGATTAAAAAGCGTTCTAAAAAGAAAAATGTTTTAAATGAGATATCAAAAGACATAGAAAAAACTGAACTCGAACCTGAAGATCTAATTTTAATAGATTATATTGACAAAAAAATATCAAAATCAATAGGTTTTTGAATTTTAAGTAAAACAGTGGGAATAATCTGGATAAGAACTAAAAATTATTCGATTAAATTCTAAATATTATAATCTAATTCATTTTTTCTACTTACCAGCAAATATCTTTCTGTTTATTACATTTAATTTTTTCTTTAAAGTCTTGATTTATTCCTTTTTGAATTTTTCAAAAATTCACGATTTGATATTTTTCGTTATTCTTTAAATTAAAAATTATTTAATGCTTTATTTAATATGATAATATTAGACTTTGGATAATATTTTGAATAATCTAATATTTTTTCTTTTGAAGTTCCATCCAACAATTTGGAGAGTTCAATCAATATTCTATTTTCATTTCTATGAGTATAATCCCATAAATAAAGTAAATCTAAAATTGTTTTTTCAAGGTCTGAATATTTAACTTTTCCATTTATAATTCCGAAATTGAAGAGACCGTCTTGAAACCTGATAAACCTATAATTTTTACCTAAAATCTTTATTGGTTTGTTTCTAAAAATTCGGTTATTTATAAGATAACAGTATTTATTCTGATGGTTATAGTCGATTTCATTAAGTTTTAATGCAGTAAATAGACCATAATACCAATTATGAATATTCTTCAGTTTTAATGCTTTTGCTATAAGTTCTGAGATTGGAGGGTTTACTATATTTTGGATAATTTCATTAGATGTTTTTACATAATATATATCATCTAAGATCTTTATCAAAAATTTACGAGATATTAAATAATTGCATTTAATCCTATAATTCAAATACAACTCTTTACAATAGTTTTTCAATTCATCTAAACTAATAAGTTCTTTCTTTTCTTCCCTAATTTTCTTAAGAATTCGATTCATAAATCATTCAAGGATATATAATTACAAATTAATATAAAACACACACACATTTAGTACAGTATCTATATAAGATGCCTCAACATTTATGCCTTTTCAGTAAAGATTAGATATATTTTTTGTTACTCATATAAAAGCTAAATTGGATTGAACCATTTATATTTTTTATTGAAAACTCTTTTTCTAAGAGTGGTTTTATATTCCTCAATAAGCTAGATTTAACTCGTTTATAATTCTGAGTATAATTAATGATGCATAGTATTCCGTATTGATGTAGATAATATTTATATAAAAACTTGATAGAAAGATATCTTTTCTTTTTACTTAGTCGAGAATAAATTTTGTTAGCAATAACCATATCAAACTTACCATTATAAAAGATAAAATCATGAAGTGATACCCCTTTAGAAACATCGAGAAGATAAGTAGAATAATTTTTATGTTTCTTAAAATAATTTTTAAAGGATTCTAAAATCTTTTCTGATTTATTCGCAATAAAAAATTGCGAATCAGGAGAAATCTTATGTATTTGGGGATAAATTTCTATTAAAGATTCTCCAATTATCAAAATCTTATTCAATTTTCTATTTTGTTCTTGAGTTAAACCTTTAATCAGATTTGTTAATACTTGATATTCTCCAGATTCAGTTGACTTTAAGTTATTGCGATTATAATTACTAATTTCTGTTTTCACCTCTTTAAAATATGTATTTTACTTAGTATCTAATAAAAAGGGAATCTATTTCTTCTGTCTTTCTGAGAAGGTAACAATTTTTGGGAAATATCTTTATCTATTAGTCCTTCTATATGGCATAAATATTCGTATTCTTCTTTCAAAACTAAAGAAATTGCAATTCCATTTTTATTCATTCGAGATGTTCTGCCTATACGATGAACATAATTTTCTGGATAGTGTGGGATATCATAGTTAAAAACATGAGATATATTTTCTATGTCTAATCCTCTAGCAGCAACATCTGTAGCAATAAGCATATTAATCTTGTTTTTTTTGAAATTCTTTAAAACATTCTCCCTTTTATGTTGAGATAACTCTCCTGAAATTAATCCAATTTTATAAAATCTATTAAAGAAAGAATTGTTTAACATCTTGAACAACCATTTTCCTGTTTTTTTTGTATTCACAAACACAAGAGAAAATTTATTAATTCCTCAATTTTCCAATCGAAATTATCATATTGCTTATTAATTCTCTTTTTTATGTTCCCAATCTCAGAATTGAGCTTTGTTTCAATATTTACAGATATACATTTAGGATTTACAACAATAAAGTCTAATAGCTCCTTTTTATTCAACTTTTTCCATTTCTCAACATCTTCTCTATTGACATAAATGTCATACCCCGTGCGACAACACTCTCCACACATCGCACATTTAAAATAACTGAAAGAAAAATCTTTTGCTCTTCTTTTCGGATAACTCATCTTAACTCACCTGTCAAATTCTTTTATAATTCAAAAACGCTTGTAATTCCTATTTCTGAAATAGTTTCTAGAGTTGGCTTAAATTTTGATTTAAAAATTCTCCAATAATACAATTCTTCCTTAGATCTCACTGAAAAATCTGGTGTGATTTGTTTCTCATCATTGAACTCGGTATCAGATATAATTTTATTTAACTGATCTCTTAAAATGAATTGAGACCCTGCACCATCCGAAAACTTTTGCTTTTTCCTCCAAATAAATTTTTCAGGCATCTCGTTTTCAAATGCTTTCCTTAGGATCCATTTTTTTGCTATCCCAACATTATTTTTCCTAAAAATTTTTAATTCGGAGGGTATCTTAAATGAAAATTCGGCTAATCTATGGTCGAATAAAGGGGCTCTAGCTTCGATGGAAAAGAAGTAAGGAATACGATCAACCCGTTGTAATCCTGTCTTATGCTCTACTTCTAACAAGTTTAAAAGTTCTTGATTCAATGACTCTTTGGACTCTAAATTGCCTAAATAGGAATATCCCCCAAAAAGTTCATCTCCCCCTTCTCCTGTAAGAAGAACGCATTCTCCTTGGTCTTCTTTAATTTTTTTTGAAATTAAAAACATAGGGACAGAACTTCTTATCAAAGCTGCATCAAATGTTTCAAGTGCAAATATTACATCCGGTAAACATTCAATCATATCCTTTAGATTTACTTCAACAACAGTATGATTTAAATTATACAATTTAGCAAATTTTTTAGACATAAATATGTCTTTTGACCCTTCAACTCCAACGGTGTAAACATTTAAATCTTCGGTTAAATCCTTGGCAATGTAAGTAACTATTGAAGAATCTAATCCTCCGCTTAACAAAGTACATATTTTCTCCCCCTCCTGAATGTTATCTGCTACAATTAATTTCACTAATCTATTTAATTCGACCGTATAATTAAATATGATCTGACTTGTTAGTTTGTATTTCTTGATAAACTCTGGATAGTGATAAAATTTCGCAGTTTTTCCCGAAGAATATCTTGCTCTTCCAGGTTTAATAGGGCTAATTTTATTGCCTAAAGAAGTAAGAGCTTTAAGTTCAGAAGAACAGATAAAGTAATCACTATTCTCACAATAATATAAGGGTTTTCCGCCTATTGGATCCTTAAAACCAATTAATTCATCTCCATTAAAAATAACTCCACTAAAAGAACCCACTAATTGATTAAGAATTTCAATCCCACATTTATGATATCCCGCAATTACCCCTTCTAAGTTATTACTTTTATCTTTATCTATATCTTCATAAACATTTAAATACTTAGCATTAATTTCCATTAAATTATAGATTTGACCATCAATAATAATTAAATCATTCTTATTTCCATCAAAACTGAAATTTAAAGGTTTATTTGTTTCAATTTCCTTTCTTTGATAAAAAATGATTTCAATAGGAAAGTTTTCATGCTTAAATCTATGATTTGCACCCCGATGTTTCAAAGTAGAGGAGCCTTTTCTGATTTTGTCTAATAAATCTTTATTCAATTTATTCTTCTTATAAATTGCGAATATCCCTGCCATTTTTAACTCATTTGATTTTAAAATTTTAATTTGAAAATCTGCCCCGATAAAACGAGTTTGATTATAAGAATGAAAAAAATTACAATCAAACTTCAATTATAACTCTAAAAAAATAATGGGATCAGCTGATTTGGGGGATAGCTCCTTATTAAATTGTTGGATTGCATCTTTTCAAATCAAAATTTTCTCACTAATATTTGTTTCGAAGCGTGAATGATATCAAGTTTAGGTAATTCTTGTATCTTCTTAATGAATTCAACTTGATTTTTGATAGTATTCCAGTTCGAGTTGCTCAATTCAGAAATTTCACTTATTGTATGAAATTTACCATCATCTAAAACTCTAAAAATATTTTCTAATATCTGCCATTTGGTTTTCCTGTGTGAAACGCTTACGGAAATATCATTTCACCAATTGATTTAATTTTTATATCTGTATTAACAGTTTTTCATTATGCAAATAATATTTTTCATTCTATATAAAAGTATATATGTCTATTTAATTTGCATATAAATATAATTCTTTAATAAGGGTGTTTATTTAATTTATAAATAGATTCTCTCTTATTTAAATGAACATTATATTTATATTACTAAAATTGCTATAATAATATAGTATCAACTATGTATATTTATAAATTCACTCATAAAGTGGTGAATATTCCTCTTTTTATATCATATTGATCGGCTTTTGAAAGTCCCTCAAGCCGTTCTTTTGAATAATTGAGATATGATAAATTAAAAATTCCGAAAAGGAGGTATTTTTATGGTAAAAATTAATAATATTGGGTTTAAAAAACAAAAAGCAAGAAAAATTTTAACAGCATGTATTGGTCAATGTGTCCATGTAGCAGGAGTCCATAATTTTATGAAGATAGCAACCGAATTAGGGTTTGAATGTTTATTTTTAGGCCCTGCGACACCGGTTTCTGTGATTATTAATAAATTAAAAACATTTGGACCTAACATTTTAGGACTTAGTTATCGGTTAACGCCCTCTACTCTTAGACCAATACTTCAAGAATTTAAAGAAAATTATAAAGAACTGAAAGAAAAACCTCAGAAACTTTTGTTTGCTGGTACTACTGAAGTAGTTAAAGTTGCTAAAGAGAGTAATCTTTTTCAAGAATTTTTTACTGGGGGAGAATCAAAACATAAAATAATATCCATTTTAAGAAATGATTTATCTGCTTATAAGGAAGATTATATAATTCCTGAAGATTTAATTTCACGAATAAAATGGAAAAGTCCATTTCCCGTATTAAGAGCACATTTTGGATTACCTACTTTAAAGGATACTTTAAAGGGAATAAAGAAAATAGCGGACTCAGAGGTTTTAGATATCATCTCAATTGCTCCTGATCAAAATACTCAAGCTAATTTTTTCCATCCTAAGGATCAAGTTAAAGAATTATCTGGAGCAGGAGGGGTTCCTATCAGAGCTAAAGATGATCTTTTCAAGTTACATAACGCAAGATTAACGGGAAACCAACCATTATTACGAATATATGCAGGCACTCGTGATATTATAGAATTAGCCGAATTATTCAGGGAAACAATTCAAAATGCTTGGGCCGCTATTCCAATTTTTTGGTTTAACCAGATGGATGGTCGTGGACCTTTGACCTTAAAAGAATCAATTAAACAACATTTAGAAGCAATAAAATGGCACGCTAAAAATAATATTCCCGTTGAGATCAATGATTCTCACCATTGGAGCTTAAGAGATGCCCCAGATTCCATTGCAGTAGCAGACATGTATCTTTGCGGGATGATCGCTAAAAAGTTAGGGGTAAAACACTTTATAGCACAATTTATGTTCAACACGCCACCTTCAAGCTCACTAAATATGGATTTAGCTAAGATACTCGCAAAAAATGAACTACTTCATTCTTTAACAGACAAAAACTTTTCGGTGATAAAACAAGTAAGGGCTGGATTAGCTAGTTTTCCAATAGATTCAGACAAAGCTAAGGGTCAATTGGCATTAGCAACAATGGTTCAATTAACATTAAAACCAGATATCGTTCATGTCGTAAGTTACTCGGAAGCTAATAATGCTGCTCTTCCAGAAGATGTAATTGAGAGTTGTAAAATAGTGGATCAAGTCATAAATAGAATGTATTCAAGCGAAATTGACATGATTGATAGTCAAATACTAAAAAGAAAAGAAGAATTAATTAAACAAGCAAAATGGATAATTAATTTAATACCTTCTCTAGCTAAAAACAAAAAAGAGGTTAAAAATCCATATATTAATTCTAATGTTTTAAATCGTCTTGTGAAATATGGGATATTTGATGCGCCACATTTAAAAAATAACGATTATGCTTTAGGTAAAATTAAAACTAAAATAATTGATGGCGCATGCTACTCTTGGGATGATTTAAGGCAAAAAAGATATAATGAAATACAAAGAATTACAGATGGTGTCTCTGATCTGCCTGATATTATATTACCTAATATGTTAAAACAAAAAATCTCTCTTTTAGGTGATATATAAATGAATTTTTGTGTAATAGGAGCAGGAAATGGTGGTCGTGCATTCGCGGCATACCTATCTTCCAAAGGATATCAAGTGAATCTTTATAATCGTTCTTTTTCAAGAATTATTGATATAAAGAAGAAAGGGGGAGTTAAGGCATCTGGAGAAATAAAAGGTAAATTCCCATGTAATTTAGTTACACAGGATTTAGAAAAAGCAGTAAAAAATGTTGATGTTATATTAATAGTTGTCCCCGCTTCAGCACATAAAGGCATTGCTGAAAAAATTATACGGTATCTCTCTCATGATCAAATAATATTATTAAATCCTGGAAGAACTTTTGGTGCTGTTGAATTTCGAAAAATTATTGATAAGAAAGGTAGACCCTTTCCCATTTTTATTGCTGAAATTCAAACGCTACTTTTTACTTCAAGACAACTAAAAAAAAATAGAGTAGAAGTCCTTAAAATTAAAAATCTTGTCGATTTTTCTGCTTTTCCTGAAAAAGATACTTCTTTTGTGTATGATACATTAAAAGGAGTATTTCCTCAATTAAATCCTGTAGATGATTATCTTGAAATGACATTGAATAATATTGGAATGTTAATGCATCCAATCATTTCACTACTAAATGCTGGTGCAATGGAATATGGAAAAGCTTTTAAATTTTATGCAGAGGGTGCAACTCCTCGCACTTGTAAGATTCTTGAATTTATTCAGAATGAAATTAATAAAATCTTTAATGTTTTAGGGTTAAAAGAATTTAGATTTTGTAATTGGGCAAATAAATCATATGGGGTTCGAAAGAAATGCATCCATGATGCAATTCATAATATAGGAGCATATGAAAATATAGTAGCACCAAAGAACTTAATTACAAGATATTTCACTGAAGATGTACCTACAGGTTTAGTACCAATTTCGTCTATAGCTAAGTTCTTGGGCATTGAAACACCCATAATTGATTCTGTGATTAATCTTTCTTCAATATTATGTGGAATAGATTTTAGAAGTGAAGGAAGAACCTTAAAAGGATTGGATCTCGAAAAATTTATTCAAAATAGAATCAAAATTGAGGAATTTATAAATTTAGGAACAAAACAGAAAATTCCTACCAAGAGTATCTAGACTCTCTGAGTGATAGGGATATGATCTTAGAATTTAATATAAATAAAAAAACATTATTTAATATAACCATTTTCTCTGAACCAGTTAATTGCCTTCTCAATAGTTTTTTTGATGGGTGTCTGTTTTAACCCCAATTCATTTACAGCCTTAGAACAATCAAAATGTTCCCCCATCTTTCCTAAGCGTACCTGAGACACCGAAACTATAGGGGGATTTTTCGTAATACGGGCTCCTACCTGAAATAAGTATCCTAAAAATAGTGCTACTTTATAGGGAATCTTCCGCTTTGGTGGTTTGACTCCTGCTATTTCAGCAATTAAATTAAAAAAATCTCCAACAAACAAATTTTCATTGCCGAAGAGATACCTCTCACCAATTCTTCCTTTCTGAGCTGCCAGAATTTGTCCGCGTGCCACATCTTCAACATCAATAACATTAATAGCTCCTTCAATATACCCTGGCATGGCTCCATTAGCAATATCGACAAGTAGTGCCCCAGAAGGTGTGGGTTTACAATCTCTCACCCCAATGACTAAAGTTGGATTTACTATTACTAAAGGAAGTCCTTTTTCGCAAATTTTTTTTGCTTCAATCTCAGCAAGGTACTTTGAGATTGCATAATGGTCCCCTGCCTCCCATCCATTGAATTCAGCATCCTCTTTCACAAAGTTTCCAGCTCCATGAGATCCTATCGTATTAGAAGTGCTAGTATAAACAACTTTTTTTAATCCTTGAGAAAGTGCTTCCTCAAGAAGAGTTCTGGTCCCCTCGACATTTATATCATAAAATAATTTTTTATTAGGTGCCCAATGGGCAAATAAAGCAGCAACATGATAAAGTGTATCGCATCCCTTTAGTGCTATTATTACGGATTCCTTATCCCGAATATCACAATAGACCTTCTCCACATCTAGATCATCAATATTTCGAGTATCACTATCCTTTCTAATAGTAACCCTTACATCTGTGCCGTCTTTAATCAGCTCTCTTACAACATTTGAACCCATAAAACCATTTGCGCCCGTAACTAATACTGTTATTTTAATCACCTTGTAAAATAATATTAATCTAAAAAAATCTTTCTACTATATATATTTTATAGACTAAGAATTCAATATCTTGTACTAAGACTAAAACTCCACTTTCAGCAAAATCTATTCATATAGAGAAGTCTTTGCTCTTAAAGCCGTCTAAAGACAATTACAAATAACAATGTAAGATAATTTTTTTCATAATTATTTGTGTGTAAAATTAATACAAATTTAGATTCTTTTTTTTTCCCTTTTAAGAAATTAAGTTAAAAATATAACAATATATAATTAATGATAAATTAAATTATTAAAACTTAGAGTTTTGGTTTCACATTTCTTTATATCAAAATCAATAATCGTTGTTTTGGGAGAAATTTTTTGACTAATTAACTAAAACTAAAAGGTTTAAATAAGTAGAATCTTTATTTTCAATTGGGAAACAAAAATTAAAATTAAAAAAAAAATGCCATTCCAACCACGTCACCATAGACCTCCTATACATCGTATAGCAAGTCAAAAAATAGGAACTCGACTCACAAAATGTCTAACTGAGTGCGAAAGCGGAGAGGAAGTTATCGTATTAAGGGTAAATGCTGGATATGGGGCAAAGACACGTCTTGCTAATTTAGGAATTGTTCCTGGAGTAAAAGTTAAAAAAACGAAAAATGCTCCTTTTCGAGGACCAATAGAAATAAAAGTTAAAGGCTCATCCTTAGTCCTTGGTAGAGGTTTAGCATCTAAAATATTAGTAAGTTGTAACAATTCTTATACTTAATAATCGCGTTATAAGATTAAATTGGATTAATTTTATAAAAATTTCTAAGAGGAATTCATTAAAAAAAGATGGGTTGTTTTAATAAATGAGTGATCACAGGCCAGATATTAAACTAAAGAACAAAGGGATGTATAAGGATACAATTAATATCGCTTTAGCAGGAAATCCAAATGTAGGAAAATCAGTTATTTTTAACCAACTTACTGGGTTAAGCCAAACCATAGGGAACTGGCCCGGTAAAACAGTTGAAAGAATGGAAGGCTATCTTAATTTTTTAGGATATCGTTTTAATATCGTTGATTTACCGGGTATTTATTCTCTTTCTACCTACTCCTTAGAGGAAATAGTAAGTAGAGAATATATTGTTTCTGATGAGGTTGATGTTATTATAAATGTAGTTGATGCCACAAATTTAGAACGAAATTTATTTTTTACGTTTCAGTTATTAGAATTAGAAGTTCCATTAATTATTGCAATTAACCAAATGGATATTTTAAGAAGTAGGAATATAGAAATTGATTTTAAAGCTCTGGAGAATATTTTTAAATTGCCTGTACTCCCTGTAGTTGCTGTACATGGTATAGGTGTCCATCAACTGTTAGAAGAAGCTATTGAAATGGTCGTTTTTCAGCATCCCCATACTCATTTCAACGAAAAAACCCGAGATGAGTACGACCATCATTCTCATAATTATTATCGAACAGAACATATTCACGACAAAGTAAAAGTAAATAGTAAAGGGAAAAATAACTTTAAATTTCCTGATTTATCTAAAGTGCTCACCTTTGGGAAAGAAGTTGAGTCGTGTATTGGCAAATTAATCATGGAGATTAATAATAATCAACTATCTTCTGCTCTAATTAAATACCCACCAAGGTTTTTAGCAATAAAGTTATTGGAAAATGATGAAGAAATTAAAAGTAGTATTACAAATAAAGAAATTATAAAAATTGCCGATGAGTTTAGAAATCAATTAGAAGTTATTCATGGAGAAGATGTTCATACAATAATGTCGTCAGAGATTTACAATAAAATTCATGACATAAGCGATAAAGTTTTAATAATAAAACCACATAAAGGAAAAAAGAAAGTCAGTCTCGCTGATGTAATCGATCATCTTACTACTCATTCAATCTTAGGTTATTTTATTTTAGTTGCTGTACTATTTGGTATATATATCTTTACTTTTTCTTTTGGAAATTTTTTTAGTGGATTAATAGATGAGCTATATACGCTATGGAGTGAATTTATTTACAATTCTTTTGGAGAAGAAAATTTAATAGTTAAGATATTTTGGGATGGCGGGTTGGGAGGATTTCTAGGCGGTATAGGCGGCGTTTTAGTATATGTCATACCTTTCTTTTTTGTAATTGAAATTCTACAAGACTCGGGTTATTTACCAAGAGCAGCGTTTTTAATGGATAAGATAATGCACTCACTCGGAGTCCATGGAAAAACCATTATTCCAATGATTTTAGGATTTGGGTGTAATGTTCCAGCATGTGCTGGGTGCAGAATAATGGAAACAGAACGAGAAAAAAAAATATCTGTCGCATTAACATCGCTAGTACCTTGTGCTGCCGTTATGACAGTTGTGTTAGGATTGGTAGGGAGATATTTGGGATTTTTTTGGGTAATGATTTTGTTTTTAATAAACTTTGGTGTTATTTTTTTAATAGGTCGAATTCTAAATAAAGTAATGCCTGGTGAATGCACAGAACTTATAATGGAAATGCATGAATACAGGATGCCAAATTCTAAAGTTATTCTTAAACAAACCTGGCTTAGAACTAAAGAATTTATTTACAAGGCTTTACCAATAATAATCGTTTTTGGTATTCTTTTAGAAATATTATTAATATTCAACGCTTTAGAGCCAATAAATGTTGTTTTAAGTCCTGTCACAGTATTATGGTTAGGGCTACCTGCTATAACTGGCGTGTTCTTAATATATGGAATTTTAAGGAAAGAGTTAACCTTAGTTCTCTTATCGATTTTAGCTAATTCTTTAAATGTTACCCTTTTAGAATTACTTACTCCAATTCAGATGATTGTATTTTGTCTGGTTAGCATGCTTTATATTCCGTGTTTTGCAACAATCATAATTATTGCAAAACAAACGAACTGGAAATATGCTGCTCAAATCTCATTTCTAGAGATAGGATTAGCCCTATTTATAGGTGGAATTATCAATCTTGGATTTCTAATATTAACAAGCTTTTAAATCGATTATTACTACATTCCTAATAATCTTTAATAAAATTGGATATGTCTATATTCTCTCTTATAAATTTAAAACGAAGTATTTCCTTTAGCACAAAATATTAATTCTTGAAATTAAAGAAAAAGTTATTATTATTAATCATATAATATTCAAAAATGCCAATTAAGAGAGGAAAACATGTTAAATCAAGCATACCATTTATCTCATTAGATTATATTTGTATCCCATTTTTTAGATTTAAGGATTATCTTATTAATACCAAGATTTTTAATCTCATTAAATCTTGTATTGGAAGAAAAAAAATAGAGCAAAATTTTTTAAAAGAGTTCGTTTTTATATAATTTCAATAACAAATTTTTAACTTAATGAAACAAAATAAAATTTGAATGAAATTTTAAGTTAACTGATTAAGAATTAGATGAGATATAACAAAACAATTGACTTATTAAGAGGGATTAATCCCTGTGTTAATCTTTTTGATAACCTAATTAAATCATTAACAGCATCATTCAAGTTAAAATATCTTTATTTTCTTCAGAATTTATCTAAATTAAAATATCAAGTATAAAATAATAATGCCAAATCAAACAGAAAGCAGAGATAAAAAAAAAAGAACTTCTGAAAGTAAAGAGAAACACACACTAAAATGTTTTGGACCTGTTGGTAACCTAGAAGAATATGTTAAAAAGGACTGGTGGAAAAGGATATTTAACGCATTTTATTTAAAAACAGATGGTGATGTAGTAGAAGACCAGAATATTACTGAATTCGAAGTGAATTACTTTTCTAAAATCATGAATTTTCAACCTGAACATCAGATTCTTGATCTCTGTTGTGGTCAAGGAAGACACTCCATTGAATTAGCTAATAAAGGTTTTAAAAACATATATGGTTTAGATCGTTCAAGATATTTAATTCAAAAAGCTAAATCAAATTCAAAAAAAAGGGGACTTTTATGTAAATTTCGAGAAGGTGACGCTAGAAACCTACCATACAATCCAGATACATTTGATTTTATCTTGCTTTTAGGCAATAGTTTTGGATATTTTGAATCAATTAACGATGATATTCAAGTACTAAGAGAAGTATTCCGCGTATTAAAACCACGGGGAAAAATATTAATAGATCTAACTGATGGAGAATACATTAGAAACAATTTTCAAACACGTTCATGGGAATGGATTGATAAGGAACTTTTTGTATGTCGAGAACGATCTTTATCATTAGATCAGCAAAAATTGATTTCACGTGAAGTGATAACCCATGTTAATAAAGGAGTATTAGTGGATCAGTTTTACTCAGAAAGATTATATTCTCAAGAGGGGATTTCAGAGTTTTTAAAGAAGGTAGGGTTTAATGATGTAATTGTTCATGGTTCAATTACTCCTGAATCTCAAAGGGATCAAGATTTAGGCATGATGGAAAAAAGAATTATAGTTAGCGGAATAGTTGAAAAAGAATGGACACAGATTAAAACGAAAGAAAAAACAGCTGCAAGAAATATTGTCGTAATTTTTGGAGACCCTAAAAAACCAGATATACTTAAACCCTTACATAAATTTGATGATGACGATATCTTTACAATAAATCAATTAAAAGCTACACTAAAGGAGCTAGATGAATATAAAATCTCATATTTAGATAATCACACCACTTTTATTCAAGATTTGCAAAATGTACAAGGAAAAATTGATTTTGTTTTTAATTTATGTGATGAGGGCTATTACAATGAAGCTAGAAAGGAATTACATATACCTGCCTTGCTAGAAATTCTAAAAATTCCATATACCGGATCTGGACCTCAATGTCTCGCCTTCTGTTATGATAAATCTTTAGTAAGAGGTATAGCAAAAGAATTAGAAATTCCCGTTCCTGAAGCAGTTTTCATTAAACCTGGAGAAAAAATTATAGATTTACCACTATACTTCCCTGCAATTGTAAAACCTAATTTTGGGGACTCTAGTTTCGGAATTACTCAGAAAAGCGTAGTGGAAAATGGAGAGGAATTATTAAGTGCAATTGCCGATATTCGTGAAAAATTTGGCTATGATAAACCTATTTTAGTGGAACAGTTCCTTCCTGACAAGGATCTCACCGTTGGAATTATCGGAAATTTACCTGAAAATTATATTATCCTCCCAATTATAGAAGAAGATTATTCAAGTTTACCTCCAGGATTACCAAAGATATGTGGTTATGAAGCAAAATGGTTAAAAGATTCTCCTTATTGGAATATTAAATCTATTCCTGCAAATCTTCCACAAAACACAATTGAAATTATTGAAAGTTGTTCTCTAAAATTATTTGAACGGTTAGAGTGTCAAGACTATGCGCGATTTGATTGGCGCTTGGATACCAAAGGAAATCCTAAACTTTTAGAAGTAAATCCTAACCCCGGTTGGTGTTGGGATGGTCATCTAGCAAAAATGTGTAATTTTGCAAATATCACATATAAGGAAATGTTAAATAAAATCTTAGAAGCAGCAGCAAGAAGGATTGGATCAAAATAATTATAATCATGGTTATAGATAATATTATGAAAAAAAATGAAGAGAGTTTTCCTACATCAAACATTTTCTTGTAAGCTTAGTATTAAAAAACGGATTTAAAGGAATTAGATCAAGAAGTCAAATAAAAGGAGTATAAGATGTTAAACTTAAAGGAAATATGGAATTTAGCCCAAACTCGAGTCTTTATATTCTTAAAAAAAAAAAACTTTTTTTACTTTGGTTATTTGTATTAAATTCCAAGCTAAACCTCCTAAATCACTCAAATCACTCAAATTCTTTTAGATCTCTAAAAACTATGGATTAAAGTATATAATACATTTAAATTATCTTGAAAATTCTTATTTATAGTTTAAAGTTCCTTAATTTAAGAACATAAATATGACCACTTTAAGGATAACAACCCCTTGTAGAATCCATCTTTCTTTAATCGATGAAAACGGATACACTGGCCGAGTTGATGGTGGAATCGGTCTAATGTTAGACCGTCCTAACGTAATTATTGAAACTACGAATCACGCGGAAGAATTTAAAATTGAAGCTCATAAATATTATCGCGAATCAATTGAAGTGATTAATGAGCAAGCTTCAAAAATTTTTAAAGCGTTCAATATAAACAATAAGAACTTCCATTTTAATCTTAAAAGGTATTTTCCAAGCCATGTAGGTTTAGGTTCAAAAACACAATTATCGTTGGCTATCGCTGTCGCGATAACTACATTGAAAAACATTACTCATCACTCTTTAAAGGATCTTACTCGACTTGTTAATAGAGGTGGAACTTCAGGAATAGGATGGAGGGGTTTCGAACAAGGTGGCTTTATAGTTGATGCCGGACACGAGTTTGGGAAAGGTAAAGAAAAAGAAACTTTTTTGCCTTCTTCAGCATCAAAAGAAGTTAATCCTGCACTTACAATTTTAAGATATCCTATCCCAGAACATTGGAGATTTGTATTAGTTATACCTAATGTAAAGAAAGGAGCTTACGGCGATGAAGAAATAAGTATTTTCCAAAGTCATGCTCCAATCCCAAAAGTAGAAGTTAATGAAGTTTCACATCAAATTTTAATGAAAATTGTGCCAGGAATTATTAAAAAAGATTTAGAATGTTTTGGGGAAGGTTTAAAAAGAATACAGAGCATAGGATTTAAAAAAATCGAAATCTCTCTACAACATGAAATCGTAAAAAAAACACTCAATCTTTTTGAAGATAATGGAGTTAAAGCTTTTGGAATGTCTTCTTTTGGCCCTAGTGTGATTGGGATTGTAGAATCTGATGAGGATGCTAACAAACTTTTAAAAATTGTTCAGATATGTCTTAATAGTAATGGTGGGCACATCTACTTATGCAAACCTAATAATTATGGAGCAAAAATTGAATTTTTTGAGGAGAATTAATGTCAAACGGAAAAGAAAACGCCTATTTTTCTTTTGATATAAACGATAGAGAAAGGGCATGTTTTGAAGTAGGTATAAAATTAGGAGCTCTTTATCATATTTTGTGTGGGATGCCAATATCATCAAATTCTAATGTTATTGAGTCAATTGAAAAGGGTATTGAAGCATCGATTTCATGCCAGCCTTATGTCATATCGGTCAAGATTAATGTAAATCGAGATGAAATTCAAGGTGATAAATCTACCGAGTTTGACTACGATGAAATTACTGGAAAGTTAATAACTGCAACTGTTGTTCTTGAGTTTAACTCGGTTGAAATTACCGCAAAAGTAGAGTGGATTCAAGAACTTAATTACCCTTTGATGTTTATTGAGAAAATAAGAAATAAAAGCTAAGATTCTAATCTATTAATGTAGTTATAGACATGCTCAATCGCCTTTATGGCACTCTCATTTTTTCCAAATCTCCGTATTTCACTTACATTTTCTTCAATTTTATGCTTAATTGTTCTGATTAAGGTTTTGTCTTTTTTTTTTGTAGCGATATTTAATTTAGTGGCGAGTACGATAGTTTCCAATGTAAGATTTTCCGCTCTATTAAACAATTTAAAAGATTCTTTAAATTTTTTGTAGGAAATAACAGATAAATTTATTTCCATTAACTCTACCTGTCCGAAATTATCAGTCTTTACGGTTTGATTTTTATTCGTTGCTACGCATGAAATAATAGCCCACGCTTGATTTAAATATGGCAAATGAATAGTGTTATCTCGTATAATTCCTTTAAAAATTGCCTTATACTTGTTTTTCACATCAAAGGGAAAATAATTATAATATTGTTCCGATGATGTTTCGATACTATTAGAAAAATCAATAGCTTTTAAAGATGTTATCGCATAAAGAAAGATGTCATCGACGAAATTTAAAGTAATTAATTTAGTACTATCGAGATTTTTATATGTAGTAGTATCTGGGAAAGGCCAAATTTTTATAGTATTATTTTCCAACAATCTTATACCCATAGCGGCAGTGTTTGGAATTATCTTATTATTCTTTATAGAATAAGTCGTAGCTAAAACTTCATATAAATAATTCATTTTCAGACCTATAGATGTAAGGTCTACTTGAGAATTGGATGACATTACCTTTAATAATACAAATTCTTGGTGGTATAAGTAAGAATATATCCAAGTTCTTTAATATTTTATAAAAATATAATCATATCTATACCTCGAACAAGAAGCATTAAAAATTAATAAAAATAAAAAGAATTGTTGAACTTTAATTATAAGCAAAACAACTAGAACTTGATAATCATTGAATAAGGTATTAGGAATCGACCCTGGCTCATTAACCTGGGATTTTTTCGCTTTAAAAGGTAAGCAAGTTATCTTAGATATTTCAATTCCTACAAAAGAAGTGATAGAAGAACCTTCTAAAGCGATTTCACTCATAAAATCAATAAAAAATCTTGATTTAATCGTCGCACCAAGCGGTTTTGGATTACCACTCAAATATGTTAAGGATATTACCAAAAAAGATATTTTTTTAACACTTTTAAAATTTGACAAGAAGGAGAGGGAACAATTAGTTGGATTAGGGGAAGTTCTTCGCTTGATTAAAGCAGAAAATCTTCCTGGGATCATTGTTCCTGGAGTTAAACATCTAGTTACAATCCCTCGATATCGTAAAATAAATAAAATCGATATGGGAACAGCAGATAAACTTTGTTCTGTCGTTACGGGAATTAGAGATCAAATGGAACGTTTAACAATATTACCTACAAAAACTAATTTCATTATGGTCGAACTTGGATTTGGTTTCACAGCAGTTTTAGCAATAGAAAACGGACAAGTGATTGATGGGATTGGGGGTTCCAACATTATGGGATTCAGAGCTTGTGGAAGTCTCGATGGAGAATTAGCCTATTTAATTAAAAACATTAAGAAAAACACCATATACGGAGGAGGATTATCCTCAATATCAGGGCATAGCGATTTAAACTTAAAACAATTTACTAGATTAGTTAAAGATGACCATCAAACAAGATTGGCTTTTCACGCTTACATTTCGGATTTAATCAAGGCAATTTATGCTATATCATCTTCTTTTTCGAATAAGGATCAAATAACTGAGATACTATTAGCTGGAAGAGTTGCAGATAATCATATTATTAAAGACGAAATTACTAACAGGTTAGAAGGTTCCTTTATCGTTAAATTGATGCGAACCTACGGTAGTATTTCAAAACACGCAGCTCAAGGCGCTGCTTTTATTGCTAATGGTCTCCTTGAGGGAGAATTTAGCTCTATTGTAAATAATCTGAAAATTAAAGAAGCTGAAGGTTCAATTTTAGACGATATTTATATTCCTTTTGATAAAAACAAATTATTGAGTGATTTAAATTAAAAACATTTTAATTATTACTGGTCAAAGCAGTTACCCAATTATTGAAAAAGTTATTTCTCCTATTAAAAACCACAAGATTAAAGTTTATAAAGCTCCAATAACAATTTCTGCCTTTATTTCAGAAAACTTAGTTAAGGATATAATTAAAAAAATTGCTATTCAAGATTATGATTTAATTTTACTCCCTGGATTTATCCAGTGGGACACCACAAAATTAGAGGAACTAAATTCAATCGCAATAAGAAAAGGTCCAGAGTTTGCTTCCGATCTCCCTACGGTTTTGAAACACATAGACACTCTTAAACTTTCTAATTCTGCTCCTGCAAATAAAATATTGGAACTCTCAAGCGAACAAGAATACGAAGAGATTCTAAAAGAACAGTTAGAAATTGCTAGAGATAACATAGATTCCAACACATTCTTTTTAAATGAAAACACCTCAAATCTAATGATCGGACCTAATCTTCCGCCTCCGATTATTGCCGAAATAGTAAATTGCCCAGAAAAGAATAATCAAACAATACTTAGAAAAGTAAAGCATTACATAGAATCTGGTGCTGACATTATTGATATTGGCTGCGTCGCATACAAACCATATGCAGAAAAGATAAAAGAAATAGTTCATCTTATTCGTAATAATTTTAATGTCTTAATTAGCATTGATTCAATGGATAAAAGCGAAATTCTATCCGCGGTTGATGTAGGCGTTGATTTAATTTTAAGTTTGGATCGTGGTAATTATAAAGATTTTTTAAATCTCCCTCGAGATATTCCTATTGTGATATTACCAACAAATATTAAAGCAAATTATTTTCCTAAAGAACCTGAAATACGCGTTAAGAATTTGTTTAAGCTAACTCAAGAATTAAAACAAATTGGTTTTAAAAAGTTAATTGCCGATCCCCTATTAGAAACGCCTATTATTCCGGGAATTTGTAACTCTCTAGAGGCCTATTTTCTCTACAAAAAACAAGTGGCAAAAGAAGCAAACAAAAATCTGGAAATTCCTCTCTTTTTTGGCATATCTAATGTAGTAGAGCTTATGGATATTGATTCAGTGGGAATAAATGGATTATTAGCAAGTATTGCAATTGAATTAGATATGGGAATTCTATTTACAGTTGAACACAGCACTAAGCTAATGGAAGGAGTAAGAGAACTAAAAGAGAGTGTAAAACTCAATTATATGTCAAATTATAAAAAAACTCCTCCTATAAATCACGGAATTACTGTTTTTAGGGCTAAAGGTAAGACTAGTCAAGCTCTTCCTGAAATTGGCACTTCTGACGTAATAAATGTAAAAGAATACGCTCTTGGCTACATAGCCGATAAAAATGGTTATTTTAAGTTTTATGTGAACCATTATACTAAAGAAATCTACGTATTATTTTTTTCGAATGACGATTTTCTTCTTAAAACTTTAGTAGGAACTAACGCTGAAGCACTTAGCAAAAAAGTTCTTGAACTAAATTTAACTACAAACCTGCAACATATAAGCTATGTTGGAAGAGAGTTAGCTAAAGCAGAAGTTTGTTTAAACTTTGGTAAACCTTTTATACAGGATGAATAATAAAAGATAAAAAAAGAAAGAATGTCCTTTTACACGATCTCAAAGCAGGTCTTTAAATCCATCCCAGGTACTAACAAAGGAACTAATTTTGCAGTAGATTTTCCTAAATTAGCCATGTGTGTTTTCATCGCTTCTCCATCTTCATATTTTTCGTAGAAAATGATTTTATTTTTGAATTCGCTCCCTTTAACGGTGTGAGGAATATATTCTAAAGTTCCTGGTTCAGATGCTTTTATTTGTGGGACAATTTCTTTCAAAACTTCAATTACTTCTTGCATTTTGCCTTCTTTAACTTCAATTGTTGCTATGATTGTAATCATTTTTATTTTACCTTCTAAATCCAATTTTGAATAAAGTAATTATCCTACCTACTTAAATGATAAACAAAAAAAAGAGGATTTACCATTCATTTTATCGTTTATAGTTTTAGATCATATCTTTCAAGAAAATATAAGAGCAGATATTCATATTAAACAAGTCAAAACACTTTTAAAGTGTAAAATTCATATAAGTTAATGTATCGCTAAAATTTTTCGTTATAAAAGGAAATAATCATGCTACCCAAAAAAATGAAGGATTTTCTTAATGAACGCCTTCCAGAAGCCACGCTTCGAGCTAGAACTAAAAAAGACAATGAAAAATGTTATCTAGAATTTAGTAACTTTGACCAACACCTCTTATCAAGATTAGGAATTGTAAGTGATAAACTTGGTCCTCAACTAGTTGCTTGTATCTGGGATGAAAATTCCGAACTTGAAATTGGTGGGTATTTAGTTGTTGATAATCTCTCTATGGGAAGACCTTCTATGGGTGGAATTAGAATGCTTCCAAACATAACTCCTGCGGACATCCAAAATCTTGCTCGTGGCATGACGCTTAAAAATGCTGCTGCTAACTTACCATATGGTGGTGGAAAATCAGGAATAGTAGCTGAAACGAATATCTCATCGGAAATGCACGATAAAATTATAATTGGCTTCGCTCGATTAATAAGAAGATATAAAGATATTTATGTGCCCGGTCCGGATGTTGGTACTAAAGATGCTGACATGAAATTAATTGCTATTGAGAACGGTTTAGATAGTGCAGTATCTAAAACTGCTGATATGGGAGGTAATCGAATCGATGAATTAGGAGCTGCTGCAGGTGGAGTTGTGATCGCGTTACAGACTTTATTAAAAATTCTTCCCCGAATGAGAGTTTTACCTCAATTTGCAAATTTGGAAATACCCGATAATAAAAAACTTACTGTCATTATTCAGGGTTTTGGAGCTGTTGGAGCACACGCTTCACGAATACTGTATGAACGAATACCTGATGCTAAAGTAATTGGTATAAGTGATCTAGAAGGATATCTATATAACGTTGATGGCCTTCCGATTAAAGATCTTTTTTCTTTATGGGAGGGTTCAGGATTAGTTACTTATAATTATTTCAACGAGAAGATTATTTCAGAAGGGTATAAACATCCAACTAAATTTTCTACTGAAGCAAATAATTTACTTCTTGAAAATGCATTTTGTTTGGTGCCTGCTGCACCAATCTTTAATTATTTAGGTGTGCGCGCTACTGACAATGCTTCTATGTTAGTTGAACGCATGGGAAAGTGGTCTGTAATTATTGAGGGTGCGAATACTTATTCTCCAGATCCAAATCGAAAAGCTGCTCGAACTCGTATGGAACAAATAGTATATGGTGAAAAAGGCGTAATGATTGCAAATGATTATTTAGTAAACTCCGGAGGAGTAATTTTCGCAGCTCAGGAACATATTATCAAAACTCCGGATAACCTTCAAATCCCGGAAAATTTGTTAGGTGACCGTAAAGCAGTAGAGACTTGGTTAAAAGAGCACGAAAAAGATTTTGATGCGTTATCTAAAGAACGTCTTGCAGCGGGAGAAGATTGTAGAGAAAATGTAATTCATCATAATATGATTGAGTTGATTGATTTATTAGCAGCAAATCAAGACTTGTTGCCTTGTACTGCAGCGGAACGAGTTAGTCTTCAAAGACTCTCTGAAAAAGAAAAGCAACGTACTGCGAAAGATATCATGGTGTCGATTCCAACTATTGATATCAATAGTAGCATACAAGATGCGGCGAAACTCATGATTGATAAAGCGAGCGGCATTATAGCAGTACTTTCTAAGGGAAAATTAAGTGGAGTTGTCACCGATTGGGATGTAACGCAAGCAACAGCTGAAGGTGTGAGTAACGTAACTTTAGAATTAGTAATGACTAAGAATGTTATAGCAGTCGCTCCTGATTATTCTTTACTCGACATTGTACGTGATTTAGAGCAATATCAAATTTCTGCCATGCCAGTTGTTAAAGATGGAATGGTTCTAGGAAAAGTTAGCTCAGACTTAATTGCACAGCGATATATGTCAAGTCTTTTACAAGATCGTAGCCTTTAATGATACTTAAGAATACGATATAAAGTGTCTCTTTGTGCCGGATGTTTTCCAGCTGATCGAATAATATCTATTATTTTCTCGGGAGTTAAATATTCTCCAAAATCAGCACCTGCACTTTTAGAGATATTCTCTTCCATTAACGTCCCCGAAAAATCATTAACACCAAAATTAAGAGACACTTGAGCAAATTTAGGACCCAATTTTACCCATGAGCATTGGATATTGTTTATATAGTTATTGAAAAATATTCTTGCTACAGCAAATAATTTCAAGTCAGCCATCCCATAACTTGCTTTTAAAGGGTATTCTGTTAGTTTAGATAAAACAGGGTTCATGCTAACAAAAGATAGAGGAACAAATTCGGTAAAACCAGAGGTTTCCGCCTGAATATTCCTTAAAACTTGAAGGTGTTCTATTCTATGTTGTAAATCTTCTATATGTCCATACATCATAGTTGAAGTGGTAGGGATGCCTGAATTATGAGCGATTTTTATAATATCAATCCATTGAGAAGTTGATATTTTATTAGGACATATAACTTTCCTAATTTCATCTACTAATATTTCAGCAGCAGTTCCCGGCATTGAGTCTAACCCAGCTCTTTTTAATTCTTTTAAGACATCTTCAATAGAAGAACCGTATAATTTTGCCATGTGGAATACTTCTTGGGGAGAAAAAGCATGAGTATGCATATTAGAATCAATTTCTTTAACAACCTTTAGAATATCTAGATAGTAATTAAAATCTAGCTCAGGGTTTATTCCTCCTTGTATACAAACTTCTGTACAACCTGCTCTTTTAGCATCAATTACATCTTCTCTGATTTCTTCATGGGTTTTTAAAAAACTCTCCTCACTTTTATTTGAAACGCTAAAAGAACAAAATTTACATCCTTGATAGCAAACGTTTGTGAAATTAATGTTTCGATTTATAATAAAAGTCACAAGATTATTTTTCTTTTCAAAACAAATCTGATCAGCTACCTGTTGTAGAGCAAAGAAATCTTTGCCGGTAACTTTTAGAAGAGCTAAAGCTTCTTCTTGGTTGATCTCTTCTGAATCCTCAGCTTTTTTGAGAATCTTATTTATTCCTTTCATTCAAATTAATATTATCTATCGTTTTTTTAATATTTTCTGGGCAAAAACCATTTTTAGTAATATATTTCTCATAGACAGGAAGTCTCTCTACGAGTTGGTATCCCATCCTATTACAAATCGTCTCTAAGTATTCAATTTTAGGCCAAACATGTTTCGGGTTAATATAATCCAATGTATAGGGAGAAACACCTCCAAAATCATCAATTCCTAGCTCAATGGCTTCTTTTTCGTAATTTTGAATTAGATTTGGTGGTACTTGAATAGCTATCTCATTACCTAAAATAAGCTTTGCAAATCCCGCGGTTTTTAAAGTTTCTTCAATTGTTAAGGGGTTATCCGGATGGTATTCTATCCCTTCTTTATCAGTGAATTTTTGTATTATGACTTCTTGAATATGACCATATTTAGAGTGAATATCCTTAATTAAAAGAAGGTCTTGTATTCTATCGTCAAAATTTTCTCCTATTCCTAGCAATAAACCCGTTGTAAAAGGGATTTTTAATCTACCCGCGTTTTTAATGTGTTTAATTCTGTTTTCTGGAATCTTGCCAGGTGAATTATAGTGAACTCCTCCTTCTTTGAGGAGGAGCTTGTTTGTACTTTCTATCATTAGCCCCATACTTGCATTACATTCCTTCAAACTTTTTAATTGTTCGTAAGTTAGTAACCCTACATTAGTATGAGGCAAAATATTTGCATCTAACAATCTGAAACATAAATTCCTTACAAATTGGGTAAAATCTTTAAAATTTCTTCCTTCCAACTCACTACGAACTTCATTATAGCTATCGGGAAATTCGCCTGACATTAATAGAGCTTCTTTACAATTATATTGAGTGGCGGTTTGAATTAATTCATTAATTTTTTCCTCTCTAATTAATGCGACATTTTCTTCGTCAGAGCCCTTAGGAATTGTATGGTTGTAAAAACAATACTTACATCGGTTCTGACAATAGTTTGATAAGGATAAGGTAAAATTTTTGGAGTAAGTAATTACATTATGCTTTTCTCTTGGTAATTCTGCCCTTACTTCACTTATTTCTTCTTTTAACCTCTTAAGTGATAAATTTTTTAATCTTTCTAGATTCTTTGGTGCATTCATCGCTTCGTTTTTCTATATTTAAGAATTACATAATTATTTCTGCTGGTAACATTTATTAAACTATATCTTGGGCTCTCTATCATTTTTTCAAACCCTTCCCCTTCCACTAAGCTTACTGCATCTTTACCACCTACCATCCAAGGCGCAATAAATATTCTGATCTCGTCTACTATATTTTCCCTAATAAAACTCCAGTTTAAATTTCCTCCACCCTCTAGGAGAATTCTTCTTATTCCCTTCTGATATAAAATGGGCATTAGTTTAATTATATCAACTCTACTCCCTGTCCCTGACTTTATAATCTCAATGTCGTTAGATTCGAATTCTCTAATCCTCTCCACAGACGCATTTTCAGTAGTTGCTATTATGGTCGGATAAATTTCAGGTTTGTATCTAACTACATTTGATTCGATAGGTATCGAAAGAGTGCTATCTAACACAATTCTATAATAACTTTTGTGATCGTAGAACTTGATGTGCAATTTTGGGTTATCTGAAATAATCGAACATTTGCCAATCATGATGGCATCGACTTCTGTCCTGAGCTTGTGAACAGCCATCCAATCTTCTTCATCTGAAATTTCTGGATCTCCAGTTTTAGAAGCAATTTTTCCATCGATTGTCATAGCAGCACTTAAAATTATGTAAGGTCGTTTATCTCCTTTCAAATACCACCACACCTTTAATGTAAGTCTTCTTTATATTCTCTGATTTAGTTCTTTGAACGATGATGTTGTAAATACTTTCAGAATCAATTTTATATGTATAATAATTTGGATGAGAAAGGTCAACTAAAAAGAAATCAGCATATTTTCCTGCTGAAATTGAACCATATTCTTTTTCTAATCCCAAATTTCTAGCAGCAGTAATGGTAACCATTTCTAGTAGATCCTTTGATGTTAAATTCTTACAATCCTTATGCACGGCTAATACTCGGGAAATTCTATATAAATATCGCATTTCTTCGAATAAGTCAGTATTGTTAGCCATTACATTATCAGTACCGAGACTAATTGGGATTCCAAGATCATAAATCTCATTTATTGGCGGAAATCCACTTCCAAAATAACCGTTGCATCTAGGACATAAGACTAAAGAAATGTTTTTTTTTTTTAATCTTTCCAAATCATCTTTATTGTAGTGAGTTCCATGTATAACGACATCAATCAGCTGATCATTTATAATTAGATTGAAGAGTAACTCGTCTCTCGAGAGTTCACTATCATGAGTCGCAATAATTTTGTCTAAATATTCTCTCTTCAAACCTCTGATAATTTCTTTGTGTTCCGAAGATAATTGATCGTAGCTAGCAAATCCCAAACCATCAGCACATTTAAAAACGGAATCGATCTCTGTTGTATCATTAAATCTTCCCAAGATGCGATAGTTAATTGGAGACTTTTGCAATGCTTCTTTTAAAAGGGCAATGCCAATTAATCCATCTTCTCTAAAGTCGAAGAACATAGTTATACCGCTTGCAAGCATTTCTATCGCAGCCTCTCTTATTCCATGCATTTTTATTTCTTTTGAGGTTTTACTTAGTAATACATGCTTGATTCCATTTGGAGGAGCAACCGTTTCTATTAAATCTTTATTAAAGCCCTGTTCTTTCGCAAAACTATCACAAATATGAACATGGGAATTAATAAAACCAGGGATCAATAGGCAGAACTGTTTTTTTTTGGAGAAAGTAATATCCTCTTTAATAGTATCGTAGAAGATGTCTGTGATCTTTCCATTATCATCTAATTCTATTGAAATATTCTTTTTTAATTCTAATCTATCTCCAATCAAACCAAAGTTACTGCGAATGGTGGTGTTAGACATAGGACACTCAAAATTTTTTGTTCTTTCGATTAAAAAGCATTACCTTTAACGACAATCAAGACTACAACTAGCTCTTTAGAAGTTCTAACGCCTCTGATCTGGTAATAGGATTTGTTTTAAAAATACCTTTTATTGCCGATGTTATCATTATTGGGTTAGATTGCTTTACGCCTCTCATTATTTCACATAAGTGAGTTCCTTTTACAATAACCATCACTCCTCTCGGTTTTAAAGCACACTCCATTAAGTAATTAGCAATGTCATCTGTCATTTTTTCCTGAACATTTAACCTATGAGTAAAATAATTAACAACCCTTACGAATTTTGAAATTCCTAGAAGATATTCTCCGGGCATATATACGATATCAATTGTACCATAAAAAGGTAAAATGTGGTGTTCACACATGCTGTAAAATTGAATATCCTTTGATATTATTATTTCACTATATTGTGCTTTAAAAATTTTTATATCCTTATCCAAATCCAGCTGATATCCGTCAAAAATTTCATTGTACGAGTTAGCTACTCGTCTTGGAGTTTCTAATGTTGCAGGTCTTAAATCGTCATTACCTTCAATTTCTTTAATGAGTTGGGTAATTAATTCTTGTACTCTTTCTTTATTCATTTTTTTGTATTAATCTCTTTTTTAATTTATATATATTGAAATTTAGGAAAATATAAATAAATATTAGAATTCGAAAAAAATCGCTGTTAAAGAATTTAAAAAAAGCTTTGAGCGTTCAATTCCTTTATTTTCAAGATTTATCTAACTGTTTATCATTACTTCTTTAGGAAATGTCTATAAATTGTCACATAGTTTTTTACACTTACTACTCTAGGATTACGCCTAAAATTAGAAGGAATAAGAGCACTACAGCGTGAACAGAGTTTTGAAGTCTGCATCCAATCTTTAAATTCATCAGCGTGGGAAGGATACCTGCAGTTTGGACATACAACTACTCCTCGTCCTCTATCTTCCGGAAGTTTTGGTAATTTAAAACAAAAGATACACTTGAAATCCTCTAATGTTAAATATGATCCTTTTGGTTTAAATTTGTCAAAATTTTGGATTTTTGAAGTTGATTTAGTTCTAGTTATATGAGTTGCATTTGATGTTTTTTTTCTAGTGGTTTGCTTTTTTGACGTAGGAGTTATTCTTGATGATTGAGTTCTAGATCTTGTTGTACGAGTAGTTGCTCTAGTAGAGGGTGTTGGATTAGTTACCCTTGTTGTCCTTACATTCTGTCTCTGTATTGTAGGTGTGGTTAAACTATTAATAGTTCTAGTACGATTTGCGATGTAATCACGAGTTAATGTAGGTAGTGATGAGCGTGTATTAGTAAATCCAAAAAGTATTACTATTAAAATCGTAGCAATTAATAGCAGCAAGAGATTTAAGTCTAATGGAAAACTTTCAATAGAACCATAGAAAGTTATCCAATAAGTTAGAATGAAAATAAGAACTGAGATTGATAACATGTACCCTAGCGTTCTCGCTTTTACTGCCTTTGTTCCAAAGTATATTACATTGTATTTCTTAAAACAACGATATAAAGAGTAAGAACCATACAATATGTAAGGAAAAGCAAAAATTAGGCTCCATAAACTAAAATATACCCCTCCGAGAAGATTTTCACCCAATACACCTGTATAAAAACCCCATATAGAATAAAAAATTCCCACACATAACGGAAGAATTACAAAAAATGCAGTATTTTGTGGTGAATTAAACTCACGATGACGTTTTATGTTTTCAAATATTTTTAAAGTGAATATTAACCATAACCCAATTAATAACCAAGTAACAAAATTAGAAAAAGAATAGGAGAGTAAACCATGGATTGCACCAATTATTAGAAAAATAGTACATATTATTGTTATAGTTTTATTTCTTGCCATGGTTTAGATATCACCAAAGGTGTTTTTTATCTTTATTCATCATATTCTAAATATGCTGGTTTCCCTTCAATAATTGGATTCATGAATTCTAAAATTTCTGGTAACATTCTCACATCTAAATGGCCCTTAATATCAAAAGGTACCGAGTACCATTTTTTAGTTTTAAAATTTGCACGATAGATCTCAAAACCTACAGATTTTCCGTTAATTTGATAAGGATCAATTACTAAAGCTACTGATTTATCCCAAAATTGCTGATATCGCCTTTGAGTCCCTAAGTCTTCTCTAGACATGAAACATCCATATGAGGGATGAGAATGATACCATCCACAAATAAATTGCTTACTTTTTACAATATCTTCATATGCTCGAGTAAAATTGTTATAATCTTTAATTTCAGCATAGACTGCAGTGCCGTGACCCATTGGATATGCATCTTCTAAATATAATATTCCATTGTCATAGCTTCCAGCGAGTAACCCAATCACCTCAACCCAGTTCTCTTTCCTAATTTTGGAATTCGCATATTTCAACGAATGACTTGAGATCTTTAGGATAGCTTTTACAGTTATTTTTATCTTTGCAGAAATTTTATCACTTTTATCACCTTTAGCGATAGTTATTACAGGTTCCATTGGAATTGGTTCTAATTTGGTTTTTATACTTTCTGAATGGTTTAAAGATTTCGCATCAAAAATTTCAGCGGTTATTTCTTCCTGTAATTCTTCGAGTTGTAATTCGGTGTATACTTCCTCAAGTATTTCTTTTTTGATCTTTTCCTTTATTTTTTGTTTAATTGCATCTCTAATTTTTTCACCATTCTCATCGTTAATTTTCATAAAATCACCATTTATCCTTCGCGTATTTCTTTACCAAATTCCTAACTTTTTTTTCAAAATTTTTCTGATCTTTCATCATCTCAATAGCTGCCTTTTTGTTAAAAACATCAGTTGGATTAACATATTTTCCACGAGTGTTTAACATAGCAATTATTGCTTGAACAACTGTAACCGCTGTTTTTGAAGGACTCCATCCCCCTTTTTTGCCAGTTAGAGAAGGATCTACTAAAGCTAAGCAGATATTTCTTTGTCCTTTATATTCACTTGGCTTTGGCCAAAAGTTTGGATGCCATATCGGAGTATGCAATCTAACAAAAGGAGGCTGATTTGGATATTGAACAGGAAACTTCATTTCTAATTTAAACAATCCTCCTGCATAAGCAGTGCCTTTAGGACCTTTAATCGTAACAGCTAAGTGATCGATGCTCTTTTTTTTTGGATTAAATGGCTTTAATTGGATAATTGTACCTTCCTTTAGCAACTTTTTTAGTCCCGCAAAATCTCGGGAAACTCGACTACTTCTTATACTCATATTCTTAACCCCGTTTTTTCTTTTTTTTCTTTTTAATATTTTAAAATTATATTTTGGATTAAAATTTTATTTAAATTTTAAGGTTACATAAATCTCTCCACCTTTAAACCCCGCAACTGTGAGAAATTCGTAATTCCTCAAATCGTTTTGTACAAGAGTTTGGTCATTATCTAAAACGACAATATCATTAAAATCTAATAAAGTTAAAACCGGTTCAAATTCAGATTCCAATTCATATCCATTTCTTTCTAGTGTTTTAATTAAATTTGTACAAGGTGAAGTACTCTTCATTTTAATGGAAACTCGTCTTACCTTTTTACCGCACTGAGAACATTCTGGATTTCTCTTCTTTTCAATGTGGTATAGTTTCATTGTCACAGCATTAAATATCACATAACTTGTAATAGGCTGACCTAATCCTTTATGACCCCTTTTCCAATGAAGGATTTTAACCACCTCATGAGATTGTAATGCCGAAATAGTTGCGTTAATTGTAATTATCCCAGGATCGTGGCGATCAATAATTTTTACAATATCATCTTCGGTATATTCAGGTAAGAAATTGTGTTTTACAACAAGTTCATTTGCAACTTTTTGAATAAATCTAATATCTTCTACATTTTTAGGATTTGGATCTGTGTCAAATTTATCTTTAAAGGCCATATCTCCTTTAAAGACACAATGAATTCTTTTTCGAGGGATGCCAACCACCGTGCAAGCTGCCATTTCATCACTTTTGAGATCTGGCAATGGATTGCATTCATAACATGCATTTCGATATGGAAATATCGTATATATGTGACCATAATAACCAGAAACCCCTCCATCTACTAAAGGTTTTCTGAATCTAATGCATTGAGCGTTTAAATTTAGCCTTGCGTTCATTGAATCAAGACCTCCAATTACAACATCTGCATTATAATAGAGTGCAGGGTTTAATCTTTCTAAGGATGAATGATACCCTTTAACAATAATATTTGGATTAATTTCGACTAATTTTCTTGCAGCTGCAATTGCTTTGGGTTCTCCTAACTTTGCGCCCACAAACAGAATTTGACGGTTCAGGTTAGAATGTTCAATTATGTCTAAATCGACAAGATCTATATGACCTACCCCTAACATGGTTAAGTTTTTAGCAATTTCACATCCTAAACCTCCTACGCCAGCTATTAATACTCTCGACTTTTTTACTAATTTCTGGGACCATCCTTCTAAACGAAATTGACGATCGTATAAGTCTCTCTCTTCTTCTGACATTCCCTTTGCAAAAAAATCTGAATTCTTACGCAATATTATCACCATTAATATTAATCAAAAAAATAAAAAAATTGAAGGGCTTTATGCCCTTACTATATATTATATTTTATGAAAAGAATTATTTAAAAGTACCCGCTGTGCTTGCAGGGATTAAAAGTATATCGTCGCCATCATTAACATTATAGTCTTTTAACTGGCTACTCTCATCCATTGTTCTTCCACCAGAAGAAAGATGGAACTCATCTGGATCAAGTCCGAATAGATTTCCTAATGTTTGTTTGATATCGCTTACGTTATTTGCGTCATTTACAGTTAACTTTTCCTTCTTTTCACCAGGACCAATAGTTGACATGAAATATAAAGTCAACTTCTTACCTGTTGAGGGAACTTTGCTTGATGGGGTTTTAGATTTAACTGGTTCTAACTCCTCATCAAAATCTTCATTATAACCCATTTTAATCGTTTCTCTTATTTTTTTTTTAAAGTTTTTTTTTTAAACTTAATAATATCAAGTTAAAATGATATTAAAAAACCCATTGGAATGATTTTGAAGTTTTTTGAATTTTTGTTTAAAATATAAGTATCTACATCAAAAAACCTAATATCATATATTTATAAATTAAATGAATGACTATCAATATATATAAATAGGAAAATATCGTATTAGAGAGAAGATTTGATTATATAAATCAATTTATTCAACACGTTAAAATCAATTGCTTATGAGCACTCCAGATAACCTTCAATCTATTGTTTGTAATCTAATAAAGGAATATCTAAAAAAGAAACCTTTCTTTTCAATAGAAGATATTGTAATGTTCATCAGTAATAGGGTAAGAACTAACCCTAATTTGAACAAACGCAGCATTGAAATCATCATTAAAAATCTCATTAAAAGAAGAATTCTAATCCCTGGAACTAAATTAATGAAAAATAATATCATCGAGCATCCAATAAGAAATGAAATCTATAATTATATAAGAAAGAATCCTTCGAATGTTAATGATATAATGAAAGCAATTAATATTGGGAGTAATCAAGCGTTATGGCATTTATCTTGCTTAGAAAAATTTAGATTTACAAGATCAACAAAAATCGAGAATCAAAGAATAATTTTTGAATATGAATCAAATTCAGATCTAGATGAGTTGTATTACTATTTAAAACAGGATATTGTACAAGATATTATCAACCTACTGAAAAAAGAAAACACCTCATTTAAAATTACGGAAATTGCTGCCAATTTAAAAAAAAATTACAATACTGTAAAAAAATATCTTGAAATATTAGGAACTCTGAAAATATTAAAAATTGAAAAAAATAAAAAAAGAGTTTTATTCAGATTAGATCAAGAGAAATATGATAATATTAGGAAATCCATTATTGATGGTGAATTATAAAATTTACAAAGTTATTCCAATGGAATTTATATTTTGAATTATATATTAGAAAATTAGATAATACTTTAATCAAAAAATCATGAAGAAGAAATATAGAGTTTTAAATATCATAACTCTTTATGTTGTTTTCACTTTAATTTATTTGATTTTTTTCATATTCCAAATAGAGAGTTTACCTTTATTTCTCTTTCTAACTATTGGGAGTGTTGCTGTATTATCTACCAGCACGATCTATACCGTTGTTAAATCTAAAAGCAGTCCAGCGAAGAGGATAAAAAAAGATAAATATTATCAAAAACCAAAATCAATCAAAAGAATATCGAGTGATTTGATTGAGGATTACTTCGAAGCCATGCCATTAATAGATCAATACGCTGATACTGATGTATCTTTTGAAAATGTAGAATCAATCGATGATTATATCTTCACTTTTTTCAAACAAGAGGAAGTAGATAAAATCGATTTGTTAGGGTTTTCAAAAATGGATAAAATCTTTTTTATCAGAGAGATGTTGTATTTTGATGCTGGTGAGAGAAAGCAGCTAATCGAAGATATTTTGAAAAATAAAGATATAACTGATGAACAGATAAAATACTACCCGCCTTTAAACATAATTGGATTGAATGATAAATTACGCGTTTACATAAGGTCATTAGTCGAACCTGGTGAGAAGACCAAAATACTCATAATTGAAACCTCCGAATTAATAAGTATAATCAAAGAACAAGTTGGAATTCTATTTGATTATGGTTTAGAAGATTTTTCCCTATCCACAGGAGGTTTAATATTAGATGAAACTAAGCAGATAAAGGACTATTTTATTGACGAGGATGACGAAATTGCTTTAATTCCATCAAAAAAAAAATAGAATTATTTTTTTTATAGTTTTATATCCTTTCAATATAACAACCAGCAACACTCGCTGGAATTAATAAAATGTCATCTCCATCATCTACATTGTAATCACTCAGCGTAGATTCTTCATCCATGGTAACTCCTCCAGAAGACAAATAAAAATCAGATGGATCTAAAGCAAATAAATTCGCTATAGTATCTTTAATATCTCTTACCATATTACCCGTGAAGACGGTAAGCTTTTGTTTTTTCTCCCCTGGTCCTATAGTGGATAAAAAAAAAACTGAAATCTTTTTTCCTTCAGAAGAGATTGTGGGTTCTGGAGTTTTAGATCTAATATCTTCTGTTTGGTCCTTTTTAGACTGATCATCAATATCTTTATCCAAGCTTTCATCAATTTCCTCATCGAATTCTTCATCGAACTCCTCTTCAAATTCATCGTCAAAATCCATTAGATTAACACCATAAATTTAGATTACTTAATTTTATATTACTTTTAAAAAATAAAGGAATTTATGTTATATAAATAGACTTCACAAAACCAAAAAAATTCTTAAATTGAAATTACAAACACTTTAGAATTTGAGTTAATATAATATAATTAATAATTTACATAAGTTTAAGAACTACCATGAAGGATAAACCTATTCCTAAGTATCAAATTCGAGAAAAAACACCCGAAGAGCAACTAGACACCATTCCTAAAACAAAATTACTTAAAAAAATTAAGGAAGAAAGAATTAAATTAAATAGAGAAAAAACTGAATGGGAGAGCGTTATTAGCAAAGTTGAAGGTTATCAAGATAATATTCAAGATTTAGAAAAAAAAAGAAAAGAAAAAGAACTTCAAGTCAGAGACCTTCAAAATCAACACGAAAAACTAAAAAACGATCTAGACAATATGAGAAATGAATTAAAAGAAAGTAAAAATAATCTATATGAGAAAGAAAGGGAGTTAGATCAAAAAAATGCTGACTTAGAGCGATATCAAGAGAGATTAGATGGACTAAGAGATGAATTAGAGAGTGAGAAGAAAGACTTAGAAAGAGAAAAAGAAAAAGCAAAAGAAAGAATTAAAGAAATTAAAACCAAATTACCCGGAATGGAACGGAGAGAGAGTGCCTTAGAGAGAACAATTGAAAAGTTGGAAAACAATTTAATGGATTTAAGAAACGAAGGTAAGAGTTTAACGAGAGAAAGAGATAATTTAAACAATGAAATCAATAGTTTGAGAAGAGAGATAGTAGATGAAAAAAATCGAATTGATGATGAGAAAAGAAGATTAAAAGATGAAAAAGAAAAGGTTCGCTATAAGAAAAAAGACTTAAGTCTCAAAGCTCGTGATATTGAAAAAAAAAAAGAGCAATTGGGAAAATTTAAAGAGGATGTAGATCACGATGTAAAAGACTTAGAAAGAAAGAAAAAAGGGCAAGAAGTAAGATTAAAGGAATTAGATAGGAAGGTACCTAAGGCAGAAGATACTTATTTTTCATTAGAACATAAAATTGGTAACTTAGAAAATAAACTGAAAAGCTTAAAAGATGAAATAAAAAAACTGGAAAAGGAAAAATCGAAAATAGAAGACGATAAATTTTCAATTAGAAAGGAGAGGCAAAGATTAGAAAGTGATAAAGAGAGATTTCTTAAAGAAAAAAGAGATTTTGAAAGAGAATTGAAAAAAACAAAAGAAATCCCAAAATATAAAATCAAATCAAAAACGCCTTCGAGATATTAATTAGTATAGTTGGGGGATTTATGAAAATTCCAAAAGGAATTGAAGGGGATTACCTTGAAACAAAAGAAAACAACCTTTTTTTCGATATAAAAGGTTATCACCATCCCCGAGACCGTAGAATTTGTTTTTTAAGATTTTATCCAGATCAAAATGGGGAAAGAATAAAAGAAGGCAAAAAATTTAATAAAATCTATTCTTTAGATGAAAGATATTTGAAATTAAGAGAGGAATACCCACAGTATCTTTTTTTTTCAAATGAACTTGATTTAGAGCTTCAGGGCGTAGAAATTAAAGATATAAAGAAAATTTATACGCCCCGAGAATACTATGATGCATTAAAAATGAGGAATAATTTGTCAGAAATCGAAATCCATTCCAAAAATTTGTGTGAGTTATTTATTACAGGCGGTTCCATACCAGAAGATGCAATCGGTATTTCTGGTTCCCCCATGATCGGATTAAGTAAAGATGATTCTGATATAGATGTAATAATATATGGAACTCGTGCTAGTTTAGAGTTTCAAGATAAATTAAAAACAATACTGCTTACTTCAAACAATTGTAGGGCGTATAACTTAAGCGAATATAAAACTCATTATAATTGGAGGGTAGGAGGTTCTGGCATTAGTTTCGAGAATTTTTTGAGAAGTGAAAAAAGAAAGTTACATCAAGGAAAATTCTATGGAATTGATTTCTTTATACGATATATTAAAAGCCCTAATGATTGGAATGGAACTTTCTACGATTACAAATTCAAGAACTTAGGAAGGATTGAAATAAAAGCAAAAATTGTAGATTCAACCGATTCCATTTTTACTCCCTGCTCTTATAAAATTAATGGTATAGAAATCGTAGATAAAAAATTTATTAGAAATGATATAAATTTAAAAGATATTACTGAAATCAACTCATTTCGCGGTAGATTTTGTGAACACGCTAAAGATGGAGAAACTGTGTTAGTTAAAGGAAAACTAGAAGAAGTAGTTTTCAAAAATAACAAAAAATATCTAAGAATTCTACTTACGGATCAAAAACAAGATATTTTTTGCGTAATATAGCTCTAATTATCCGACTTAAAATAACAAAACACTTTTTTTCCTAAAACAAAAAAAATAATAGGTATCCACCATTAAATTATTTCAGAAATATCTGATTTAAAATATGATTGAGCGATATAAAAAATCAGTCGAAATAGACCCGAAAGACGCAGACGCGTGGATTAACTTAGGGGATGCCTATTACGACGAAACAAATTTTGATGAGGCAATAAAAGCATATCAGAAAGCAATTGATATTAATCCTTTTTTTTCCGAAGTATGGAATAATTTAGGTCTAGCACTCAGTATGATACATAAATTTAAAGATGCAATAGAATGTTATCAAGAAGCGCTTAAAATCGAACCAGACGACGCAATTTCTTACTATAACATGGGATTTGCATATGAGGATTTAGAAGATTATGATAATGCGTTAAAATTTTACAAGATTGCACTAGAATATGAACCAAGCTACACAGATGTGTGGAATAATATTGCTTTAATTTATAGAGAAAATGAACAATATGATGAAGCAATAGAATGCTACAAAAAAGCGATAAGAATCAACCCAGATGAGCAAATGTTATATAATAATATAGCCATCATCTATTACGATACCCAAAACTTCGATGAAGCCATAAAGTATTATAAAAAAGCTATTGATCTAGATCCCAACAATGCAGAGTTATGGTTTGATTTAGGTGACATTGCATATGAACAAAACGACTATGAATTGGCAATATCCTGTTATAAAAAAGCAACTGAGCTTAATCCTCAATTCATTGAAGCATGGAATAATTTGGGGTTATCCTACACATTTACGAAAGAATTTAAAAAATCTATCAAGTGCTATGAAGAAGCACTAAGTTTACAATCTGAGGACCCAGTACTTTATGAAAATTTAGCGTTTAGCTATAGTGCTTTAAATGATTTTGATAATGCTATTTTATATTATCAAAACACTCTTAGAATCGATCCTGAGAACATCAACGTACTTAAGAAATTAGGCCGAATTTATTGCGATGTAAGAAAAAATTATGAAGAAGCAATAAAACATTTTAATAAAATTGTCGCTTTGGATCCTTCTGAATTAGATTTTTGGGAATCAGCGGTAAGTTGTCATGAAAAACTAGGAAATTTTGAAAAAGCTAAAGAATGGAATGAAAAAGGGTCTAAACTAAAAGCAAATGATTATTAATCGATTCTAGTTTTAAATTAACTAATGGATTCATTTAATGCTGACTTACACATCCACTCACCTCATTCAATTGCAGTATCTAAAAATCTTAATTTAGATACTATGGTAGAAACCTGTAAGAAAAAAGGGTTGGATATCCTTGGAACCGGAGATGTGTTGCAACCGGATTGGTTAAAGTATTTAGAAAAGAATTTGAAAAAAGACCATGTCGGAGCTTTCTCTTATAAGGATATTTACTTTATTTTACAAACTGAGATTGAAGACGAAAATTCGATTCACGAAGTGGTTTTTTTCCCCGATTTTTCAACCGTAAGAGAAGTCCAAAAAAAGATTAAACCATATTCAAAAAATATTTTGGGTGAATGGGGGGGTCGCCCAAGGGTAAATTTACCTCCTGCGGAATTAGTTGACATTATCACAGATTTTGGAGCAATAATAGGTCCTGCTCATGCTTTTACTCCATTTAAAGCAATTTTTCGCCAAAGTAAATATGCGACTCTCGAAGAGTGCTATCAAGACGCTACTAAAAAAGTGAAATTTTTAGAATTAGGACTCTCTGCTAATACAGATTTAGCCGATAAATTAGAATCTCTTAAAAATATATCTTTTTTAAGCAATAGCGATGCGCATTCTGAAAGTCCCCGCTCTTTAGGGAGAGAATTCAACAAAATTAAAATGGAAAACCCTTCGTTTGATGAGCTAGCCTTAGCCTTAGAAAGAAAAAGTCAACGCAAAATTGAACTAAATGTAGGACTTCACCCGAAGCTAGGAAAATATTATAATATGTTCTGCAACAAATGTAGAAGAAGAGTAATATTTGTTAAATCAGAAAAAACTAAAGATACACTATTAAATGAATATACTATTTCAGAAGACTTCATAAAAATTTTATCAGAAAACCCCTTAAATGCGAGAAAAGAATACATAAACAATGTTTCCAAGGAGAAAATTACTTGTCCTGCTTGTAAAGAAAAAATTAACAAGAACATTAAAATTAAATTAGGAGTCAGTGAGAGAATAGATGTTATTTCTACATCAATCGAACCAATACATCCAAATCATAGGCCTCCATACATCAATGCGGTTCCTTTAATAGATATTATTCGCGCGGTAAAAAAAATTAAGAGCGCTACGAGTGTTACAGTTTTAAAATCATATGAGAAAATGTTAAATGAACTAGGCGCCGAATTTATTATTTTATTTGATACAGAAATTGAAGAAATCAAGAAATTTGACAAGAATATTGCCACAGTTATCGAAGCAATAAGAAAAAATAAAGTTAAATATACACCTGGTGGCGGTGGGACTTATGGGCAAATTCAACTCGAAATGTAACTATCTAAAGAAGAATTTAAGTAGCTGTTAATAAGGAAATCTAAGTATTGAAAAAAGTTCAAAATTTGGCTATATTTCAAACTCTAAATCAAGATTTAAAAGTTCTCCACATTTAGAGCAAGTCATAAAATCAAAAATTTTAAATGCTACAACCATAAGCTCTAAATCTTTTCTAGGAAATCGATTTTTAAACTTTTTTTTATAATCTCCGGAAGGACAGCTAATAATCGCTCGTACATTAATAATGTCCTCCGCTTCCGAACTATCGAAAGCTTGTTCAGTTGTATTCTTATTCATATCAATTTCCATTTTAATTAACCCCGAGCATATAAAATATGAAAATTCGGTCTTTTAAATTTATCTACTTCGAAATTTATCCTTTTTATCACGCGAACAAGTGGAAATTTGATGTATTTTCATTGTAATACTCATATAACATCTATATTAATAATATTAATTTTGATATGTATTATTAGCGTATTATATAGCTAATTACTCCATATTATGGTAATGATTAATGAACAACGATGAATTTGATCTAAGCGAAATTGTAAAATCTAGAGAATCTGTTAGAACTAGGTTTAATGAGATAGCGCGTCAGAATGTTAAATCAAATAACGTGTCAAATCTAGATAACGACACTTATCTAGCGGATCTGCTAAAAGTTATAAAAATTAAGTCTTTAGTTATTGGAGTCGGTGGAGCTGGGAATAACACCGTATCGAGAATGCACGATATTGACTCTGATTACATCGACTCGCTCACTATTAATACGGATGCTCACGATTTATATTACTCAAATTCTAGCCAGAAACTTTTAATCGGAAAAGAGATTTGCAACGGATTAGGGTCTGGTAATGATCCCAGCATCGGTAGTGCGGCTGCTGAAGAAGATGTAGATCGCCTTTCTCAAGTGTTAAACGCTGATGTAGTTTTCCTTACTTTTGGCTTGGGTGGTGGTACTGGTACTGGTGCAGCTCCTATTATTGCTAGGGAAGCCAAAAAAAATAATGCCACAGTTGTATCGTTTTGTTCAGTACCTTTTAAATCTGAAGGAGTGGAACGAAATTTAAGAGCAAGAAAAGGTCTAGAGGAACTTATGAAATATTCTGATACATTAATCCCTATACCAAATGATAATCTTCTCCGATTTAACCAAAAATTACCTATTCTAGCAGGTTTTAAGATTATGGATGAGGTTTTAATCAGGTGTATTAAAGAAATAATTAATCTAATAAATAACTGTGGTTTGATTAATATTGATTACGCAGATGTTAGAAAAGTTTTAGAAAAAAAGGGAAATTACCCTTCTGGGCTAATTGGTATTACAGAATCGTTAGGTGAAGAAAGAGATTTAATAAGAAAGTCTAAACTAGCATTACATAATCCTCTTTTAGAACCGGACATAAAAAAAGTTGATAAATGCATAGTTTCTGTTTCTGGTGATCATCAATTATCGTTATCTAATATTGATAGGATTATTTCAACAATTTCAAGTGAAATCCCCGAGGATGCATCTCTTAAATTCGGAACTTCATTAAATCCAACCCTAGGATCGAAAATTAGGATTATGGCGTTAGGGCGAGGCCCAATCTCGCCATATGTTCAAGCGGCAATAGATGGGACTGAATTTCCACACACTCACATAAGCCAGCTGTAAAAAATTTTTATGTAAAACGGGTATTTAATAATCAAACTACATCATTCATTAAACTTTTTTTTAAAAAAATCTTATAACTAATAACAATTGCGATTAGGTGAATCTATCATCGGAAATAAAATGTCAGAAGAGGATTTAAAAAAAAAAATCCGAGATTTTTTAGATAAAAGAAAGATACTCGTACTTTGTACTTGTTCGGATAACACGCCTCGCGCAACACCTATGGATTTTTACATGGATAAGAAATCTAATGATTTTAATATATATGTAGGACCTGCTCCTGGGAGAAAGGTAAAAAACATCGAAGAAAATCCAAATGTCAGTATTGGGATATATACACCAATGAACACTGGTAAAATACAGGGCATGCAAATTACAGCATCCGGGAAAGAAAGACTGATTTTTTTGAGGGAAGGGGACAAAGATTTTGATGAAGCTCAAAAAATAGTGCGGGGAAAGAGAAAGCTCCTCTTGAAGATCATTCCAGAGAAAATCGAATTACTAGATTATGATTTCATTAAAAAAGGGTATTCAAGACTTCAATATTTAGAATTATAGTAAATTTAAAATCTTAGATACTGAAATTACAAGAGAACTGAAATTAGAAGGAATAGCTAGAAATTTAATAAGAAATATTAATAACCACAGAAAGAAAATGAGATTATCAACGAAAAACAGAATAAGATTATATTTAAATGCTGAAGACGATGAGATTTTAGCATCAATATCTAAGTATCAAAATTACATCAAAAAAATGGTACAAGCAGATATAATTTTTGATAAATTAGATAATAACAGAGAGATAAAGATATTTAAAGTAAACCAGAGCGAAGTTTCAACCTATCTCGAGGTAATAACTTAATATTACTTATTTATTTTTGAAATTTAAGAAGTGAACATAAAGAAAGAAGAAAGAAATAATATTAGTTCTTAGATGTTATTTTTTAAAAGTTAATTTTTGGAACTACTTTTTTAACATCAGCTTTATTGCTTCATCAGCATCCATAAGTAACTCCATTGTGTATGTAACTCCTTCTACCGAAGCATAAAAACTAAATCTTTTAGAAAGAGCAGTAAAACCTTCAACAATTTTATCATCCGGGCATTCATATATAGCGTAAGTTTTATGTCTATCATCAGTTACTTGTGCTGCCCAAGCTCCTACTTTCTTTAAATAATCAGGATAAACTGGTTTATTTGAAGACATATAGTTTTTTATTACTTCATTAATTTTATGAGGAGGGTATTTAGATATCATCATTATTTTAGCCATACAATTTTCACCATTTTACCTATTTTTTAATTTTGGATTAGAAATGTTAAGAAATAGTATGAAATTTCTCTATAAAAACTTTTACAATTTAGTAAAATAAAAACTCTCAAGTTTTATTATACCACCTTTCAAATTTGATTTCCTTAATTTAGAAGAAAAGATTTTAGGAAATCATTAATTGTACTAATTAAATATCAGATGATCATCAACACCAAGCTTTTGATTAATATGTTATCCGATGAAGATAGAAAGCAATTAAAAGGCGCTAATAACGATAAAGAGCTTAAAAAAATATTCAAATTAATCGCATCAAATAATCCCGACGAATTCTTTCCAACCGAGGAACTGAAACATTTGGGTTACATTAGAAGGCAATGTGAATGTTGCGGTGTTTATTTCTGGACCACCATCAATGAAAGAAAGGTATGTGGAGATCCTGTTTGTTCTGGGGGATTTCAAGTCACTATTAATAATCCTGCGAAAGTAAAGCTCTCCTATATTGGTGTATGGAAAAAAATTGTTGAGATACTAGAGCCTCGGGGGTACGTCCCTATTAAAAGATACCCCTGCGTAGCAAGATGGAACCCTACTTCAGAATTCACTATAGCATCAATTTCTGCTTTTCAACCTTATGTTATTACGGGTGAAGTTGAACCACCTGCAAAAAAATTAATAATACCTCAATTCTGTTTAAGATTTAATGATATTGAAAATGTAGGAGTAACTTCAAGCCACAACACTGGCTTCGTAATGATAGGGCAGCATTTTTTTGGTACATCTTTAGAGTGGAATCAAGGAGAATTCTTTTTAGACATTCATGCTTTTATCCACGAAGGTGTAGGTTTACCAAAGGAAGAAATCACGATTCACGAAGACAGCTGGGCAGGAGGTGGCTCCTTTGGATGTAGTCTTGAATTTTTTAGTCGAGGAGTCGAATTGTTCAATCAAGTGTATACTATGTTTGAGCAAACTCCAGATGGCCCTCGAGAATTGAGTTTAAAAGTTTTAGATATGGGGCTAGGTCAAGAACGTGTAGCATGGTTCTCCCAAGGAACTCCAAACATTTACGAAGCAACATTTCCATTTGTGATCTCTAAATTAAAAGACATTACCAAAGTTAAAACACATTTTGAGTTATATAATAAATTTTCGAGATACTCTGCTTATTTAAACATAGATGAAGTAGACGACATGGATGCAGCCTGGGAGAAAGTAGGAATAGAGCTTAATATAGATGTAAATGAGTTGAAAGAAAAGATTTTACCTATGACAGCGATATACTCTATTGCTGACCATGCTAGGACTTTACTATTTGCAATAAACGATGGAAAACTACCCTCAAATGTTGGGGGAGGATACAACCTAAGAGTTATATTAAGACGCGCTTTAAGTTTTATCGATAAATTTGGTTGGGATATCGAAATTTCTGATGTTTGTAATTGGCATGCGAAAGAACTGAAAGAACTATTTCCGGAAGTTTCTGAACGGTTAGATGAAATAAAGAAGATTTTGAGCGTTGAAAAAGAGAAGTTTTATACTACAAAACGAAAAGCGAGTAAAATGCTAGAAAAATTACTTGCTGAAGGAGATATTTCTACCGAAACATTGATAGAAATTTATGATTCAAGAGGCATAAATCCAGAGATGGTTAAAGAAATGGCGACAAAATTTGGCAAAAAAATCAAAATTCCTGACAATTTTTATAGTCTAGTAGTAGAAAGACACGAAAATAGAGAAAAAATCGACGCTATATTAGACGAAATCAAATTAGACTTAAATAATGTTTTAGAAACCAAATCTCTTTACTATTACAATTATACTGAGACATCTAACAATGCTAAAGTATTAAAACTAATTGGAAATAATGTAATCCTTGATCAATCCGTTGCTTATCCAACATCCGGTGGGCAGGAACATGATGTTGGAACTATTAATGGTCAAAAATTCAATAATGTGTTTAAACAGGGTACTCACGTTATTCATGTTTTATCTGAAAAACCTAAATTCAAAGAAGGAGATATGGTTAAAGTTGAAGTTGATAAAAAGTGGCGCACACAACTTTCTCAACATCATACTGCTACTCATATTGTAAATGCTGCAGCTCGTTTTGTATTGGGGGCCCATATTAATCAAGCTGGAGCGAAGAAGACTATGAAACATTCCACCTTGGATATTACTCATTACGAACAGATTTCTCGAGAAGATCTGTTAAAAATAGAAAAAAAAGCAAATGAAATAGTTGACAATGCAATTGATATGAAACTCTTTTTTATACCCCGTTCTGAGGCTGAACAGAAATATGGTATGGCAATTTACCAAGGAGGTGCTGTTCCTGGAAAAAGCATTAGAATCGTTGAGATTCCAGATGTGGATGTAGAAGCTTGTGGTGGTACGCATTTGAATAATACTTCAGAGACAGGGAGAATTAAAATAATTAAATCACAAAAAATACAAGACGGAATTGTCAGATTAACATTTACAGCAGGCTCAGCGACTAAGGAACTTGAAGGAGAGGAATCTCGAATCTTGGATCAATTAAAAACTTTATTGGATGTTCCACAGAATCAAATTGTTGGACGAGTTGAAGAGTTATTAGAAAAGTGGAAAAATTTAAACAAATCACTACAAACTGGAAAAGTAAATGAAAAAGATCTAACGCTTAAATCAGAGCTTATACACGAAACGAAGATTTTAACAGAATTATCGAGAATTTTAAACACAAAAAAAGAAGATATTCCTCTAAAAGTAAATAAAATCTATTCTGAATGGAAAAATGCCAAATCTAAATTAAAAGATATAGAAGATTTGTATAACAAAGAATCCATTAAGCTCCTTGTCGAATCAGCAATTCCTTTGATGGACACAAAAATGATTCTTAAAACCTTCGATAATCTTTCTTTAAAAGATATTAAAAATCTTAGCGTGAATATTCTCCATATGTCTGAGGAATTAAGCACAATTATTATAAACAAAGATGAGAAGGGAATAAAAGTTATTGGAATGGTTGGTAAAGAACTTTTGAAAAAATCTGATTTCAACATGGGTAGTCTTGTTAAAAAAATCGCTTCAAAATACGGTGGCAAGGGCGGCGGTAAGAAAGATTATGGTCAAGTTTTTATCGGAGACATAGGTTTAGAAGTTGAAGAATTATTAAATTTTGTAAGAAAGATTTTATCGAATTATTAGTATCCGAATATATATTTAAAAAATTTCTTTACAAAATCTGCTTTTTTTTAGATTAGGATATCTTTCTGAACTATATAGAATCTATATATTATGTCGAAATTATTTAAATAAGAACGAAATCTCTTATAATATAAGAAAAAACGAAGAAATTAGATGAACTATGTTTGAAGAAATCTTAGATGAAATGAACGAAAAGGTAGAAGATCATCCAGAACTCAAGAGGAATTATACGGAAACACCTTTTGAAAAATCAATTGATATTATTCTGGATCAGATTAATTTAGATATAGTTAAAATCTTAAGATATAACAGAATTGAATAGTGAAATTTAATATGAAGTTAGTATATCAAGAATTTATATGTCCTGAATGTGGCCAAGTTAGATGGCTAAAAGTTGAAAATATGTGCGTAGATTGTAAAGATAAGCTGTTTTTAGATGAAGTGTCTCAATCTAGAAAAGAGCAACATGTTTTTAACGAGCAAATATGTTTTTAAAAAAAAGGTAGAAACTTACCTTAATAACTTAATTTTTTAATTTAAGATTTTTTATTTAGAATTTATTAGATTGGTTTTCTTAGAATTTAATTAAATTCATTAATATTGTTAAAATTTTATATACATTAAAACACCTTATATATATAATAGTTTGTTAAGAGATGGAGATGAGAGATTTTGGTTGAAATTGTTCATATTTCTGACTTACATTATGGTAGCGAGTTTGTTAGTGAGTATCTTGAAAATATTATAAGTTTTATCAGGGACGAAAAGCCAGATGTGGTAGTGTGTACTGGGGATTTAGTTCATAAAGGGAGAGTTACTCAATTTCAAGCGATTCTTCCTTATATTCAGAGAATAAGGAGTATCACCAAATTTTTAGTAGTGCCAGGTAACCACGATGCGAAAAATTCAGGTATAATTTACTTCGAGAAAATAATTGGGCCTCGACGCTCCAGATTAGTAATGGATGAATTGGACACCATAATTGTTGGAGTCTGCTCAGCGAGGGATGACATGAGCGAAGGAATGATTGGGGACGAACAGCTAGACTACCTCGGCAGGAGCTTCAATAAAAACTTAGAAAATAGGATAATGGCACTTCACCATCACTTAATACCTGTACCTCTTTCAGGGCAAAAATTCACAACAGTGAGAGATGCGGGAGAAATTCTCGAGTTTACCCAACTATTCGAACTAGATTTGGTTTTAATGGGACATAGACACGTTCCACATGCTTATGTAATCGGACCAACAACATTCCTCTACTGTGGCACATCTGCTTCTAATAAAGTGAGAGCAGACGATAGTCCTAGCTTCAATCACATTTTTTTAAATGAGGGTGATATCGAAGTCTATATGGTTAATTCAACAAATCTCGAAAAACACCTACTACTGGAACGAAAATTAAGTCGTACTAAATTTGTTAGACCACGAAGAACGCGAATAGAGCATCTATTAAGCTCTGATGTATGGGATGATTAAAAATGGCAAGACCTATAACTCCAATAGTGGCTGTTGATGCGGTTATAAGATTTAAAAAAACTTCGATAGTGCTAATTCGGAGGAAAAATCCCCCCTTTAAAGGAGAGTTCGCTTTACCTGGAGGATTTGTTGATGTTGGAGAGAGCGTCGAGGACGCGTGTATTAGAGAAGCTTATGAAGAAACAAATATTAAGGTAAAAATTAAAAAACTGATTGGTGTTTTTTCAGCACCCAATAGAGATCCTAGAGGACATACCATATCAGTAGCTTATTTATGTGAACCATTAACAAATTCAGAGAAGCCAATGGCCAAAGACGATGCTCAGTCTTTAAAAATTGTAAAATTAACAGATATTTCATCTTTAAAACTAGCGTTTGATCATAAAGATATCATAAATGCGTCAGGTATTATTAAGATTTAGAAAGTATATTATCATTTAATCGAAAATCTTTTTATAACACTCGCAACAAGGAATTCCAAGACTAATTTTATTGGAGTAATCAACTCTTATTTCCTCAATATTATTAACTAATCTGATTAGGCTCTCTTTAAATTTCAATACTTCGGGATCCAAAATATTTTTATATATATTTTTTAATCCAACATTGTTATGAATTCTCTTTTTGCAAATGGGGCATCGATCAAAGAAATTTTTTAACCTTATCAATTGCTCGTCTTCTTTATTAATAGTTAAACGAAAGTGAGATAAAGTGTGTCCTGGATGTAGTGTTATAATTAATTTCTTAAATATTTCCTCTAAATTTTCTTCTAGACTTAATAGCGAGGTGTGTTCGATATATACGAGGTCTTCCTCAGCTATCAAGTTATTAATCGCTTCTTCTGATACTTCCCTATTTGCTAAATTGGCTTTGATCCCAATTAAAATAATTGGAATATCATTCACATTCTCCTTAAAAAGAGTTATCCACCTATTTAAGTCGGAGAAAGTTTCTTTATTAGATATGTTAAAGCATAACAATCCTGTACAGGCACCTCGACAGAATACAGGAAAAAGAAACCTAAATCTTTTGCTATCTTTCAAATCCCAAATAATAAACTTATAGTTATCTTCCTCATTAACTTGACATTCCACAGATTTAAACGAAACACCAATCGGGCTTCCGTTATTTCCATTATTATCAATAACGGTATTTTTACCCGAGTTAAATGATCCTCCTAAAACCAATTTTAACTTATAAGATTTGGGCATTTTAACTATTCTCGTTAATTACTCGAGGACATATTATAAGGCTTCATGTTCTAATAAAAATCCACTCTAAAAAATATTACTCTATTTAATTTCAAATAAATTCCCATAAAAATCTTTTAAAAATAAGTAGAAACTATCACTATTTTTTCTAGGTACTTGAATCACTTCAAAATTTAATTCTTTCGCTCTTTCGATTAATTTATTACGATCCTCAACGATTAAGCAAGTATGGGTAAATTTATCTTGTGCTTGATTTTTATCGTCAGTTATAAACGCTTCCACGCCCAAATCTTCATTTTCATATCTAAGAACCCTCTGTTCCTTCTTAATATTAAAAAATTTTTCCATTAAGTCATCAGATACTACAAAGGATCTAACTTTTTTCATATTTAAGAGATTAATGAAAAATTCATCTGCCTTTTCTTCGCTATTTGAGCTTACTGCAATATGCTCTATTTTCAAAATTAATATCACTTATCTTTTTGAGTTTTTCTGAAATTTATTAATGTATTACTTATCTTAAATGAAACTTTAATAATTTTTAGTGTTTAATATTTATTAATTTTAAATTGAGTAGCTAGAAAGTTAAGGGATTCTTGGATGACTAATGTAACTTCAGAAATGTTTTTGAATAAACTATTTAGTGTTGTATACAAACTATATACTATTGCAAAAACACAATCCGAACGGCTTAAAAAGGAATGGGATGAAGATTTCGCCTTATTAACTGAAAAACCTCATTTAGTTCGCTACATTCGAGCTGAAAAAGAACAATTTCTGACCAATATAGATTATCGTATTAAAATTCTAAACACTATAAAGTTATCGTTTGAGGATGGATTCTATTCTATAAAATCCATATTAAATGCTCTATATCATTCGTATTTTAAGGATTCAGAAATCTTTACACAGAATTTTTTTGGAGAGGATCAAAATAAACTCAAGTACTTAGTGGCTAAAGAAATTTTGGGAAATTTAATTCAGTACAATCAACTTGATCATGAAACTGTACCAGTAAAATATAATATCCTAGCAAGAAATTACTTATTAATTAAATTTAAAGAACAGAGCGCTAAAGATATCAATGAGAACCTAAAAAAAATTAAAATAGCACTTAAACTCCCAGAATTAAAAAAAATCTTGAATGAGATAATTGCTGAAGGATTTTTAAAAAAAAAAAAGGTGGGCAAAATTATGTATTACAGTTTAAAACAGGAATTAGAATTGTCGGAAAAAGGTAAAGCAACTTACAATCAAACTATACGACCATTAGTAGATTGGCCAACTTTGTTTTATCGTAGCTATTATAATATAAGAGAGTTAAATGTTACAGTGGATGACGATTCTAAGCATCCAGAGTTCCTCAATACAGTTTTACAAAAAGCAGCTACACAAGGTTATACTGCTTGCCACTATGTCTTTAAAAATTTAGTAAAATATTACGAGAAATTAAAAGATGAGTAGTATTTTTCCGCTGTGAATATTAATCCTGCTTAAATTGTTGAAAAACTCCTTGTTTTCCTAACGGGAATATCAAACTTTTCAAGTAAAGGAATCAAGTGTTCTTTGTCTTTAGAATTAGTACCCTTCCAATCTACTATGAAGTAATCAATTTCTTCTAATGTGTTGTTGATCATCATTTTAATTAGGTTCTCGTTCAATACTTGGACATAATACTTCGGACAAATAAATGAAAGTGCAATGTTATTATTGGTTATTAACCTATTAAAATTAGGAGCGTAGTGAGTACCACCGAACCCTAAACCAACTTTTTGATTTTTCTCCTTTTTAAAAATCAGATATTTAAAAATAGAATTAACAATAGCATTCGCTACGAGTTGACCTGCTTCTTTAATTACCCATTCTTGCTTACTACTACCTAATTCTATAAAAATTAAAGGTATTTCTAAATTCGTCGGTCCATGATGAGTTACTTCAATATCTAAGGAGAAACCAGTAAAATTTTCTATTACTATTTGTTCTCTTAAAGATTCAAAGTTGGCTTTATGAATTAAAGCACTCGTTTTTGATAACATTTGAGGTATTCCTCCAAAATCATTATTTCTACCCCAGTTCCCGGTTGTGTGAACCAAAAATGCGGGTCGCGCTGTTTTTGATGTATGCCTGCTTGCAAATAATAGGAGATCCGGTTTGATTTTTGATTTATCAAAATTTAAATTTTCCAAGAAAATCAATGGTTTTTCTGTTAAACCTAAATAAATTTGGTTGGTATTAAGAAGATTATTCAGATTACTCTGAGATATTACTTTTTTTAAATAAAATACCGGATTCTCATCCCATCTTGCATTTACCTCTTTAAAGGAATAGGAGTTAGAATTTAACAAATTTTCTCTCATATTCATAGATGCTGTGTCTTCTTTTGAAGTAATAATAAAGAATTGAATTAGGACTCACCTCTGAAAGAATTCGTAGTAATTATAAACATTATCATTATAAAATTCAAGTAAAAATGACTTAAATATTTATGATCTTAATTCTTTTATTCGTTCAGAATGTAATATTAACCCAGATTTAATACTAAAAACCTTTTAAATAAAAATCGTATTAAAACATTTAATGTCAATTGATTTTGTATTTGTAGCTGCCATTTCATTAATTTTTGGTACTTTGTTCTTCATAATTGATTTTTATCAACGTACCCATCCTAAAATCAATATTTCCTTAATTGCAGGTATCTCTATCTCTTATTTCTTCTTAGTACTCCTTCCAGAAATTGCTGAAAATATTCCCGTATTCCCATTTGAACTCACAATTTTTGAGTATTTATTTGTGTTAATTGGTTTTATATTTGTTCACACTTCTGAAAAATTAATTTTACAAAAGGTAGAGTCTAAGTCGCAAAAGAGAATGCGTAAATTAATTGAAAAAGAAAGAATTTTGGAAAGTGTTGAAGAAAATATCGAGAACATATTAACTAAAGAATTAGAAAAAGAGGATTTAGACGATATAGCTCTGAAGGATTTAGCCCAAACATTAGTTGATTTAAAAAAAAAAGGTGGAGAGTTCATAGAGAAAATAAATCGCTATAAGGCTAAGATTCAAACACACATCAACGAAGATTTAAGCAATCTTCGTTTTTTCACTAATTTTTCATATCATCTTCTTGTAGGGATTATTGTTGTAGGGTTATTAACTATTGATTTAGTTGGAGGGATATTATTTTTCCTTTTCGCCTGGTTTAGAGCAGTTATAACAAACAGATCAGAAAGCCATATCGTATTTACTGATCTGGAAATCTATGAAACATACGATATTGAAGATAATTTGGCCAGAAAATATGTTCTAGCTCTTTCAAATTTTTTAGGAGTTTTATTTGGATTATTTTTAGATTTAATAGGTTTTGAATACTCTGAGTTATTCTATGTTTTTTATTCTTTTATATCAGGAGTTATTCTGTATACTATTGTAAGGGAAGTTCTACCCGAAAAAGAAAAAGGAAATCCATTATTTTTTCTCATTGGATTCTTTGGATTTACACTTGTAATCTTTATTATAAATATCTTCACAAGTATAATTTATTAAGAAAAAACCTCATATTAATCCCTCTTATTAAAAATAAATAGTATGGAACCCGTTTTTTATAATTAAAAAATAAATTGGATTTGTTCCTTATTTTTTGTAATTATTACATTATAAAATTTTAAAACTATTAAATATAAATTTATATTATCATTTAGTTATGAACTATTTGGTAATGTGTATATAAAAAAAATAATAAAAAAGATTAAATTTAAGGAGCGAAATGATGATTAAAAAGACCTTTAAGGAAATTTTAGGTATTGATGATGACGATTATAAGATCATTGAGATGATGGAAAAAAATCCATCCGTAACGCACAGTGACATAGCACGTGAAATCGATAAGTCTCAGCCGGCAGTAGGGGCAAGAATTATTAAATTAGAACGAAAACATTTACTTACAAAACAGGTTGGATTTAATATAAAAAAAGTTGATATTAAAGTTGCGATTGTTTTCGTGTCAACCAAAGATGTAGAAGTAATAGTAAAAAAAATAGAAAAGTGTCCTTTCATTAATCATGCATTCAAGATTTCTGGGGAATTTAATCTTTTGTGCTTTGTTGCTGCTTCAGATCTTCAAACAATTGAGAAATTAGTAGATTTATGTTTTAGAAAAGATTCGAATGTAATTAACGTAAAAACTAACATACTTATTGATTCCGTTCATGATTTCATCGTGCCCATTGATTTCCAAATCGAAAAGTTTGATTTTCTTTCAAATGTATGTGGTCCTGATTGTAATTTGAACGTAAATCTACCTAAGTATAAATTTGATACTGCTCAAGAAGAGGAAGAAGAATAGAAAAAGGAAGTATTTACTCTAATTTACTAGTTAATCCTTTCAGTTGAGCAATTTTGTATCTACATTTCTCCCCACAACCTTCTTCTAAAGTAGGATTATGTTCTTCGCTTGTGAAATCTATGGGTAATATAAAGTCCTTAGCAATTTCTGTTATCATATTCATCGAGACTGAAGTTACTTCAGGATCGCTTCTAAAGTGGTAATTTACTATGTTATCCAGTTTGGTAATATTAGAACTTGCGAGTAGAATACATATATTATGGGAACCACTTAATCTAAATGCGTTCAACATGAATGGACAGAACCTAGCCATATCAAGAATCTCATTTGGGTGTTTTGTATTCAGTTCCACAGTTGCTAAGAAGAGATCTACCTTTTTAAAATTAATACCGGGTTGGAATTGTAGTATTCCTTCTTTTTCAAGCTTCTTTATTCTCATCCCAACAGTTGGCTGAGATCTATTAATTTTTTCCGCAATTTGAGTATGAGTTAAGTTTGGATCTTCTTGTACTAATGTAATGATACGGCGATCGATATCATCAAGTTTTAATTTGTCTGAAATCATATCCATTAATCAATTAAAATTTTAGTTCTTTTATCTAGATAATGACTTTTCACATTAAAAAGATACTTATATTTTATAAATTTTGAAAAAATTGTACAAGATTAAAATGCGTATTACATTAATGGGCTAAGATGTGTTTAGACAAAAACTTACCTACTTAATCTCAATCAATGGTTAAAGCCCTCAACTTGCACGCAGTTGTACAAATATGACATTTTACGCAATGATCTTCTCGATCTTCTACAACAATGCTCCTAGGTTCAGATTCTTTATTTATAACTTTATAGATTCCTCTGAAACACGCATCTTCACAAAAAAAGCCTTCACATATCTTGCATTTATTTACATCAATATGGTGAAACTTGTAATTAACGATATTGGTTTGTTCGGGTGCATCGCTCATTATTTTAGTTAAAATGCAACTCCTTTTATCTCTATAGTTTATATAATATAATGGAATTTATTAAAATCAATTTAAATTATTTTTAATTAAATTAATTTTATTGTGAGTAGTTTTGGAATGCGTAACGCTAAGATTCCCCTCTTTGAAATCCCAAATCTCAAAAAAGGTACATTTTTACGGCGCCCTAATCGATTTGTAAGTGAAATTGAATACAAGCATCAAATAAATACTGCTCACATTCATGATCCTGGAAGACTAAAAGAGTTATTAATCCAAGGAAAAGAAGTCCTTTTCACCGAATCTCGTGGGAAACTAGATTATTATATTAAAGCAGTAAAAATTCAAGATGATTGGATCTTAATTGACACTGCACTTCATTCTAAAATTGCTTTAAAAGTTTTTCCATGCATTAGTGAATTTTCAAATGTGAGGGAGATAAGGAAAGAAGTTAAAATTGGAAAGAGTCGAATAGACTTTGTATTAGATGGAGTTCCTTTAGAAGTAAAGGGAGTGACACTTGTCAAAGATAATTTAGCTTTATTTCCCGACGCGCCTACAGAGAGAGGGACTAGGCACGTACAAGAAATTATTGACAATCATGGTATGCTTTTATTTTTAGTATTTCGTAAGGCGTCTAAGTTTAAGCCTAATTTCATTATGGACCCACAATTTTCGAATAAATTATCTGAAGCTAGAAAAAAAGGTGTAAAAATTTTTGTTATACAGCTTAGTTTTGATGGAAAAATAATATATTACAACGGTAGTATTCCTTTAGCAGATTTTTAGGTTGCTATTCTATCCGATTTATAAAATAAAAAAACACACAAATAACAAGCTGTTTTTTAATAGCAAACCTAAAAGAAATCTTGTATTTCATTAAACAGACTTTTAAATTGTCTAAATTAGATTTAAAGAAATAAAGTTAAACCTAAATAAATTCAACAAGGAGAAATAAAATGTCAGAAGTAAAAGAAAAATATGTAACATCTCCGGAAATTTGTGCATGGGCTGATGATGAACACGACAGTTACCACTTTGAAATTACAATGCCTGGTGTTGAAAAAGACACGATCAAACTCAAAATCCACGAGGATTCATTTCTCGTGAAGGGTGAAACAGACGGTACAATCTATGTAGGCTCTTATGCTATTTGTTGTCCTGTTAAGGCTAAAGAATCAAAAGCTACTTATAAAAATGGAATATTAAAAGTCGATGTACCATTTAAAGATCCAATGGAAGATGCCATTGAGGTTAATATCGAATAAATTTCTTTTTTTTCCTACTTTTTTGGATTTAAAATGAGTTAACTGATTAAGGATTTAAAATCTAAGTTATTTTAGATTATTGAAAATAGTTTGAATTTGGTTAATGTCATTTTTTCTTCTTCTTTTTACGTTTTTTATCCCGTTTTTCCGGCTCTGGAGTGATATCAACGTCAACTTCTGCGATAATGAACGCCAGTAGAATAGGTCCCGCGTTAGAATAGCGGGGATCAGAAAAAGCACTAAATTTAATATCTTTTAATTTAAAGTTCTTATCGCTTTGTTTTAAGATCATTAGGTTTTTATTAACCTTTTGAGTAAATTCTGATGGATCTTCGAACGTCCCTCCGACGGCAAAAACTTGATCCATTCTTATAATTTGGTGAATTGGAGTTTCTTCTTCCATATTTTTTTACCGATTATTTACTTCTTTTAATAAAAATTAAAATTCTTTGTTTTATAATTATTAGCCTTTTTTCACAATATTCAAAAAATAACCAATTAAGTGAATCCTAACCAAGCTAATATTCTATATTCATTTCTTTAATAAAATCGAAGGCTGAATATGCCGCTATAACGCCTTCTGATACTCCAGTAATCGCCTGCTTAAATGGTGCGTCTGCGACATCGCCAGCTGCGAATACACCCGGTATATTTGTTTCCGACTTTCTATTGATAATAATTTCATCCTTTTCATTCGTTCTTATGCCTATATGTTTTGCAAGATCTGAGTTAGGTATAGACCCTACTTCGATAAAAACACCATCTATTTCAAATTCTTTGCCATTATCGAAAATTACTGATTTTACCGTATTATCTCCTTTAATTTCTGTGACATTGGTTTTATATATGATTTCAATTTTTTGATTCTCCTCTACTCTTTTCTTATTAATTGGTTCTGCCCGTATTTCTTCCCCCCGATATATTATATAAACCTTTTTTACATTTTGAGATAAAAATAACGCTTCCTTGGCTGCAGAATCACTTCCGCCAATCACACATACCGTTTTATCTTTGTAAAATGGACCGTCACATGTAGCGCAATAAGAAACACCCCTTCCAGCAAATTCCAGTTCTCCTGGGATTCCTAACTTCTTCCTTTCAGATCCTGTGGCGATAACCACACTCTTCGCTTTAAATTTTTGAAAAAACGAATACAGAATGAAGTGATCACTTGCTTGCTCTATATTTCTAATTTCGTCTGTTATGTAAGGAATACATAAAGAATTCATGTGTTCTTTAAACATTTCCATTAAACCTTGACCACTCGTAGAGGTGACTCCAGGATAATTTTCTACAAGATGAGTTGTGGCAATCAAACCTCCGAAAATTTTCCCTATGACTAAAACATCCAATGCAAATCGAGCAGCATAGATTGCGCAACCTATCGCAGTTGGTCCACCACCTAAAACAATAAGATCGTACCTCTTTTCTAGATCAATGTCTTCCATATCAATATTATACATTCTTAAATCCTTCTTTTATGTAATATCTAATAACTAATTGTAAGGTATTGATTTTTAAATGTAATTTAATTTAGTATTGTACTTTAATGTTTCCTCCGATAAGTGCTCCTAGTATTTCATTCGCCCCAACCATACCAACTAAAGTTTTCTTATCGTTTATAATCGTATAAGGCACTCCCGAAGCATCATAGAATTGTCCAATATCTGGATTCGCCAGAATATCAACGATCACGGTTCTAATCTTTCCTTCAGATGCAAGTGCAAATTGAGAGGCTGTAGATACAACACTAGGACAATATGGGCACATCTCTGTTATCATTACTTTGATAGTTGATGGTTGAATACGATCAAGATTTTGTTTTATTGTTGCTTCGTAATAATTCGGCGCTCCCGCAAATGTAAATAATGATTGAACAAACGGTTGGATTTCGCCACCTCTTGGTGCTGCTAAATAGCGTATTATTTCTCTTCCGTCGTCATTAATAAATAAAATGGTTGGTACCCGCTGAATATCATAACTCTTTACGAATTCGGGATTATTATCTATTGATAGTTCTTCTATCGTTAACATCCCATTCGAGTTTTCTTCATAGATTCTTAAGAGTGCCATGAATTGCCCACAATCCATACAAGCTCTTATTTTACTCCCATCTGCTTCTGTTCTTTGCGATGTGAAAATCTTTAGCCTTGCAGGTTTAGTGAGTTTCGCCATCTCTTTTTTAATAATTTCCTTATATTTATCATCCTGAGACAAATTTAAAACACCTCTTAGTATACAGATTATGCGTACATTCCTCCAAAATCTCTTTGACCTTTTGTTAATTTATCTAACAAATCTTGTGGAGTAAACATCCCAACAATTCTTTCACTCTCGTTTACGACTGTTAGTGGAACACCTTGAACATCATACTTTTTTGCGATGTCAGGATTTAAGCTAACATCGATAACTTCTGCTGTAATCTTCCCTTTAGAAACTATAGCAAATAATGTTAAAACTGGAACGGTCGCAGGACAATAAGGACAAGTTGGGGTTATAAAAATCTTCATCTCTGATTTATCGATTTTTTTGAGATGAGTAAGGATTTGATCAGCATAATAAGGTCTTATGCCTGAAAAATATTGAATTGAATTTAGAAAGGGTACAAATTCAGAACCGGTGGGGTGTGCTGAGTATCGGATAATTTCCTTACCGTCATCAGTAACGAATAAAATCGCCGGAATTCGGGTAACATTGTATTTTTTTGCTTCTTCTGGATTTTCTTCAATAGATATCTCTTCGACACCCAACTTCCCGTTTGATAGTTCCTCAAGCGTTTTTAATAAATTATAAGCACCCTCACATGCCATACACACCCTAATTCTTGAGCCGTCTTCTTGAGTTTTAAAATCGGTAAACAATTTCAACACCACTTTGTCTTTTAATTTATTCATTTCTCTCTTAACATTATCAAGTTCATTTTGGGAAAATAACATTATATCACCATTTAAATTTCATTCTATTGTGGATATTTTTATGTTTAACGAATTAAGTATTTTTTGTTAATAGTTCTTCTCTTCTACGACGGTAATACAGAATGGGATAATCACCCTGAATAAGTTTTTCACCCATTTTTAATTGAGTTTTAATTGGTTGTTGTGTTAAAACAACACATCTATCCTGATGGAGGATAATGAAATTAAATTTATTGGCTAGCCAATTAACAAATGATTTTAAAATGGGGATTCTTAGAAATTTTTGATAGAATCTCATGTAAAACTTTGTATGTGTCTCATCTATCGGAACGAAAGCTATAAATATCCGAACATTATTCCCAAGGTAATTCTGCCATATATGTGGAAATTTAAACTGAAGATGGAAAAATTTCATTTCATCAGTAAATTCTTCAGGTTTTAAAGGTCTGGTCTTTCCATCATCCTTTTGGTTATAAACCCAAATTATAAACTCATTTCCGTCTTCGGAAGGCTCAACCAATGGTCCATGAACAAGTGTTTGATAACCTCGACCAATTGTATTATGATGGACATAAGGTAAATGAATTACATCCAATTGATTTTCTATTGCCCGAGAATAATGAACTGGCCATACTTCTGTATGAGTTTTATATGAGAATTTTTTATCAATATCTTGGAAAAAGGGTACTGGAGGATATTTCGGTTGATGTTCTCCCCACCATATCCATATAAAATCATGTTTTTCTTTAGTAGGATAAGCTATAACTTTAAAGCGCTCTGGCACCGGAGTGTTTTTGCCATTTGCAGGTATTATAGTACATTTTCCTGTCTCATCATACCTTAAACCATGGAATGGACATTCTACCTTTTCTCCATTATCGCATATTTTTCCTATACTAAGCGCCGCACCTCGATGAGCACATTTATCTTTTAAACATATAACATCTCCATTTTTCTTACGCCAGAAAACTAACTTTTCTCCAAGCCTTGTAACTCCAATTAGTTTGCCTTTTGGAACTTCTTTAGATTCTAATACTGCATACCATTGATTCCTAATCATATTTAATCGATAGCAAAAATTTAACTGAATTTAAGATTTTGTGTTTAATAATTTATAAATTGATTTATTTAAATCCTCGATCTATTAAATTAGTAAACATATGTTTAAATATACTATTTTTAATTTTAACCAATATTTATTATCGGAGAAATTCTCTCGATAAAGTTAAGATAAATGAAATCGAAAAGGATTATTGCAAAATTCTATTTATGATTAATCAAATGTTTTCTTATTCTGTTAGTAACTCACACATACCTATGAGTTTGTATTTAGTTCTTTGCTTTTTCCCAAAGAATTTTAAAATCCAATACGCATCAGGGCAATAGGTGGTGATATAGGTATCGTTATCTGCAATTTCTGAATTATAATATTCATTATCCTTAAACTCTTTCATTCTCTTAGTCGCAATCATTTCAGAGATATCTGTTCGTAATTGATGACCAACGCCTCCTCCACAACAATTATGTGGGATAAGTAGAACATGATATCCACTAGCTTCGTATAACTGTTTTAACTCTTTTTCTATACTTGGAAATACGACATATTTTAAAGGACAAGCGTGTTGAATTATTAGATTTCCTTTATTTTTTCTTACTCGTGGTGTTAAATATTCCGTAAAATATTCTATTTTAATATCTAAATCTTGGTAGTGTTTTTTTAATACCATGTAACAACTTGGACAGACAGTTATGATTTTTTCAAATCCTTTTTCTATAAAAAGTTTTTTATTTCTCTCAATTAGAAGATCGTAAGTATCTAATTCTCCAGTACATAAAATTGGATAACCACAGCATATTTCCTTTTCTAAGACATTAAAGTCTACATTTTTACTAAGCAAATATTTTGCGATGCTTAAGCCATATTTTGGAGTTTTAACGGTAGTAAAACAACCAAAATATAAAAGAGTCTTACTTTTTACATTAATACCTTCTATACTCTTAATGCGACTCTTATTTAACTTAAATGGCGTTCCGAGTTTTTTAAGAGCTTCAATTTGTTCGTTTAGACCTTCAATTTTATTTCCATCCCGTAAGAATTTTTGCTTTAATAGAAAACGCTCGTTGTGTGTACCACAAGCTCCACAATGAACGCAATTATATAACCTAAGATAGTCTCCTTGATTGAACTTATAATCATCCTTAGTTTCTAATAATTTTATTACTTCTTCGTTTGTAACGAAATTATCTGGATCGACATCCCTACAAGGACAATTATAATCTTCGTTCATTTTACAATTTTATATCAGTAATTCAAATATATCCTTAGCTTTTGGATTTATTTTGCATAATTTGCTATACCTTTTTAAAATCCACCAACAACTCGGACAGTATGTCGTCGAATAATCACCTCCAGCTGTATCGAAATCGCTCATTCGTTTATTTGCAACTTTATCGATCACATCAGTTCGATGCATATAACCAAGACCACCACCGCAACACCAATGAGGTATATCTATGACTTCATATCCACTTTTTTCTAAAATGTTATTTACCAGTTTATCAACCCCCTTCTTGCCACGGTTCATTAGTTGGCAAAGATGTTGCACTCCTACCTTTCCCGATTTTTTTATATCAGAGGGCTTCAAATAATCAGATATATATTTAAATTCAGTATTCGATTTCATTGAAGGTTTATAATATTTATTAAAAAGAAAATAGCACGCAGGGCATAAACAGATTATTTTCTTATATTTATTAAAAATTTCAATATTTTCATTCGTACATATTTCAAATTCTTCAGTACAACCGGACGCAAACCAAGGCCAACCACAACATATTTCCTTATCAAGGATTGTAAAATCGTTTTTATGTTTAAGTAAATATTCAAGTGAATGTTCTGTGTATCTTGGGATCCGAATTGTAGAAAGACAACCCATAAAAAATAGCGTGTCAGATTCAGCAGGAATTCCTTCAGGTCTTCTAATTCGCATCTTATTCGAAGGATAGGGGCTGCGATATTTACGGAAACATTCTATCATGTCATCAAGACCTTCAACGACATTACCATCATCAAGAAATTTTCGCTTTAAGAGTATGCGTTCCTCTTCTGTTTCGCATTCACCACAATGTACGCAATTGTAAAGCTCATAATAGTCATCTTGTTTAAATTTAATTTTATTCTGGTTTTTGATTAAATTTCTGATATCATCATCGCTTAAATAGTTTCCTGGGTCAACTTCGTCAGTAGGAAAATTTTTTCTACCTTTAATTCTTTCCCTCAAGGTATTCACCTAAGGTTTGAAATTGAGAATCTTTATTAAAAATTTGGTTTAAAAATTAAATACTATTACATAAATGAAATTTATTCAGATTTTAAAGACTATTCCAAATTCATAATGAATTTTTTATACAAAAACTAATTCAAAATCTTAAATAATTCAAATATATTAAAAAAAAAGCCATTGAAATCAAAAGTTATTTCTTTATTCTTTTTTTAGTTTAACGCCTGTTCTCTGAATTCCTACCTCTTTATTTGTAGGAATGGGACTACCACATTGATCTTTTTTCGCCTCGTTCGACTTAAAAGCTTTTTCTAATTCTTCTTCTATCTCTTCGTCTGTTAATTCTTTATTTGGCATATATTATTATGAGAATTCGGAATATTTAAGGCTTTTATTTATAAAAAATTGATTTGTAAAACAAGAAAAATAGGATTTAATGCTGATAAAGAAGATTAAGTCTAAACTAATTATAACTGTTTGTTAAAGTAATCCAAAACTGCGTTCTCCTTTTCTATAGGTCTTCTCTCTGGTATATTTACGTAATTAGCTTTAAATTTATCATAAAAATCTAATCGTAAGTACAAATTGCAATAGCAGGCTCCAAATTCCTTTACATCATCGGAAGCATAATCACAAGGACAAATTAAATCTCTATCTAAATCTCTTTTTCCTGAAGCAAGACGACACGGACAGGATTGATATCCGTACGATTTTTTATTATCTACTAACCCATTAATTAAATCATTAAATGTACTTTGGTCTTTGTTAAGAATCCAACTGTTTTTCTGGCTAACCATTCCTACATATTCTTTCATTCCTTCGGTTGTTTCCATGTCCATATTAATTTCCTCCTTGATTTATTAATTTTTCATATTTAGTTGGATCGTAACCAACAACAAACTTGTCATCGCACACAACAAATGGATAGGATATTCTTTCTGGCTTGTAGTTTTCTCTCAAATATGCTAGCACTTTTGATTTTTCGCTTGGATCAATTTTATCAATATCTACATAACGATATTTAATATTTTTGTCGTTCAAATATTGTTTACACTTCTTACACCATCCGCAGGTAGATAGGGTGAAAATCGTCCATTCATGGGAGTCATTTTCACCATCAACACTTTGAGCTAATTTCTCAATAAATTCTGGGAACATATCATTCACTCTTTATTTTAATAATTATTAGTTTAAGATTATTATTATTAGATTTTACTATTTCCTGTGAGGTTTTTCTTCCAGTTGGGATCTATACATTCTAAAGCCTCTTCTGTAAGTTTTTTTATATCACCCTCACAGAATTCCAAAAGTAGGCCCAAATGTTCTAACGCTCTCTTATCTCCAATTTTCATTAAGCTTTCAACAATCAAAAATAGTAGACTCTTATCTTGCTCGATATCTTGTTTATCAAGCTCTTTTTTTAATATTTCCACGATCGCCATAGTTGCTTTTGCATCTTTAATTTCGCCCATAGCTTCAATTATTCGATTTATAACAATGGAATCTTCTTCAGACTTTAAAGCTTTTATTAATAAGTTTGAAGCTCTACTATCCTTTAAATGCCCGATTTGTCTTGCAGCAGAAGCTCGGACCAATATCTCTCCATTAAATAAATTTTTCATGGCGAGATTGTATTCCATATCTCGAGAATTAGAATTCATTAAGTTAGTAAAATAGGACAAACTTTAAAACTTGTTTTTTATAAATTATTAAATCTAAGCCTAATATTGGTTAATTTATTTGAAATCTAAATTAAAAAACATTTGATATAAAACTTATAATGTCTTAAATATATTTTAGGTAAAAATATTTATCATCGAGTGCAAACATGGCTAATGAAGTCATCCTCTGTTTAAGTTATTTCGACACAATTTTCGGACCTAACACCTTATATTGCAGTTCCCCTTTGATTCCTGAGGAACATCCAGATTTAGGAAGAATTTTGGAATTCACAGAGGAAGAGGGTAATTTTATCTTTACGTTTAGGAAATATCAGACGATTAATCATATTTTTTACGTCAAGTCAGAGTATGCTCGTGGTGGTAAAGAACTCTTAATGATAACCTATATGATCAAAGCTGCCTATTTTAAGGAAGAAATAACAGATGTTTACGAATTTTTATTATCTAAAACATCTGATCTTGAATCTTACGCTTTAGAACTAAAAGAACTTCAGGAAATTACTGAATTACTTCACACTCATAAAAATCGTACTAATCAAAAAAAAATTCTTGATGTCGCATCTAAAGAATTTAAAGAAAAATTCCTTACCCTATTCCAAAAATATTTAGAAAAAATGATGCCTCGAATAGATATTAATGCACCCTTACTAGATAAGGGAAATTTGAAGAAGATTTATGTTTTTGGACCAACAAACGCAGGAAAATCCACACTAGTACAAAATTTAGAAGTAATTCAATTTCTCCAATATAAGAACAATGAAATGAAACGAGATTTGGCAAGTAAGATCTATGATTTTATAATTGATAGTATCGAAGTATTAACTTTTGAGTGTATTGATGAAAATACAGATACGGAAAAAATTGAGATTTATAAAGACTGTATCGATAATGCTCAAGGCTTTATTTTAATCTTTAACGCATCTAATATAGAGTTTTTGAAAGAAGCTATCGAGATGTTCCAATTAGTTATAGCCCGGTGCTTAGATCAAGGAGATTCTATGCCTATTCTGATTATTGGCAATAAATTTCAAAACAAAGAGGAAATCAGATCGGATATGATTTTTGAGAATTTCGATATGGATGAATTAAATGAATGTGGATTACTCCCCCACTATTTCTCGATTAATATACTTAGTGAAGATGATAAAATTATCAATGCTTTGCGCTGGTTCTTAACACAAATTATATAAATTTTCTTTCACTGAAGCTAAATGCTATAGAAGAGCTATAAGTACCCGATAATCTAATTACATTTCTAATTATAAGGAGACTTCCACTTTCTGAAGTAAAGATCGTATTTCTTTAACAAATCCTTAGGATCCAATTGCTGTTCTTCTTGGATTGCTTTCAGTGCTTCAAGAACGATTTCAGTCTGCAAAAGTTGAAATTCTTGGCTCTTTAAATCACTGGTAGTAAGATACCGATTTCCTATTTCATTTGCTTTTAGGCTATCCATAGTGTTTATATTATAAATATCCATGAAATATCCAATTACAAATGCTCCAAGCAGTAGCACCGGAAATATAAATATTAACATCCAAAAGCTAATCTCAAAAGCTAAAGATATTAATGATATAGCGCTAACGGTAGATACCGCAATTGCATAATAGGATTGGCCCAACTTAAGCCGGGACAACTGCCTTCCAATAAAATGTGCGCTCTTCACTCGTTTTACTATATTTGATTTTTTCAGTCTTAACATTTTATTATGTACGAAAATATTATATTGATTTTTTTCAACTACTAAAATTTGAAAAATACTGTATTATTTATAAAAAAACTTCAGAAAATTACGATTTATTATTATATCTTGAATTCATCGTTTTATGAATTAGAAGCTAAATCTTTTTTATTGAATATTGCTATTTTATAATTACTATGAGTAAAATGCAAGTACCTATCATTATTACAAAAACTGACTGCCACCGCTGTCATGAACTTAAGGTGTGGCTTGATGAACGAGAAGTTAATTATATAGAGAAAGACATTGACGATGAAGAATTAGTTCCTAAGTTATTGCTCGACAATAACTTTCTAAAAAATTTCTGTGACGCAGACGGATGTGTTGTAAATACGCCAGTTGTAATAATGGATGGAAAATATTGGTTTAAAGAGCTCTGGGGCATCTCAGGACTCAGAGAAAAAGCTGCTATGAAATTATTTGGCGTTAAATAAAATTTATTTAGTGAATATTTAATTTTTTTATTTATTTTTTAAATTCTGCAAGTCTTTTTATAACTTTTCTAATTGCTCTTAATCCTTCTTCATCCTTTTGAACCCCTTCCTTACCTTTATCCCCGCTCCATAAGGAAGCACCCAGATTCGCCCCAAACGCTCCACCTGAGACGGAAATAACATGGTTTTGCTGGTAGAAATCTAAAATACTTCTTATTGCAATTTCTTGACCACCATTTCTATCTCCTCCTACCGCAAGAGCGATTCCATATTTATCTTTAAATACATTAGGATTTTTAGCAACTAATCCACGACAGCGATCAAGTACTGTTTTAAGCTGTCCTGACATAGTTCCTTGAAAAACCGGCGTTCCTAAAAGTAAAAATTTCGATTCTTCTAATTTAGGGTAAAGCTCTGAAACATCATCGTCGTTAATGCATCCTTTTTTCTCTCTGATACAATAGTCGCAGTGAGTACAAAACTCTATTTTTTTGCCTTTTACCGTCCAGTATTCAATTTCAAAGCTAAATTTCTTGGCTGCGTAATTTAAAGCGTATTGCACAGCAAAATCAGTTCCTTGTTTTCTGGGGCTTCCACAAATGCCTAATAGTAAATTCTTGTTTTCCACCATAATAATAATAGTATATAATTCTATCTTTAATTATTACTATCCATTTTTAATCTAAAAAATGTTTTAAATTCTTTATTACTACAAATTACGATGGAATCAACCAAATCGAGTTTAGCAAGAATTAGAATTAAATTCCCAGACCAGTTGTGGATATCTGAGATTTTCAAAAATTTTCGAGATATCCGAATGGAAATTGAATACTTTCTTCCCTACGATTTTGAAAACTCAATAGGTAATTCTATAATTGAAATTTTTCACCACAATATCGATTTAATAATTGAGGAAGTTAAAAATCATAAATCTGTCATTGATATCAGTATTCTAGAAAAGGATGAAAACCGAGTTAAATTCAACGTCAAAACTAAGGATCCCTTTCTTTTGTACGCGATAATTAAATGTGGCGTTTTAGTGAATTTTCCTGTGCGGGTTAGAGATGGTTATGCGTTTTGGAGGTTAGTTTCAAATAGGGAGAGTATAGACAACCTTTTAACGCTATTTGATCAGAATGGTATCGATTATTCACTTCTCAGAATTGGAAATTCTCCCTACAGTATTGACGACGACAAAAATAAGCTAACCTTAGATGAATCTACTATATTGAATAAAGCCATATCCTTAGGCTTTTTTGAAATTCCAAGAAATATCTCTTTAGAACAATTAGCAAACGAGTTAGGAAAATCAAAATCTGCTTTATCTGTTACTCTAAGAAAAATAATAAAAAAAAAAGTCATGTTCGAGATGTAGCTATTTGTAAAAATGAATATAGTTTACTGATTTGCAATCCTTCTCATTTTGAATTTTTACAATGCTCTTGAATTTGCTCTGTTAAAAAAGCTGCTACTTTGGAAATATTAAAAGGCCATACATAGGAGTACTGAGTGTTAGGGAATTTTTTTCTTGCTCTTTCAATAGCTTCAGGAATATCTTTTTCTGAGTGTTCGCCACCACGAGTCATCATAGGAGTAATGATGATAATTTTTTCAGAACCATCCTTGCTGGCTGCATCGAAAGCCTCATCTAAAGAAGGAGAACAAAATTCATTAAAACCAACTATCACTTTATATCCCGTCTGACTTGATATTACTTTAGCTAATTCGTTTGATGCGTAAAAATATTGGTCGTTTTCTTCAGTTCGTGCCCAATTCCGCATTTTTTTATCCAACTCTTCGTATTGTTGCTGCATAACTGGAGATGGTGGTCCTGGCATATTTTCTAGGCGTGAGTGGAGCATAAAATAATCGAGAGTTTCTTTTCGAGGAAAATCATTAGGTGGCATTCCATGCATCGCAAGAATTATAACAATTTTCATAATATTATTATAAAATTTAAATTAAAGTTAAAATTTTTCAATTAAACGACAAGGAGTGTGAAAAACTTCGAAAATAATATTAATATATCTCGAATTGGGTTAGAATACGCTCATAAAATAAAAATAGGTAAAAAAAATTAAAGCCATTCTTCCTTTATAATATCTCCTTTTACGCTAATAATAATGTATTTTATCGGAACTTTTCTTCTTGCCCTCTTTGCACCTTCTTGTGCTAGAGCTATCAATCCAGAACAACATGCTACTTCCATGACTACAACAGTAAGCGTGTTAATTTTAGCTCCATCTATTAAAGCTTTGATTTTTTCAATGTAAACTTCTTTACCTTGGTCAAGTTTTGGACACGCAATAGCAATAGACTTGGAACTTAAGAAATCTCTGTGAAAATCCCCATAAGAATATCCAACACAGTCAGCAGAAATTAAGACATCAGCACCCTGGTAATAGGGAGCTTTCGGGTTAATTAGATGCATTTGAACTGGCCATTGTCGTAGAGTTGAAGAAATTTTTCCAGAGGTCTCAGTTTGAACTTCATGCTCATTAAAAACCATCGTCTGAGAAGAAGGACAACCACATTGGTGAGAATGTTCAGCAACGATTTGTTTAACTTGTTCTAATTCAACATTTTCTTCATTTTTCATAGATTCCAGATAATTTTCTACGGCTTCCTCGTCAAATTCTGCAGCTTCTCGTTCAATAATTTGTAGGGCATTTTCAGGACAAGCTGAAATACAAGCACCCAATCCATCGCAGAACACATCATTTATAACCTTAGCTTTTCCATCTATTACTTTTAATGCGCCTTCTGCGCAATCTACTACACAATTACCACAACCGGTGCAGAGCTCTTCGTTGATTTCAATTATTTTCCTCCTTACTTTATTTTGATGTTCTATTTCAGTCATAATTAAATCAAATAGAGATAATAATATATTTTTAATTTCGAACATGTTCTTTTCGGCTTGAATTGTTCTATTTTCTATTGTATAATCAAAACTTTAAAATAAAATAATAAAAGTATAACAAATATGGAAAAAATTATTATAGTTGGAAATAATGTGGCAGGTACCTTCTCTGCCCAGAATCTTAGATACCTCAGTGAAGATGTAAATATTGAAATTTATACTCAAGAACACTATCCCTATTATACCAGAGTTAATTTGCCTGAACTTATCTCAAATAAAGTTCAGGTCAACGATTTAATCGTTTTTAAAGATGATTGGTATAAGGATAACGAAATTAAGTTAAATCTTAATAAAAGAGTAATAAAAATAGAGCCACAGCAGAAAAAATTATTTATTGAAGGTGAAAGCAAACCTGATACATATGATAAATTAATATTAGCTTTAGGTAGTGTTCCCAATATACCTCCCATTAAAAACGCACTGGAATTAGTTGGAAAAGGAGTATTTACTCTAAGAACTATAGAAGATGCTCTAAACATTAAAAATTATATTGAAAAATCCAAAGCTAAAAAGGCAATTGTTATTGGAGGGGGGTTACTTGGGTTAGAATTAGCTAACCAAATAAATGACAGCAATTTAGACACAACTATAGTCGAATTTTTTCCAAAATTACTTCCCAGACAGCTGGATGACGAATGTAGCGCCATGCTTAAGGAGGAGATTGAAACTAAAGGTATAAAAATTGTTTTAAATGCTACAACGGAAGAAATCTTGGGAAACGGAGTCGTTAAAGGAATGAGATTAAAAGACGGGCAGACATTAAATGCAGATATTATTTTAATCCAAGCAGGTATTAGAGCTACAATAGATATTGCTCAAAATTCTGGAATCGAAACAAATCGAGGTATCGTTGTTAATGAATTTTTAGAAACGAGTGAAAAGGATATCTTCGCCGTAGGTGATTGTGTTGAATACAAGAATCAAACATGGGGAATAATTCCTGCTTGTATGGAACAGTCTAAAATAGTTGCTGCATCTGCATTGGGTTTAAAAAAGGTTGAATATAAAGGAACGACTCCTAAAAATACCTTAAAAATCGTTGGGTTAGAATTAACTTCAATTGGAGTTTTTGATCCTTCACAAGAAACAGGAGGCGGATGGGACATTCTTAAAAAAGCAGATAAGAAAGATTGCTGTTATCAGAAACTCGTGTTAAAGGATAACAAACTGAAAGGCGCTATCCTTTTTGGAGACAATAAAGCAATGTCGTTTGTATACAAGAAAATGGAACAAGATGTTAACAGAAAAGAATTGATGGAAATCCTTGAACTATATCTTTATAAATGCTCCAATTGTGGTGCGGAATATGATGAAACGAAGATGAAAATTCTTTTCAAGGATTTACCCGATGATTGGGTTTGCCCAAACTGTGAATACCCAAAAGATGGATTCATAAAATCATAAATTCTAGATGTTTATTATGGCAACTTACCGTTGTAAAAAATGTAATTATATATATGTCGATGGAGAACAAGAAGTTCCTTTTGATCAGGTTGGAGAAGACTATAAATGCCCAAGATGTCGTACTTCTAAAAGGTTCTTTGAAAAGAAACAATCTCTCAATGATTTTAAAAATTAAAAAAGCTTACTGGGGAGATTCGTTTTTTATAATTGTTTTGAATTTTTTGGAACAACCTTAATGCATATGGAATATTTTAGAACAAATAGAATCTATATTGATTATTTTATTAATAATTTGCTCAATTAAGTTTTAGGTATGTTCAAAGATGGATTTTGATATTGTTATTAAAGGCGGAAGAATAATTGATGGAACTGGGAATCCGTGGTTTTCGGGAGAAATCGGAATTAAGGACGGAAAAATAGCTAAGCTTAGATCAAAAATAAATCAAGAAGCTAAAAAAGTTATAGATGCCAGTGGGTTGATGGTAAGTCCTGGGTTTATAGATATTCACTCACATACGGATTATATTTTACCGGGTAGCAGAGGTCAAGAATCCACTTTATACCAGGGAGTAACAACCGCAGTTGTCGGAATGTGTGGAGAAGGAATGGCCCCCATTCCAGAGGGAAAAGAAGAAGATTTTCTTGAGTTAATAAGAACCATATCTCCGGTACTTACTCAATTTGAATATCCTTATCATACATATGCTGAATATCTAGATTATAACGAAAAGAAACGAAATTCTGCGAATCTGGTTTTTTTTGTAGGTTATGGCAATTTACAGTGGGCTGCTGGTCATGGTGGTGAGAATCGCCCTGCTAATCCAACAGAACTTCAAAAAATGAAGGATTATTTGCGAGAAGCAATGGAAGCTGGAGCATTTGGTATGAGTACGGGTTTAATCTATGCTCCTCAAGTGTTTGCGAAAACAGAAGAAATAATTGAGTTAGCCAAAGTAGTTGCTGAATATAATGGATTATATTTTTCTCATATACGTGGTGAGGGAGCATCTGTTTTAAAAGCTGTAGGTGAAGTCATTGAAATCGTTGAGAAATCAGGTTGTGTTGGAGGGCAAATAGCCCATCATAAAATATCTGGTAAACCGTACTGGGGTACCAGCAAGGACACTATAAGCTTGATTGAAGAAGCTAACATGCGGGGTCTGAGTATAACATGTGATCAGTATCCATACAATCGTGGCATGACAGGACTTATGACAGCTCTACCTCCATGGGTACGTGAGGGAGAAAACGAAGATATATTAAATCGCATAAAAAATCCTGAAATTCAAGAGCGTATTAGAAAAGACATTAAAGAAGGTATTAAAGGATGGGAAAATTGGATTCGCGATGAGAGTTTTCAAAACCTTTTTATCTCAACTGTTACTCACGATAATTGGAAAGATATAATATCAAAGAACATCACAGAAATCACAAAAATTAAAGGATTTTTAGACGATTTCGATACTTTTTTTAATCTATTAATTGACAACGAACTAAGTGTAATGACTACAATACAAAGTATGGGAGAAGAAGATATTCGGAGAATCATGACGAGTCGTTATCAAATGGTTGGAACGGATGGTTCTGGAGTTCCCTCTTCTTTTAGTGCTGGAGCATTTCATCCAAGATTTTTTGGAACATATCCTCGAATTCTGGGTAAATATGTTAGAGAAGAAAAAATATTGACGTTAGAGCAAGCGATTCGCAAAATGACATCGTTTCCAGCCCAACGGCTTGGACTCCACAATAGAGGACTTATTAGAGAAGGAAATTGGGCTGATTTAGTTATCTTTGATCCCGATAAGGTTATTGATAAAGCAACCTATGAACAACCCTATCAGCTTCCTGAAGGTATTCCATATGTAATTGTTAATGGCGTTATCGTCATTGAAAGAGGAAAAAAAAATAGAAAATCTCCGGGAAGAGTGATACATCGCCCTACTTAAACTCAATACATATAAATTCAAGAATTATTAATTTTTTCATCTATTTTTAAGATGCTTTAACGTTTACAATCTTCATATTTCAAGTATAAAGGCTAAAGCTTAATTAGATTAATTTATAAAATATTAAATTAATATTTTTAATATACATTCAATTAACAAATCCATAAATACAAATTTATTAAATTAAAAGAAAGGTAGTTTATTGTGGCTAAATGGGAATGTGGCGCTTGCGGTTATGTTTACGACGAAGAGAAAGAAGGAACTAAGTTCGAAGACCTCCCTGATGATTGGGTATGCCCCGTCTGCGGAGTTGATAAGAGTTTCTTCACACAAATCTAAATATTACCTTAATTAATTTTAATTTTATTTTTTTCTTCCTTTTTACATGAGATTTTAAGAATTGACTAATTGTAGACTCGATTATTTATTAAAAATTTATAAGATAAAAAAATTAGATTTATTAGATATAAAAAGAAGACTAGCAATAATTAATCCTAAAATTGGTATTAAAAAAATATGACTCATTTAGAATTATTGAAAAAATGTTGGTTTGTTGGATATGTGGATTTTGAAGTCCGAAACTTCCACGGATACTCCACTCATCGAGGATCTTCCTATAACGCATATATAGTTAAATCAGGAGATAAAACGGTATTAATAGACACAGTTAAACGTCCATATTTCGAATATTATTTGGATAAAATAAAACACGTATGTGATCCCGCAGAAATTGATTATTTAATCATGAATCACATTGAGATGGACCATTCAGGGTCTTTCCCATTAATTTTAAAACATCTACCTAACGCAGAAATAATTACTTCTGTTAGAGGAATTGACATTCTAAAGAGCCATTTCCATCAAGAAATTGACGCAGAGGTGTTCGATAGAATTCGAGCAGTTAAGAATGGAGACACTTTGGATATCGGAAATGGTAAAAAGTTCACATTCGTACCGATACCTATGATACATTGGCCAGATTCTATGGTAACATTTATGACTGACGATAATGGGAAAAATATCCTGTTTTCTAGCGATGCTTTCGGGCAACATATTGCAACCACTATGCGTTGGGATGATGAAAATGACATGTGTGAGATTATGGAAGAAGCGGAAAAATATTACGCGAATATTTTACTTCATTTATCAGGACTTATTGCAAAAACGCTTCCCGTAGTTGGAGCATTGCCTATTGATGTTGTATGTACTGCTCATGGCGTTTGTTGGAGAAAAAATATCCCAGAGATATTAGAGAAGTATAGGAAGTGGTCAACCGGAGAGATCGAAGGAAAAAGCGTTTTAATCGTTTACGATACAATGTGGGAGAGTACAGCTAAAATTGCTAAAGCCTTAACGATAGAAATCCGTCATAGAGGCATTCCAGTTAAAAGATTCAGATTGACTCAAGCAGATTATTCTGATGTAATTACTGAGGCAATGAAGGCAAAAGCAATATTGGTTGGAAGCCCTACTCTAAACAATGGACTTTACCCCTCTGTTGCAGAATACTTATGTTATCAAAGAGGCTTGAAACCTATGAATAAAGTTGGACTAGCTTTTGGTTCTTATGGGTGGTCAGGTCAAGCTACACAAGAAATAGTTGAACAAATGAAGGCTGCTGGAATAGATGTTATGGACGAGATGATTAAGATTAAATTCGTTCCGAAACCAGAGGATTTAGATTTTAAGGTTATTGTAGATAAATTAGTTGAAAAAATGAACATAAAATAGAGGTTAAAAAAATGGATTTTAATTTAACAGAAGCACAACTAACTTTACAAAAGAAAGCTAGAGAGTTTGCAGTAAAGGAAGTGCTACCAGTTTCATTCAGTTACGATGAACACGAAATCATGCCTATGGAAGTCATTAAAAAAGCGTGGAAAGCAGGATTAACAAATATGACTATTCCCAAAGAGTATGGAGGACAAGGTTATGGTTTAATGGAATCAGTAATAATTGTTGAAGAAATTGCAGCTGCGTGTCCAGGGATAGCAACTTCAATATTCGATAACGATTTAGGTTCGGGTCCTATCATTATTGGGGGGAATGAAGAACAAAAGAATAGAGTGTTAAAAGATATTACCAATAACTTTAAACTTATCGCATTTGCCACCTCAGAACCTGGAATGGGTAGCGATGTAGCTGGAATGCAATGCCGCGCTGAAAAAGATGGAAAAGATTTTGTGTTAAACGGTACTAAATATTGGATTACTAACGCAGGGTATTCTGATTATATCACCGTTTTTGCTACAGTTGATCCAGAAATAAAACATCGTGGTATAGCAGCATTCATTGTACCGACAGATTATGATGGAGTTAGAACAGGTCCTCACATACCAAAATTAGGTCAAAGAGCATCTAATACTTGCTCTGTAGTTTTGAAAGATGTGAGAATACCTGTAGAGAATGTCTTGGCGAAACCAGGTCGGGGATTTGTATTAGCCATGCAAACTTTCCAAAAAACTAGGCCTGCTGTTGCAGCGTTTGCTGTAGGGTGCGCAAGGTCAGCTATGGAATATGCTATTGACTACGCTCAGAAACGAGAAACATTTGGAAGACCTATAGGTAACTATCAAGGGATTCAATTTAAATTAGCGGAGATGTATAAGGATATTGAAGCGGCCAGATTATTAACATATAAAGCTGCCTGGGAAGGAGATCAAGGTTTAGATAGCAATCTTACATCTTCTATGGCAAAAGCTTTTGCTTCAGATGTTGGAATGAATGTTACCACTGAAGCTATCCAAGTTTTTGGAGGGTATGGGTATATTAGAAGCTTTCCTGTCGAAAAATTGTTTAGAGATGCAAAATTGTATCAAATTTATGAAGGTACCTCAGAAATACAGCGAATAGTAATTGCAAGGTTTATCATGAAAAATTATGAGCATTCGATGCCTAATTTATTTGAAATTCCACGGATTGAAATCCAAGTGGAAGAAAAAGCTGAAAAAGATAAAGTTAAAATAGATAAAAGTAGCGATGAATTAGGTGGTAAATGGAAGTGTTTAGTGTGTGGATATGTTTACGATCCTGTTAACGGTGATCCCGATAGTGGAATCGCGCCTGGAACTCCTTTTGAAGATATTCCAAATTCATGGTTTTGTCCAATTTGCGGAAGCAATAAAACCAAATTCGCTAAAATTTAAACAATAAATTATGCATTTTTTACTTTATTATTTTTATTCTGACAAAATATTGAAATATTGATTCGTATTCTCTAATTTATTAGTTACTTTAAGATTTCTATAAAGTTTAGGTTTATTACATGTCTGATAGCGAAGTCGAGAATGCTAAATTTTTAGGTGATGAAAGTTCGGGCATTGTACCTATAAAAGAAAAGTTAGCCTATAGTTTTGCTCAAATGCCAGGCACGTTTTATGGCGGTGTTATGGGAGTAATCCAATCCTTCTATTTTGCATGGATGGGATTGTTAAACATCTGGATAACTATAGCACAAATTGTTTATGCGGTTTGGAATATGGTAAACGATCCAATTTTCGGTAATATAATTGGAAATACCCGGTATTATAATAAAAAAAGGGGAGAAATACAACGATATATGCCATATATTAAATTTGGGGCTCCACTTTTTAGTTTATGTTTTGCTTTGGTATTTTTTCCACCAGATGCGTGGAGAGGGCAAACCTCTAATCTTACCATTCAAGTTTGGCTTTTTATATGGTATCTTGTGAGCCAAATTGCTTATGATACTTTATTTACGCTTGTTCTATGCGCAGTTGTTGCGTTACTCCCTCAAATGACCCTAAATCAAAGGGAGAGAGAAAAGATTCAACTTTACGGTACAGCGGCAACAATTCCTGCTATTTTATTTGGATTTATTGTTCCTGTTATATACTTAGCAGATCCTTCAACGGAGACTATTGCTCAGTTTCAATTGCTTGTAGTATTTATAGCTATATTTGGGATTTTTCCATACTTAATCTTATCGAAGTATGTTCGTGAGCATAGTGAATATATCCCCAAAAATGAAACCCCTTTATTTAAATCAATAAAGCTCGCTTTCAAAAATCCTTCTTTCAGAGTATATGTAATATATGATGGCATATCCGTATTTCTGTTGAACATAATAATGGTAAGTTTACCATTCTACTTAACTTGGGTTCTCACACCGATGGAAGGATTTAATATGTTACTTTTTTGGATTGGACCAATAATTTGTATAGTTATATCCGTCCCCATTGTTTTAAAAATTGCGGCTAAAAAATCAACAAAAGCCTCTATAACATTTTATCTAGGAATGTTAACTATCGGAGGAATCTTTAGCTTTATTGCAGGGATTTCAGGTAATTGGATTCTCGTTTCGATTGGATTTTCTATTACTATGTTAGGATTACCAGGTGATTTTATTCAACATAATCCAATGAGAGCAGATACAATAGATTATGATTATTGGAAAATTTCGGGAGAAAGAAGGGAAGGCCTTTATGCGGGAGTAGGATCATTACTTAGCAAACCAATGATTAGTGTAGCTTTAGCAGTTCCACCAGCAGTGTTTACTGCTTTTGGTTTAATATATGTGGATGCAATTGGTGGATTAGAAGCAACTCAAGGTTTCCAATTAGCCTCCTTAGGTGTTAACATTAGCATGACACTGTTGCCAGTTATCGCAAGTTTGATTGGGTTAATAGTTTGGATTAAATTTTATCCCCTCACTGGAGAAGTTGTAGAAAAGATGAAAAAAGAGGTAAGTATTCTACATGAACAAAGAAGAAAAGAATATAAAGAGAGTCGTAATTCAAAAAATATTAGTCCTTAATCTGAATTAAATTTTTCATTTATTTAATCTCCTAATTTCTACTACTGCTTCAAAAAAATTAGAATGAACTAAAGTTGGAATTATTCCTTTAACTTCTAAATCCCGTATATGTTTCTCTCCGTGTCCAGTAATCATATAAACTGTTTTACAACCTCCATTAATGCCAAATGAAATATCTGACGGATGATCGCCTATCATCCACGATTCTTCGATATCAATGTTCCAACCATCAACGATATCTTTAATATACCTAATTTTAGGCTTCCTACATTCACAATTTTCTTCTTTAATATGAGGACAGTAAAAAGTTTTTTCTATTCTAATTTGATTTTCTTCCAATACTTTTATCAAGTGATTGTTGAATTTAAAGAAATCAACTTCTGAATAATATCCTCTTCCAATACCAGATTGATTTGTTACGATAAAAAGTAAATAATCTTGTTGAAGCAATTTTAAGCCTTCTATTACACCAGGTAAAAGCTTGAAATCCTTGATTTTATAAGCATAATCTCTATCCTCTATTAAAGTTCCATCTCTATCTAATATTGCTGCTTTATTTTTACCCATTATAAATAAATTCAATCTCTAAAAGAAGAAAAAGATTATGAATCCTAAATAGACTATACCATGTAAAATGTAATATAATGCAAAAATTCCACTAACCTTTAGCAATATAATATTTTGTTAAATTAGATACCATTAATTAAGAAAAAAAAAAAAATAAGAATTAAAACTTAACTCATACAGTTCCTTTCCATAATCCATGCAAATTACAGTACTCTCTAGCCCAGACTCCATCTGTATCTGCTACCACAAAAGTAGCTTTAGGTTTATCTCCTGGCTTTAAGAATTTTCTCTTATAACAATTTCCTTTGCAGATTAACTCAATCCACATAATGTAATGCTCTTCTGTCATAGGGTGTGGCGTTCCCATTGAAATACCGACATCAACGGTAACTTTATTACCTTCAATTGTAATTTTAGGAACATGCTTTTCACCCTTCCAATCAGCGGTTTTTTCTTCCATCAAATTCATAGGTTTTCCACAACAGATGGTCTCAGGTACGCCTGGATTAAGGATTTCAATAACTTTTCCACAAATGGCACATTTATATATTGATTTTTGTTTCATATTAATTCACTAAAAAAGTATTGATTTAGGTTGTTTCAAAATTGGTTATTTTGTTATTTAAGAATTTTGATTTTAACTTAAAAATTCTCCAGTAAAATATTAGAAATCTTCACATTTCTTACGAAAATTCGCTCTCGGATGATCACAGGAGGGGCACTTCCAATCTTCAGGGAGCGCATCCATTTCCACTTCATACCCACATTCCATACAAACCCAGACTATCTTTTTACCTCGTTTAAAGAAGGCATCATCTCCAACTAATTTTAAAAGTTTTCCATACCTCTCTGAATGATGTTTTTCTGCTTTAATAATTGCTCTCACTCTCGCAGCAATCTTAGGATATCCTTCTTTTTCGGCTGTTTCCACGATATCTGGATAGAGCGTCTGCCATTCCATATCCTCTCCCGCTATCGCAGATTTTAAATTCTCAATAGTGCTACCGAAAGTTGTATGGAATTCTGCGTTGGGTAAAACCTTCATATCATCAAATGGCTCTTTCTTCTTAAATTCTTGAAGCATTGTGTAAAACCACGTTCCATGTTGTAGTTCTTGATTTGCAGTTTCTAAAAAAATGCTAGAAACCAGACCATATTCTTCTTTTTTAGCAATTTTAGACCAGAAAGTATAACGATTTCTAGCTTGTGATTCACCTACATATGCCGTAAATAATTTTTTAGGTGTTTCTTTCATATTTTCATCCTTTTTGAATAATTATTTATAATATTTTGTTCGTAAATAAACATATTTTTGATTATATATTTATTTCGCGAATTATAACTTTTTTACTTATAATTAAAAGGAATAAGGAATCTTTTAAAAAAATAATATTAGTTTAATAGAAGCATGAAAATTAGATTATTATTACATTAATTGTAAGTCTTATAATCTTCTTTTTGTGGCATCACAGGAAACCCATTCCGGTGCCAAACCATCATCCCACCCGTTAAGTTTCTAACATCTTTAAAGCCTTCCCTAGCCAATAGTTGAGCTGCCATCATCGAACGTGATCCACTATGACAAATCACCACGATTTCATCATCTATATACTCTTTTAAAGCATTAATGTTATTCAATAATTCTCCTAAAGGCACTAATTTTGCGTTTTTTATATGTCCAGCTCTTCCATTATACTCTTGTGGTGTTCTTACATCAATCATTATTGTTGGTGAATCGCCTGAATCAAGTCTTTCGAATAACTCGTTAACAGTTATATCTGATAACGATGGGGCATCTGGACTTCTTAATTCTTTTCTCGTTTTTTTCTCAATTTTCACAGGCGCTTCGATTTCTTCAAAAGTCACTGGTTTCTTTTCTAATACGACAACTAATTTCCCTTGTTCTTTACCTAGATATAATAATCTAACCGCTTTATTTAATTCTACATAAGCTTCAACACTGGCTTTAAAACCAGGATCAGTAGCGTAGATTCTTAATCTTTTATCTTCTGGCAATAATTCAAGAGACTTAATAAGAGCATTTAAAGGACCTGGACAAGATAAACCACACGCATCTACGTCGATATAATCATCTGTTATGGTACTTTTCCTTTCTATCATTTCTTCTATTATATCTTTGGAAGCTCCGCATTCCGCAGCGATTTCTTCTGTAGTAGCTATTGCTGTTTTATATAGTTTATATCCTCCCGATAAATTTTTAACGCGATATCCTTTTTGGATTAATAATCTTGTTGAAAGATAACCCCTGAAGCCTACTTCACAGAGAATATAGATATTTTTATCTTTAGGTACTTCATCCAACCTCTTTCTCAGCTCTAAATCGCTTATATTAGTTGCTCCTTTGATGGTTCCAACTTGATATTCTTCAGATGTTCGAACATCAAGGAAAAAGCTATTATTTGCCCGTATTTTCTCGATTTCGTGCCAGTGCCAAATAGGCATATCTCCTCTAAGTACATTAGATGCAACAAAACCAGCCATATTTACAGGATCTTTGGCAGAGCCGTAGGGAGGCGCATATGTAAGTTCTAACTCTTCTAGATCGAAAACAGTTCCATTAAATTTTATTACAGTAGAAATAACATCAATCCTTTTTTCTGTTCCAGGTCCTCCAACAGCTTGAGCACCAAGGATTTTTCCGCTTGGAACTTCAAATAACAATTTTAAAGTTATCGGTATTGCTCCAGGGTAATACCCTGCGTGGTTATTAGGATGGATGTATATTTTTTCGTAGTTAAAATCCAACTGTTTTAGTTGTTTTTCAGATAAACCTACTGATGAGACTGTTAAATCAAAAACTTTTACAACAGATGCTCCTAAAATCCCATTATATTTTGAACTACGACCGGCAATGACATCAGCAACTATTCTCCCTTGTTTATTTGCTGGACCAGCTAAAGGTATGCCTATTGGTTGTTTGGATATAAGATTTTTTATTTGGACAGCATCACCTACAGCAAATATTGAAGCGTCTGAGGTTTTCATTTGTTCATCAACTACGATATGACCTCGTGGACCAATTTCTAAACCCGCATCTTTTGCTAACATATTTTCTGGTTTTACTCCAATTGCCATAATTATCATATCTGTTTTAATATCTTTTCCACTTTTAGGAATAACATGGAAGCAATTATTGTTATCGCGCTTAAACGAATCAACTGGGTCTTCTAATTGTAAACACACCCCGTTTAGCAATAGTTCCTGATGTACAAATTGAGCAATTTCTTTGTCTAAAGGAGCCATAACTTGATCAAGCATTTCAATTATCTTCACTTTGATCCCTTTTTGCTTCAAATTTTCCGCCATCTCTAAGCCAATAAAGCCTCCACCGATGATGGTTGCGTGTTTAACATCGTTATTTTCGGTGAATTGTTTTATTTTAACAGAATCGGGAATCGTTCTTAAACTAAATGCGGGAACATCACTTAATCCTTCAAGTTGTGGCATTATTGGAGAAGCACCAGGAGAAAGTACCAAATAATCATATTCTAATTCAAAAAAGTTATCATTTTCAAGATTTTTAACTAAAACGGTTTTCTTAGTCCTATTAATTGAAATTGCTTCATTCTTTGTTTTAACATCAATTTTAAACCGGTCCCAGAATTTTTCAGGAGTCATTAGTTCCAACTGACTTTGATCCTTTATAACATGGCCGATATAATATGGTAAACCACAGTTAGCAAAGGAAACATATGGCCCTCTTTCAAGTACAGTTATTTCTAAGTCTTCTCTTAACCGTCTTAGTCTGGCAGCAGCTGAAGCTCCTCCTGCTACTCCACCCACGATTATTACTTTTTCCATCTTATATTCTTCTCATTTATCTTTAGTTGTGTGAACGTGATACACTATATCACTACTTATAATTTTCAAAATTAATTATTCCATTTAAAAGGCTTTCTTATTATTTATTGATTAATCTAAGAACTAAAAGTCTTCTTCTATGAATCCCATTAGAGAAATAATGTGATTACATCTCATATTATTAAAAAATAAGTAAATTAAATTAAAAATATTAACCTCTATAATCCATAACTATTACAACATCCACAAAAAGCTCGTATTTCTCATCTTCGTCGTTATTATGAATTACTACCTTTTCAACTTCATCCAGTTCTCCTTTAATTTCTATAAGGTCTGATTCGTGTATTAGTTTAACTTCCGAATGCTTTAATTTCTTCCTTATTTCGACATTACCAGGAATAGATTTTGCTTCTGTCACTACAATTACTCTTCCAGTATATTTTGTTAACTCTACTGCGAGTTCTAACGATTCATCTCCAGAATCAACTACCAGGACTCTTTTTTCTCTAAGTTCCTCCAAATCTGCTGGAACGGCAATGTAGACTCCCTTTCCAAAATATTTTTCAATTCCTAATATTACTCGAACACCTAGTTGACATGAAGTTACGATTTCTACTACCTGATTCGTACCTAAGCGATAATTATCAATTGCCGCTTGTAATGCATCAGCAGCTAGATTTGAACAATGCATTTTAATTGGTGGAAGCCCGTCTAATTCGTCGGCTACATCTTGTCTCGTTATTTTGTAGGCTTCATCAAGAGTCATTCCTTTTGCCATCTCAGTTATCATTGATGATGTAGAAACTGCAGATCCGCAACCAAATGTTTTAAATTTAATATCATCAATTATCTCCTCACCTTCATCATTTTTGCCAACTTTAATATATATCCACATAAGATCTCCACAAACGGGATTCCCAACTTGACCAATTCCGTCTGCGTCTTCTATTTCACCTACATTTCTAGGATTTTTGAAATGGTCCAAAACTTTATCCGAATATTGAGTTGATTTCATCTTATTTTTACACCTCTTCATATTTCTTTAATAAGTCAGGGGGCGTTAATGGTGATAATTTTCTTAATCTCTTTACTTGATCTGGTAATACTTCTAAAAGGCGATCAATGTCAGTTTCACGAGTAGTTCTTCCTAAAGAAACTAATAGACTTCCATGTGCCTCTTCATGAAGAAGGCCCATTGCAATAAGAGTATGGGAAGGTTCTAAAGTTTTTGAACTACACGCCGAGCCAGTAGCGGCTGCTATATTATGCTCCTTTAAAGTTAATATTAACGATTCTCCCTCAATATAGTCAAACCTGAAGTGTGCGTTGTTAGGAAGCCTTTTTTCTGGATGACCGTTTAAATAGGACTTTGGGATTGTTTCTAAAACATTTTTAATGAGCTTATCTCTTAAAATTTTTAATTTTTCTGATTCTTGGGGCATTACTTCTTTTGCGATTTCAGCAGCTTTAGCAAATCCGACTATTCCTGGAACATTTTCAGAACCCGATCTCATTCCCCTCTCTTGGCCACCACCGAATATTATTGGATTAACTCGAACACCTTTTTTTAAATAGAGAGCACCAACACCTCGGGGACCATAGATATCGTTTGATGATAGCGTTATCAGATCAATTGGAACTTCTTGAACATCAATCGGAATCACACTTTCACTAGATACTGCATCCATATGAAACAGAACTCCTTTTTCTTGAGCAATTTTACTTATTTCTGTAGTCGGTTGTAGCGTTCCAACTTCATTGCTAGCAGTAGAGATAGAAATTAAAATCGTCTCGTCAGTAATTAATTTCTCAAGCTTATCTAATCGAATTCTCCCAAATCTATCCACCGCTACCCTACTAACTCTAAAACCTTCTTTTTCAAGGTATTTTCCAATGTTTAAAATTGAGATATGTTCTATTTCAGAAATAATAATATGATTTCCTTTATTTTTCTGCCTCATAGCTGCACCGATTATTCCCAAATTATTAGATTCAGTCGCACCAGAAGTGAATAGGATATCGGATGAATTCGGTGCATTGACAAAACTAGCAACTTTTTCGCGCGATTTTTCTAAAATATCTGTAGCAATATCTCCATCGCAATGAAGAGAAGCAGGATTTGCAAATTTTTCGTTAAAATATAACATCATCTCAGAGATTACTTTATCATCTACAGGTTTTGCAGCTTGGTTATCAAGATAAATACTCATTATTTTTCCCTCTACATATGTCGGTTTTATTGCTATTTTTTCTTTTTAAAATAAAAAATCAAATCGTCTCCATCTTTTACGAATTCTACTAATTCTGTCCCTGTTCTTTTTGCCCATCTCGTCAAATCTTCTTCTGCTGCGGGATCATCGGCTATAATTTTAAAACATTGACCTATATCCAAAGTCTCTGAAAAATTTCTCACTTCAAAAAGTGGTTCTGGACAAAATAAACCCCTCGTATCTAATTCCTCGTCGTATTCTATTTCCGTTTTTTCTTCCGCCATTATACCCACTTTCTATGACTTATATATTTTTTATAAAGATTTGTCGTATTTAGAATTATTTTAATTTATAATACTCCTAAGAGAAATACTTTCCATAACAAATTAAAATTATTTATTATATTTTAAACAACTTTTTTCACATTTAAAAGTGGAAAAATCAACTTTATATAAAGCGACTTTATAATTTATAAATCTATAGATTTGATTCAATAAAGTTTGAAATGTTGAAGTTTAAAAATAAAAATAGATAAAAAGTGAATTATTTTCCAAATGCTTCTTTAATAACTTTTACACCTGAAACAGCATCGTCAGCAAATAAGTCTGCTCCCAGCTTCCGAGCAAGTTCCATGTTCAAAGGAGCTCCACCAACTATTAGTTTTACAGAATCCCTTAGTCCAGCTGCGATTAAAGCTTCATGAACCGCTTTAATTTGTTCAACGGTCATTGTTAATAATGAACTCAACGCAATAATATCTGCTCCTGTTTCTTTTACTTTATCTACTATAATATTTTCATCAACATCCATTCCTAAGTCGATTAATTCAAAACCACTGCTTAATAAGAGTGAGCCTAAGATGTTTTTACCAATATCATGATTATCACCCTTTACAGTAGCAATGATTATTTTTATCTTATCTTGGGTTTGATCCGATGCCGCTAAAGCTGGTTGGAGCACTTTAAACGCTTCTTTCATCGTCTCACCGGCTAGTACGAGTTCTGTAAGATAATATTCCTTTTCTTCGTATCTACGCCCTACTTCATCCATTCCTTTAGTTAAAGCATTTAGAATGTCAAAAGGCTCCTTTCCATCTACTTCTAACGCTTCCTTTACCGCAGCCTCAATATCATCTACTTCTAATTCAATTATTAGTTCTGTTAATTTCTCAAAATCCATAATAAAATCCATGTTTTGTTACTATTTAATATTAAAATATCTCACTTAAGATAAATATTTTTTATATTTAAAATGGACATTAATGTATATAGGGGTCCAAAAAAGGAGTTAGAGAGGAGTCGGAAACTGAACCTCAAGATGAGGTAAGATTTTGGGATAAAATTTAGTTCCGTACGTTACCATTTAAATTAGGAAATTAGGGGATATTTTTATTTACGACTTCCTCTCTAAACTACATTGTAACACGGCACTATATAAACTTTTGTCTAATCAGTCATTTCAATCAATATTAAGCTTAAGCGTAAAATGATGGCATAATATTTTAAATAACTAAGAATTATAAAAAAAAAAGAAGTTAAAGAAGATTTACTTTAAGGATTAAAAATGGAGAATGAATTTATCGAAAAGGCTCCAGAGATAGAGGACATCGCGGTTTTAAGGGAGATTAAAGAAGGAAATATTTTAATCTTGGCTAATAATTTAGTTAAGGATTATGAAATTGGCGATTTTATAGTGAGAGCAGTAGATGATCTCTCTATAAGAATTAAAGAATCTGCATTTGTTATTATTAAAGGACCATCAGGAGCAGGAAAAACAACCTTATTAAATTTAATAGGGGGTTTGGATACTCCAAATAGCGGTTCAATATATTTTGATGGAGTCAAGATTACTAACTTAAAAGAAGAATCCCTCGCTACCTTTAGGTTAATAAATACAGGATTCATCTTTCAAAACTATAATCTTATAAGTACTCTTACTGCTGAAGAGAACATAATGTTTCCTATGAAACTAGCTGGAATGAGTTTAAAAGAGCAACGAGAAAGAGCGTTAAATCTCTTAAAAAATGTAGGTTTAGGGGACAGAAGAGAACACCTACCTTTCCAGCTATCTGCTGGTGAACAGCAGAGGGTTGCTATAGCAAGAGCTTTAGCAAACGATCCCCCGATTATTATTGCAGATGAACCGACAGCAAATTTAGACAAAACAACGAGTTTATTTATAAGAGATCTATTTAACGATATGAAGCAAGAGGTTAAAACTATTATTATTGCAACTCACGATGAATACTTAATAAAACTCGCAAACCGCGTGATAACTTTTGAAGACGGTAAAATTGTAGATGAACAACTAGTTAATTCGCAAGTAAAAAATTAAAAAAAAAAGCGGTGCCGCTAAAATTTCACTTGATTTTGCTCTAAAAGATTTTTATAGGAAACGTGGTACCACCTTCTCTTATACAATGATGATCGTTTTAGTTATAGCGTTCACTGTATTTTTAATTAATTTCACCTCATCGATAGGTTTTAACAGCTTTATAACGTATGATTATGAAAATTCATTCTTTTTTTCAGGCGGAATTAGCATTGTCTTTATTGATTTCACTAATTTAGTGCTTATCCTTATCTTAATCTTAGCTTTTGTGGTCGTTATTATCGTTACCAGTACTTTGATTATAACCAAAAAACGGGATATTGCGATCATGAAGGCTTTAGGTTCGATCCCACAGAAATTATATGGTTTTTATTTAACAGAAGTTTATGTGGTTTTTCTTATTGGTTTTGTCATTGGAGCTATAATGGGATTTATCTCTTATATAATTTTCTTCTTTATAGCTTTATTTTTAGGAGTTATAGCGACCTTTCAAGTTGATTTTTTTTATACTCCAATTCTGTTTATATCGTGTTTTGCTGGGATTTTTCTATTTACTGGAGTCGTGTTAAGGAAAATAGGAACACAAAACACTATAAAACTGTTTTCGAGAGATATTCCCTCGAACTACGACGCTTCAAAAAAATTAACAACAATTCCAAAGTGGTTAAGTTTAATCGGGTATAATTTTAAAATTTCAGTCCTAAATACACTTAGAAGGAGGGGAGAATTTAAGAGATATTTAGTCGTATTTACAATTATTTCTCTTATAATTTTTACTTTAGGATTAGGTAGTACTGTTCTAACGAATTCTTCTCAAGAATGGATTAAAAAGTCGCAAGGAACAAATATAATTGCAATTGGTCATAAAGATGTCCTTCAAAACTACACATTAATGTATGGTATGTTCTCTAATCCAGATATACTCGTAACTCAAAATGATATTGACTTTCTTAACCCAAACTACCTCTTTAATCTCTCCAAAGTTGAAGAATTAACAAATTATACTGAAATTGAAAAAATTGACCAGCGATTAATCAATTTTTTTAACGTTACTGAGTTAGATGGATATCATCTTGTTGAAGATGGAGGTTCTTTTGCAATTGGTCAAGATAGAAAGGCTATTATCCCCATAATAGGGTTTAATGCGAGAGAAATTATACAAGATTTTGAGATTGAAGGTGAATACATTGTTGACGAAGATAATGTAAATATGATGATAGGGGACGGATTAGGATATAATCTATTTGATTATCCATTAGATCAAAGCATGCGAATTGAAGAATTAGGAACGGGTCATCCATTTCACATTTCTGCTGTCGTTATAGATAGTTTTTACAGTGGTTTTGCGGGATATGTAGATTTAGGTGTTATGCAAGGAGATCTGAATTTTAGTTCGAATGATATTAATCTTCTATTGCTTAAGATACAATCTAGTGATTATAGTGATGTAATTGGAGATATTGAGTTGATTGTTCAAGGGAATCTAGGAGAAAACTTTAGTTTTATCAATTTAAATCAAACTTTTGAGAATAATTATACTTATCTTGAACTCCTAACTTTATATCCTTCGCTCATCATTATTATGATGGCTATAATTTCGATTTTGGCACTGTATAACTATCAAAAAGGGAATATTATAGAAAAAGCTAAAGATTTTTTGATTATGAGAGCTGTTGGGTCCAAATATAAATCTATTAAGAAAATTCTCTTTTTAGAAGCGTTTTACATGATCATCCCGTCCTTGCTCCTAAGTATGGGAATTGGAATGCTAATTAACTCTTTAATATTATTCGACCGCGTATATCTACCCAACATATCGTTACCAATTATTATCGTAGGATTATTATTTATAGCTTTCTTATCTTTTAATTATATAAGTTTATTTCCGATTCTTTCAAAGATAAAAAAATTTACTATCAAAGATTTCGATATATGGTAATTTTGTTATCAGAAAGAAAAATATTAAAAAAGTGAAATAGATGAAATATATATGAACTTTTTTTTTCTAATCAATCGGTAAGATATAGTAATGATGGATAAAGAAAACCTATTGAAGAAAATTCAAGATTTACAATCTGAATTAGATAAAAGGGAAATTCAAATTAATAGACAACTAGATAAAATTGACGGTCTCGAAGTAGAGATAATGAAATACGAGGAAATGTTCGATGAGAAAGTTCCGAAGACAAATATGAAGAACGCTCAGCAAGAAAAACTAAATATTGAAATAGACGCAAAAGATCGAGAAATTCGCGAATTGAAGGATCGAATGGGCTTCTTAAGAAAAGAAAAAATAGAATTACAAAATAAATTTGAGCTTGAGGTAAAAAAGCATATTGATACTTCTGTTATTAGTGTAGAAGAAATTAGAGAGAAAACGAAAGCACCTTTAAATGTATTACTACAGGAGTTGCAAGATAAAATCAACAAACAAGAATCGATAATTAGAAGGTTAGAAAGAAAAGATATCGGAAGCGATGAATATAACGAGATTTTAAAAGAAAAAGATAAAAATATTGAAAAACTCAACGAACAAATTACTAAACTTAATGTTAACTCAGGTAAAACCGCTCCCGATATAAACTTGGATGATAAACCTCCGAGCAGCGATATCTCGAAAATTCTCTTAGAAGAACTCCAAAATAACCTAAATAAAGTAAAAAGACGCAATGATGAGTTAAAAAAGAAATTAGAAAAATACGAAAAAAAAGGGCAAAGCAAAAAGGGATCTGAAGAGAATAGTCATATACTAGAATTGCAAAATATAATTTCTCAATTAACTAGTGAGTTAGAGTATAAAAATAAAATAATTGAAGAAAATACCACATCAAGAACTCAAAAACCTAGTTCTGAAAGTCTTTCTCCAGGTGAGAATAAAGGAAAATTAAAAATTC
>CAZDTP010000003.1:120191-123708 GCA_964508365.1 uncultured archaeon
AAACCTAGTTCTGAAAGTCTTTCTCCAGGTGAGAATAAAGGAAAATTAAAAATTCAAAGAGAGATGGCGAGTTTTCTGCAACAACAATTAGCAGAAGCAAATACCGCTCTAAAAACAAAAGAGGAAGAAATTACAACAATAAAAACTGAGGCTATAAGGATCAAAAGAAAATACGAAGAATTAGAAAACCTTATAAAATTAAAAGATCAAGAAATAAACGAATTAAATGCTGATATAGAGGCGTTTAAAATGCAAATCCATACTCAAAATGCTACATCGCAAGCAATCCATCCTGAGGTAAAATTACGACTCAAAGAACTCCAGAGTTTAGTAGACGATCTTAGCAAACAAAATATACAGCAAAGATTAGAAATCTCTCAATTAAGAAAGAGCAAGTGATAAATATGGAACTAATTATCTTAGGTTCCTCAGCGGCTATACCAGTACGCGAAAGAAACCTCCCTTCAACTGCTCTTAAATATAAAAACGAACTCCTATTATTTGATTGTGGAGAAGACATCCAAAGAAAGCTAGTTGAAGCGGGTTTAAAATTCAACAAACCTTTAAAAATCTTAATTTCACACTTTCATGGCGATCATGTAATTGGACTTCCTGGAATTTTGTTTAGGTTCAGCCTCATTACCAGAACTACTCCCCTCACGATTTTTGGACCGAAAAACCTATTCCTCTATTTATTTACGCATAGAAAAATACTCGGACTCAAAGCAAATTATCCCATTAGTATAATAGAAATTGATAATGATAATAAAAAGTTAATTGTGTTCGAGACCTTGGACTCCGAAATCCCTATTGAAGAAAAATTCTTAGAAGATAATGTGATTTTTGAAAGCGATAAATATACTCTTAAATATACTTTAGTTGAGCATTCAGTTTTAACTTTCGCATATTCATTCATAGAAAAACCACGAAGTGGCAAGTTTAACCCAGAAAAAGCTAAAGAACTCGGGATTCCTGAGAGTAATCTCTGGAAAAAGCTACAAGAGGGGGAGATCATAGAATATAAAGGGAAAAAAATTGATCCTTTAAAAGAAGGGATTGTAGGTCCAAAACGACCGGGACGTAAAGTAACATATTCAGGAGACACGGTTCCCTGCGAAAATTTAATTGAATTAGGAAAAAATTCAGACATTTTAATTCACGAAGCAACCTTTTCAAAAGACCTTTCTGATATTGCTGAAGAAAAAAGGCATTCTACTTCTGTGGATGCTGCTACTGATGCGAAAAAAATGGGCGCGAAACAACTAATTTTAACTCACATATCCTCAAGATATCAAGAAGACGCTATAAAATTACTAGAAGAAGCTAAGGAAATTTTCCCTAATACGTTAATTGCTGAAGATTTGATGAGAGTTGAATTAAAATAAGATTTTTAAATAAGAGAAGATAAAAAAAGTTTAATTTAAGCCTCCCGCTATATGGGGTAAAATGGTTATGGATGAGTTCTTGTCGATAACTGTGTCTTCACTTGCTTTTTTTCCATCAACAAGGATACCAAAATATTTTCCTTCTAGATTTAACTCTTTGAGTAAATCGCTAACTAACATTTTCCGTTCAGGAGTAATTGTTTCAATAAATCCGGTTTCTAGTAGATCAGCTATTTGTCGAATTTTTTTTCAACCTTTGTAATTTTACTATTATAAGTAAAACCTTCCACCTATTTAAAATTAATTCAAGAAATAAATAACTATTGAGAAATTATACGGAACAATTTTATAATACCAAAACTCTCTCAATTTGGTGTTTGTGTCAAAAAATTTAGTTTTTGTCAATAAAGAATTTCGATTTTTTTATTATACTAGTAAAAACCATCATTTTTATGTGTCTTTTAATTTCATTGCATAAGTTTGACTATTATTTAAAGGGTTGATCTCAGATTCTTCAAGAGGATTCTTTTAGCGATTATGGCGATTACCTTGAGAAGGTTAGAGATTTATTAATGGAAATTAATACTCTTGAAGATGAAAAAGAAAAGACCGACCAAAGTCAAAAAATTGTTAATGATTCTATTATAACAGCTAATGAAATCTCTGAGTCTGGAGAATTTTTTGAAGCTGGAGAATTTCTTATCTCAATAGCGGAATTATTAGAAGGACTTATTTCTTTTCATTCTGTTAAGTTATATAAGCTAACCATCAAATACTGGAATAATGAAGTAAACTCTTTTAAATTGCAAGGGAAACTTCATGAGGTAGCCGAGATTTTCTTACGAATTGCAGATCTTTATGAAAAATTAGATGAACCTAAATCTTACAGAAAGAATATTTTAGGAAGTATAGACTATCTAAAGCGAGAAAGTAAAATACTAAAAGAATTTAACGAAACCAGAAAACTCGCTCAAAATTACGAAAACATCGCTGGACTCTTCCTAAAAATGAAGGATTATAAAAACACAATAAAATATTATCTTAACGTCGTTAAAATTGCAAAAGACTACTATTACTTTGATTTACTTTCGTATTCATATCAGCAAATATCAGATTGTTATCAAGAACTAGATGATATTGAAAAATCCAACAGTATAATCTATGATGGCATCGAGTATTTCTCCACTCTTTTTCAATCTTTTGAAGAAAAAAACGATAATCTTGCGATATCTCAGATAGCACAAGTATTAAAATCTCTCTACCAGCTTATCGATGATGAAGAACAGTTTATCATATTCTCTAAAAAGGAAGCTGGTGCTTATATAAATTTAGCGGAAAGATTAGAAAAAAGCGAAGAAAACTACTATAAAATTGCTAGATACTATCGTGGCGCTGCTTTATGCTACCAAGAGATTAATAACAATCTTATCGAATCTGCTTCTTGTTTTGTTTTAGCAGGTAATTATTCTGAAAGGATTGAGGATTTCAATGAAGCGGCTATAAATTTCTTCAATGCTGCAGTAATATTTAAAGAATTGAACAATTTAGAAATGACCTACAAGCATTACGTTAAAGCTGGGGATAACTATTGGAAAGTAAAGAATGTAAACGATTCAACTGAGAGCTATTTAAATGCTTATGATATTGCTGTTGAAGGCGGATTAGAATATAATAAGTTTGGCATATTCAATCAAATAGTTAGAGGTTTAAACATTGTTGCAAAAGAAGGGTTAAAAAACAAACAATTCTACACAGCAGCTACCTTAATTATGGAAAGTATCAAATTTTATCAACAATTAGATACGGCGAAAGAATTTCTTGTCAATGAAATGGTCAAAAATGTCTACAGATACTATTATAAAGCTGCCAATTTAAAAAAAATTGGCAATTCCCATATTGTGCAATCATATATAATGGCTGCAATATCAGCTATTCTCAACGGAAATATCAAAAAAGCACTCAAAATACTTTCTGAAATTGAGATGGAGGGAAAGACTGTGGAAAAATATAAAGAATTTGTGCAAATTATAATTGATTGGGTTTCTGATGGGAGAGAGGTTGAATTTGAAAACTTCCCATACGATATTCAAAGAATAATAACAGGTTCCGAAGAAATTGGCTATCTGCTAAGA
>CAZDTP010000004.1:0-1580 GCA_964508365.1 uncultured archaeon
AAAATGACAGAAGAAGTTGTTGAAATGAAAAAAGATGGAAGTAAGAAATGGGAACCGAAAATCATCGCTTTTCTATGCAATTGGTGCTCTTACGCTGGAGCGGATTTAGCGGGCGTAAGTAGAATTCAATACCCACCAAACATTAGGATTGTAAGAGTTCCTTGCTCTGGAAGGATTAATGCTTATTTTATTATAAAAAGTTTAATGGATGGTTGGGACGGGGTTCTCGTTTCTGGATGTCATCCAGGCGATTGCCACTACATTAGTGGAAACTTAGTCGCCCGAAGGAGATTTGCGATATTAAAAGAACTGCTAGAGTTTTTCGGCATCGAACCCGGAAGAGTTAACTTTATGTGGGCCTCTGCCGCAGAAGGCGAGCGTTTTGCCGTGTTAGTTCGAAAAGCTACCAAAATTGTTAAGGAATTGGGGCCAAATATTAAATTTCAAAAAGAATGGTGATAATCGTGGGACTTGAAACTGAAAATAAGGATATAGAAAACAACTTACGAGAAATCGCAAGGAGTTTGCTTAAAGAAAAAAAGGTAGACGTGATTATTGGCTACGAAAAAGGATCGCTCCCCTTGCTTTCGCAACCGATTATCATCGACAGCGAGGAAGATGTAGACAAATTATTATGGAACAATACGTGCTACGTAAATTTAGCCAAATATTTAGTACCAAGAGTTCCAAAGTTCGTGGATCCCGAAAAAGGTAACTTAAAAGTAGGCGTCGTTTCTAAAGGTTGTGTAGGAAGAGCTTTAATTCACTTAGCGTCAGAAAATAAGATTAATTTAGACGAGATAACGATTATTGGAATCCCTTGTAACGGAGTTGTTAACCGACAACGGATTGAGATGGAAATCGGAGAGAAAGAGATTCTCGAGGTTTCCGTATCGGATAATAATATTATTGTTAAGGGAAAAGATTTTGAAAGGGAGTTTCCGTTCGACGAGTATATGAACGAATTATGTAAAACGTGTAAAATTAGAAGTCCTCCCTTAGTTTCAAAATTTCCTGATTTATGCGTGGGCGAGTGCAAGGAGTATTCCGATATAGTAGACGATTTTACCGATATCGAGGAGTACGATTCAAAAACGCCCGAAGAAAAATGGGAATTTATTACAGACGCTTTAAGCGTATGCACCAGGTGCTACGCCTGTAGAGAAGCGTGCCCTATGTGTTATTGTAATCTTTGTTTTGTGGATCAAAACAAACCAATCTGGTTTGGAAAGACAACGGACTTGTCAGACATAGTTGTTTATCATCTGATTCGGGCGATGCACATGGCGGGTAGATGTGTAGCATGTGGCGCGTGTTCGTTGGTCTGTCCGATGGGAATCGACCTAAACCTCATTAATAGAAAGTTGGAAAAAATCGTAAAGGAACGATTTAATTTCACTTCAGGCCTCGATCCTGATATTAAACCCCCAATGGTAGATTTCAAGATGGAAGATGCACAAGAATTTATGCTAGAAGAGGATTAACTAAAGTGGTTATGATATGGAAGAAAAAATACTAAAAAAAACAGAAATTGGTAAGCTATACAACGAGCTTGAAAAAGAATACAAGTTCTACGCTCC
>CAZDTP010000004.1:1680-113680 GCA_964508365.1 uncultured archaeon
CAGAAATTGGTAAGCTATACAACGAGCTTGAAAAAGAATACAAGTTCTACGCTCCAACTAAAGTAAAAGGTAACATTGCTTTCAAGAAGATTTCTAATGCGGAAGAAATCGAATTAGATTACTTTAATTCAAAGGTTCCCCCGAAAGACGTACTCTTTCCTCAAAAAGAAATTATTTTTGAATATAGATACGAGGGGAAAGACGTTATAATTGAAGAGAGAAAAGATCTAGAGGATAAAATTCTCATTTTCGGAGTTCGTCCTTGCGACGCCTATAGTTTTAAGCTGTTGGAGGATTTTTTTGCTTCTGGTGATTTTCAAGACGACATCTTTTTAAAAAAAAGGGAAAACGCAACTATTATTGGACTCGGATGTAATGCTCCTAGACAATCCTGTTTTTGTACGTCTGTAGGAGGACATCCGTTCCAGAAAGAAAGCACCGATGTGTTCTTATCCGATTTAGGAGATAATTACTTAGTTGAAGCGATTAGTGACAAAGGAAAAAGCCTGGTTAAAAAATTAACTTGGCTTTCTGACGCTAAAAAAGCGGATATAGATAAAGCAACGGATTTAGCAAAACAAGCGGAAGAATCGTTTACCACAAAATTTAATTTCGATTTAGTCACGAAGGTATTAGACAAGAATTTCGAACATCCCGTCTGGCAAGAAATTAGCGAAAGTTGCATCGGCTGTGGTTCTTGTACTTTTCTGTGCCCTACTTGTACCTGTTTTGACGTTATCGACGAAAACGACGAATACAATAACCGAGGAAGGCGTATAAGGATTTGGGACACTTGCCAGTCGTGTCTGTACACCCTTGAAACGAGCGGTCACAACCCTCGCCCCGAAAAAATCCAACGGTGCCGAAATCGAATCATGCACAAATTCAGCTATTATCCGAATAATTACGATTGCTTAGGGTGTGTGGGGTGCGGAAGATGTATAATAGCGTGCCCCGTTAATAACGAATTAAGAATTATTATAGACAAAATATTGGAAATTGAAGAAAAAAGTGGTGAGAAAGTAAGTGCCTAATCCATACATTCCTATGCTAACAAAAGTTAAATCGATGGTTTCAGAAAACGAGGTGAACGATATTAAAACCGTTGAACTTGAATTCGTTAAAGAAGAAGAATACAAAGCTTTTGACTATCTCCCCGGACAATTTGCCGAAATCAGTATCATCGGAAAGGGAGAATGTCCAATAGGTATAGCCTCTTCTCCAACTGAAGAAGGGACTATTAAATTCACGATTAAAAAAATGGGAACCGTTACCTCATCATTTCATAATTGTGATATCGGAGATACGATAGGCGTAAGAGGTCCGTTAGGAAACGGCTGGCCGATGGAAGAGCTAAAAGGAAAGAATATCGTCGTCATTGGCGGGGGATTTGCGTTTTCCACGCTACGATCGCTTGTCTTATATGTATTAGATGACAAACACAGAAAAGATTATGAGAATATTACGGTGATTTACGGAAATCGAGATTCAGGAGAAGTTCTCTATCGAGATGTTCTGGAAGAATGGGAAAAACGAGATGATATTGAGGTAGTTTTAACAATAGATCGCGAAGAAGAGGGATGGACTCGAAAAGTAGGATTTGTTGCGGCAATAGTTAAGGGAGTTGCTCCGTCTCCAGATAATGCTGTAGCAATTATCTGTGGTCCTCCGATTATGATAAGAACTGCCGTAGATGAGTTAGTTAAGATCGGTTGGAAAGACGAACAGATTCTTAATTCTTTAGAAATGCGAATGAAATGCGGGATCGGAAAATGCGGACGATGCAATATTGGTGAGAAATTTGTGTGCATCGATGGTCCCGTTTTCTCATTAGCAGAACTCAAAAAAATGCCAAACGAATTTTAACCGAGATTAAATTACAATTCTTTTATTTCTTCTTTTATTATTATTATGTGATAAATGATAAAGAACATCATATATGATTTAGGAAATGTTTTATTAAAGTTCAAACCTAACGAATTCTTGTTAAGATTTACAAACGATACAGAATACATCGACCAATTCGTTTTAAAAGTTACTCGGAGTAAGACATGGTTAGAGCTAGATCGGGGAACTAACACCTTAGAAAATGCCAGAAATATTTTTTTATCGAAGTATCCTCAGGAAAAAAATTTTATTGAGCTATTTTTTGATCAATGGATGGACATGCTAACCCCGATTGAAGAAAACATAGAAATCTTAAAAGAATTAAACGAATTAGGTTATAAATCATATATTTTGTCCAATTTTATTAAAGAGACATTTAGTTATGTTTCTTCGAAATATCATTTCTTTTCTTTATTCGATGGCCAGATAATTTCTGGATTTGAAAATATAATTAAACCAGAAAAAGCGATCTATACACTTTTACTTAATCGGTATAATTTAATTCCTGAAGAAAGCCTTTTTATCGATGATATCTTGTTTTTTCTGAAGCCAGCAAAAAAGCTTGGTATGAAAACCATATGGAATCGCCCTAAGACTGATTTAAGAGAAGAATTGAAAAAACTCGATATACTTCCTCAAACTAGGAATTAATTTTTTTTATTAAACAGGCTAATTAAGTTTGTCAAATTATCGGTTTCTCACACAAAATTAGAATATTTCTTTAAATAATAATAATGGTTAAAGGCTAGAATTCATATATAAGATGAAATACTCGTGAGAATTTGGTTTTACGTTAAATTTATCAAAGAAATAATAATTAACAATCTATACGCTCAACAAAATCGTCAGCAGTTTTTATTATTATAGGTTTTTTTTCATACTTGTCCATTTTTATTTACCTCTTTTTATTGGTTTTTTGGGTATATTTTAATTAAAAAAATTAAAAAAAAAATTTACTTCATACTTTTATCGCAAGAAAACTTAAGGTATTGAATTTCATGTGAATTTAAGTTCATTTTAGCTTTTAACGCTTTAATATCGGATTTTTCCATTAGCTTTTACCTCCTTTTTATTATTTTTCTTTTTTTGTTTTTTTTGTTCTTAATTAAAATAAGGGAAGAATACATAATTAGTTTTTAATACTAAACTGTAAATGGACTCTTGAACATTTGATGAACTGAACTAAATACCGTGAAGACGCAATCTACTATTAACTCAGTGGATTTATTAAATGTTTTTACTTAATTTTTTTTAAAGTCAAACACATTAAGATTATTAATTAGTAAATCTTAAGAGTCTCATAATGATTGATAGCTGGCTTTCTAAGACGAAATTTAAAGACATGTATGAGAAATTTGTGAGGAAATTTTTTCTCGGTAAAGTTTCTGCCAATCAACTTACTATAATCGGGCTAATTTTTGGACTCATAGGCTCGTTTTTAATATATCTTAATTTGATAAATGGGAAATTATTTTTCTTTTCTATTCTCTAGAGCTTAAGTACTCTAAAGCTTTCTTTATATCGTTTGTAGGTGTTTTACAAGTTTTGTTAATGCATACATACGCAGTAGCTTTTCCCTCGTATTTATCAAAAAATTGAATATAATTGGAAAGATTATCAATTTCTGGATTCAATTTTTCCGTAGGACGAAAAATTAACGATTTATTTGGTAAAAAATGTTTTCTAACCTCATCTAACATGGAATTCGTATCATCTTTTCCCTCATCCCCTGCGATGACTAATGAATATGTTGGACCTATGGCATAATCCACAGCAACCATCATTAAACTATGCGCGACAGGATTAGCTCTGACGCTTTCGGCAAAAACCCGTCCAAGATGATCTGCTTTCTTCTCATAAGTATCGTTACCAGTTAATTGTGCTAACCTTAGTAAATTTAGCATCGCAACAGAATTCCCCGATGGAATTGCTCCGTCATAAGTCTCTTTTTGGCGCGTTAGTAACGATTCTGCGTCTTCAGCCGTAAAAAAGTATGCTCCAATTGAGGAATCCCAAAATAATTTTAACTGTTCCTCTGTCAACTTTATAGCTTTTTCAAGATATCGTGTTTCAAAAGATGCTTCATAAAGGTTGATTAACCCCCAAACTAAGAACGCATAATCGTCTAAAAAAGCGAGTATGTCTGCACCACCCTTACGATAACGATGTAAAAGTCTTCCCTCAGAATTTTTTATTTGGTTTAGGATAAAATCTACTGCTTTTTCTGCGACCTGAATATGTTTAGGCTCGTTAAAAATATATCCTGCCTTAGCAAACGCTGCGATCATCAATCCATTCCAGTCAGTTAATACTTTGTCGTCCTTATGAGGCTTAATTCTTTTCTCTCTTGCTTCAAATAATTTGTTCCTAATTAATTCAATATCGATCGTGGGGGTATCTGATAAATAGGATTTTAAGTGAATGATGTTTTTTCCAGTTTTACTTTTAGTCGCTTCATCGAAAAAATTCCCATTTATATCAATATTATAAAGTTTTGAAAATACTTCAGCTTCTTCTACTCCTAATATTTCTTCGATTTCGCCTTTCGACCAAACATAAAATTTACCTTCTTCTCCTTCACTATCAGCATCTTCTGCGCTATAGAAGGCTCCATCTGGGGAAGTCATATCGCGCAAAACATATGCCAATACTTCCTTTGCGGTATTAGCATATTCCTCTTTATTCGTTGCTTGATACGCATCTAAATAAGCAAGAATCAATAAGGCTTGATCGTATAACATTTTTTCAAAATGAGGTACAAGCCAGTTAGGATCGGTTGAGTAACGATGAAATCCGAAGCCAATATGATCGTAGATTCCACCCATTCGCATAGCTTTAAGCGTCTTTTCAACCATTTTAAGTGCTCCCTCGTCACCAGTTCTTCTCCAGAATCTTAATAAGAACAATAAATTGTGTGGTGTGGGGAATTTTGGTGCCGTTCCAAAACCTCCGTTCTGTTTATCGAATCTTCCCGATAATTGAGAATGCGTGTTTTTTAAGACGCTTTCAGCTAGACTTCTTCCCGGGGATTCAGAGTTTGCATCTCGTAAGGTAAAAGTTATCTTTTCGCTCGATTCTACTAATTGATTTCTTTCGTTCTTCCATAGATCTTTAACTCGTTTTATTAAATCAACTAAACCAATTCTTCCAAATCGGCTTTCTTTCGGAAAATACATTCCAGCAAAAAAGGGTTTTTTATCTGGAGTCATGATAATTGTTAGTGGCCAACCCCCAGAACCGGTCATAAGTTGGCAGACGGTCATATAGATTTTATCTATGTCAGGTCGTTCTTCTCTATCAACTTTAATTGAAATGAATGATTCGTTCAACAATTCCGCAACATATGGGTCTTCAAACGATTCGTGAGCCATTACATGACACCAATGGCATGTGGAATACCCGATTGATAAGAAAATTGGCTTATCTTCAGATTTTGCCTTTTCAAAGGCTTCATCACCCCAAGCATACCATTCTACTGGATTGTTAGCGTGTTGAAGTAAATATGGACTTTTTTCAGTAATAAGCTTATTAGGTTTTTTAATACCTTCTGGCTTCTCTCTTGAAATATTACTATCGTTAATAATATCCACCCTTTTTAGTAAGTTGATTAGTCTTTAACTTTATCTATGTAGATAAATTCATCAATAGATTTCCTTGGGGGTCTCTGTTTTTCTCCGAGCTTCATTGGATCAGATAAAATCGGGTTAATTATTTCTGAATGCTTTCCAACAATTACAAGAGTAATTAATCTCATTTCATTTGAAATACTAAGAATTTCTTTAGCTAGAGTCTCATTAAAACCAGCTATAGGATGGGCTACCAGACCTAATTCAGTAGCACGCAGGATTAAAAAAGCAGTGGCCATACCAGTATCAAACAAGTAATAGAGTCTTTCTCCAATCACACAATCTTTTTTAGGTTTACTGAAAACTCCTATAATCATTGACGCTTTTTCAGCCCACTTATTACCTTCTGATAACACAGCAAAAAGTTCGTTTAATACATTTTTATCATGAACAAAAACAAATTTCCATGGTTGCATATTTGCGCAAGACGGGGTAATTCTAGCGATTTCTGCAAGATCCTCAATTAAATCCCTTGAAATTTCTATAGGATCTAAGGATCTATATGCTCTTCTTTTTTCTATAATCTCTTTAACGCTCATGGTGTCTTTTTAATTTCCTAACTCCTCTAAGATTTTCTGTACTTCTTCTGGATGTCCGTTCACAGAAACTTTAGGCCAAATATGTGCGATCTTTCCATCGGGATTTATTAAAAAGGTACTACGCGTAACTCCTATATATTCCTTACCTCTGAATGTGTTTTTACCCCATTTTCCATACGATTTTAAGACTTCTTTATCTAGATCGCTTAATAGAGTTACTTTTAAATTTTTCTTCTCTATGAATTTTGCGTGGGATTCAGGACTATCAGGGCTTATGCCAATAACATTCGCATTTAACTTTTGAAGTTCGGTTAAAATTCCCGTAAAACCTATTGCTTCAGTAGTACAACCTGGCGTATTATCTTTAGGATAAAAGTAGACGATGACGTACTTACCTTTAAATTCCTTAAGACATACCTTCTTATTATCTTTGTCTGGTAGGCAAAACTCGGGAGCAGTATCTCCAACCTTTAATTCAACTTTTTTAACTGTCATTATAATTTTCTCCTTAAAAATTTTGGATTTTATTCGTGTTTCAATTATAAAATCATTTGAATAGAATATCAATATTCAGATTATTAACTATAAAAGGAACAAAAATCTTCTGTTAATTATTACCATTAGAAATTTCAAATATTAATAAAATATAAAAAATTAGAAAAAAAGTTAAAAATTTTATTTAAGGATCGTTCCTAAATGGATTGCATCGTCACAATTCGTAATTATATTCTTTTAATTAGAAGATAATTTTTAACTTCTTTATGAAGGAAATAGTAAATGAAAATAACTGATGCGAAGTATATAACAACAGTTATGCCATTCAAAATATCACTTACTAAGAAATATGCTAAAATTGAAAAGAAAAAAAATAAACAAACAATTAAAACAAGAGACAAAATTGGGAGTATAAAATCTAATTTTGTTAAGTTTTTGATCACACCTAACAGATATCGACCTATTAGGAATATTAATGCGAATAATACAGGAAGAATCATTTCGTAAAGATTAATGGTTATATAAAAAATTCCATATCCGTAAAAACTTAAAAAAAGACAAACGAAATAAATTAGAGAAGTGCAAACTGTTATTCCTAATAATGGATAATATAGCTCTTTCCTTTCTACAGTTAGTTCTTTTATTAAATTGCTCTTTTTATTTGTGTGTGTTGTTTCAGTCACAGGATTGTTAATTTCTTTATTTGAAATAGAATCGCGTATATAAGGTAAAGAAACAATAAATTCGGGTAAAATTTTTCGAAGGAAGTAAAGAATTATTATGAATGAGATTAGTGTTATAAGATAGTACGATGAATCGTGGATTATATGCATGGGCATTCCATTATGTAAAAATGCTAACATCAATACCATTCGGATCATATGTGAAAGATATGTTGATAATATTGTTATTATAATGATTTTAGTTTTCCTCCAAATTATATTAATTTCTGGTTTACGATCATGCGAAGAAGGCGTCGCAAGAATTATACCAATAAAAATACTAATCACTTCAGCACCATAACAAACGGGTAACACTCTACCAGAGACAGAAGGATTTGGTAAATATATGGCTATTAGATCAGGGTTGATAACTACATTTGCTTCAATATTGAAGATTAGGTCCAATAAGTAACTTACTTGTTTAATAAACATCGCAGTCACCCAACTATTAAAACTCATATTAAGAAATAAAAAAATAAGACTGCCTAATATAGGCGTCCCAAAAGAGAAAAATATTAAAGAATGTTTAGAAAAAGTATATTTTATAGCTGACCATTGAAGCTCTAACCTTTCGGGTAAAACCTTTTCGGACCGCATTTCGAGTTTATTATCTTTTCGATTATTTTTAATTAATTATTAATTAAATTCTCTTTTCTAAACTCTTTTTAACCACACAATATACTTTTCTTCTCTCGCCAATTCCAAAACACGCATTACAATTAGTACATAATGCAGGTGTAAGATCTCCATCTTTCCATCGATTAGGTAAATCAGGTTCATATATGAGAGGGCGACACATAGAAATAAAATTTGCTATTTCTTCCGCCAGAAATTTATCTGCGGATAAAGGGTTTCTTATTCCCCCCATAAAAATTAATGAACAATCTTTCATTACTCGCTTAATAGCCTTAGCATTTGGTAAATAATAGTTTTCATCTTCAGTTGAACTAAAATTCACACTTGGATATGATTTTTTGTTGGTTGCTTTTAGATTTGTTCGGCCAGATGTAGGTTCAATAGCATCAAAACCTAAATCTACTAAATATTTAGCTATCTCTACTCCCTCTCTTAAAGTTAATCCCTTTCCTTCTCCTAAAAAATCTTGAGTACTCAATTTAATGGTAATTGGAAATTCGGTTCCTAAATTATCTCTTATTTGATTAAAAATATCAATAATAATTTTTAATCTATTAAGAGTTGTACCTCCATATTCATCAATCCGCTTATTAGTGAAAGGAGAGATGAAGTCACTCAGGAGATAGCCATGACCAGCATGTAGTTGTATCATATCATAGCCGCACTCATAAACCCTGGAGCTTGCTTCAATAAATTTTTTTGTTATTTTTTTAATTTCTTCATTTTTCAATTCACGACAAATTTTTTTTGTTATAGGATCTTTTATTGGTGATGGTCCCACTGTTTCTCGATTACGACTAATAACATTATTCCCAGTGTGTGCTAATTGAGCTGCTACTTTAACATCTGAATATTCATGAATAGATTTTACCAATTTTTTTTGTCCAAGAATATAAGAATCATCATAGATTCGAGTCATTCGAGTGGTTTGGGCACCTATTGGATCAACAGCAATATATCCTGTAATTATTAATCCCGTCCCGCCCTTAGCTAACTCCTCATAAAAATCAATAAGTGAATCAGTTACATAGCCATCCTTAGTTGCTCTTGATTCCCAAGTTGCTGAACGAACTATGCGATTTTTAATTGATACGGTACCAATTTTCCCGGGTTTAAAGAGATATTTTAATTCCATAATTATCACCTCCTAATTAAGGATCGTTTCTAAAGGGGTGCCGTGCGCTTTCAGCATTTTCGATTCCATCATCTACCGTCGGTAGCCCTTCCATCGCCTTTCTAATTGCATTTCTAGTAGCTTTATAATTATTTATAAAAACTCGTTTTCGAGCGCTCGCACTTGGGTGTACAAATACATTTACGACAATTACAATATCTTCTGCGGCTTCCTTAGGGAGGATTCCATCTTCTACGCACTTCATTACAGCTTTAGCCACTGCCGCTTGAGCAGGACCATAAGTTAAACTTGCGTGTCGTAGAGAAGTAACTTTAACTGTAGGTATCATAATAGTAGCTGGTTTAACCTGCATGTTTGGTTCAAGAATAACCTGCAGTCCTTCACGACCTTTAGCTGGATGAGTCAATGCTCGTGCGTAAGCGTCCCCTACGGGTCCATCTTTGTTTCCTATCAACAAGTCAATATGTGCTAATTCGGCTCTATTCCCAACAAGCGATTCCCCAACTTTCAACCTAAAATCTGATATTTTTTCAGGGGTTACTCCCACTGCGTAAAATCGACTCGTAAGTTCTTTCTCACCAATCTCAAATTTGATTTCTTTCTTTTCTATTAATCCAAGTTTTTCTAACTCAACTCGAAATTCGTCCTGTAACTCATACGAAAGAGCATCTCCTAAAATAATAGGTCGTCTGGTTGTGCCTACTGGAATTCCCATCATGTTTAAGCACTCTTTAGCTCCTAATGCTCCAGAATTAATTAGCATGCGTGCTAATTTTTGCACCTTTTTTTGAAGAGTCTGAGCTTCTTGTAAACGGTTGTTTTTCACATGGTCATAAATTTCAAGCCATACTTTAGGTATGACATTAGCAGAACCAAGTATACAACCTGCAGCGCCACCCGCTAAAGCTCCTAATACATTTTCGTCCCAGCCAATCAAAACAGAGATTTTATCGCTAACTTTCTCTAGTAAAGCTGAAAAATACTTGTAATCACCACTAGAATCTTTTATGGCTACGAAATTTTCGATATCAACTAGATCTTCTACAACTGTCCAAGGCAATTCCACACCAGTACAAGGGGGAATATTATACAACACTAACGGAATGTCTGTTTTTTCCGCTATCGTAAAATAATGATCGTATAATCCTTTTGCTTTAGGTTTTAAATAGTATGGTGTTACTACTATAGCAGCATCAGCCCCGATATCTGTGGCAGCTTTAGTAGCATCTATTACCATTTTTGTACCGGTCTCCCCTGTTCCAGCAATCACTGGAATTCTTCCGTTCGTTTCGTCTACTACTATTTCAATGACTCTCAAACGTTCTTCGAACGTCATGTTGACGAACTCTCCGGTCGTTCCTACTGGTACGAGTCCCGTAACTCCTTGTTCTATGAGATAATTTACTAAATTTCTAAGATTCTCTTCGTTTATTGTCTCGTCATCTTTATTGAAAGGAGTCACCAAAGCAGGCATAACTCCTGTTGGTCTAAAATCAAATTTTCCCATTTTAATTTAACCTCTTTATTTATTACTAGTAGTGTAGATTTTTAGCAGCTAAAAACGCTAGTCCGTTTTCAGTTAGAGCTTTAGCTGTTGAATTAACGGCGTCATTTCGATCTATATGATTAATTCGTAATGCATCCCAAAGTCCTGCTTCTTTAATTTCTTCTTTAGTCATGAAATATTCAAGGATATCTGAAGGATGTTCTCGTTTTTCATCAACTTCAACATTTGCTCCTTCATGTTTAGCACTAACATTCTTTACTTTACGTGCTAGTTCAAGTAACTCATCCCTTCGGTCGTATGGTTGTCTTACAATCGATTTCCAAGTTTCAGTAATGTGATGCTCAAGCCTTACAACATCTTCGAATCCAAACGGTTTTCTTATATACGCTGCCATTTCAAGGGTTTCATTATTAACTGAATTAGCTAAATTAAAACCGATCAATGGACTTGTACCATCCTCCCGTGCAAACAATTTAGCGGTTAATAAAGTCCAAAGACAAGAATATGGGTTATCGTTGCCCATATATACACTTATTTTAAATTCGTTGTTAATACCAAGTTTATGGATAAAATACCCTAATAAAACAGTGCCAGGATTTACATTAAGAACTTGTTTAATGCCGTAGTTAGTATAATAGTAAAGAAACTCGTCGATCCATTTCAACGCAAAATCGTTTGGTTGTCCAACACCTCCAAAATATCCAGTAATCGTATCAGGACCTCCAAGATGTACGTTTATAGGCATTCCATCTGGACCTGGTGCCGTACCCTTTGTATCAAGAGTTTCAACCCAAGAAGATCCAATAACTTGCATTGCAGCAGCCATCGCTAATAGATCGCCATCTTCTTCTTGTTCCTTCATATTTCTTACGCGGATAATCCTTCCAGGGACTAATTTCTGATTTTCAATAGCATCCTTTATAATATCGATAAAAAACGGAAAATATTGGCATGCCGAGAGCTCCAGTGTAACAGCAAAATCCTCGTTGAATGTCATTTCAGATGCTTTATCGCCTAAAATCTTTTTCCGATAATCTGCTACGCTTATAAAAGCCTGTTTATCCCGCTGGGAAATCAACCATTCGAGATTCTTTACATAATCTGAATTCTTTTTTTCCAATTGTGCTAATAGAGTCTCTAATTTACTCGCTTCTTCTGCTTTTTTATTAATCTCTTCTACTCCCCCATATTTATCTACGATTGTTAAGAGATCATTTACTAACGGATTTTTATCATCAAGGAGAAAATCATTTATAACCTTTAACGCAGTGTCTGGAATTTTCAATTTTTTTCTAATGTCTTTCATTTTATCTTTTAACCTTTTTTATCGCACTTAATTTACAGGTTTAAAATTCTACCCAGAGAATTCCCATCCTTCCAACTTTCATTGGAAGAAACCATAATCTTAATACTAGTTTCTTTATATAATAAATTTATTTAATGAAGATCAAAAAGTTTTAACTATATCCAAAACTGATATTTTAAAGGATAAAATAACTGAAGTGGAATAAAATTTGTATAAGTATAAGGTTTCGATTTTAGGAACAGGCTTCATAGGGCTCTGTTCAGCAGCCTGTTTTGCCGATAAGGATATTAAAGTGTTAGCTTCTACTCATAACGAGAAAAAAGCTAAAATGATTAATAATGGAAAAGCTCCTTTTTACGAAGCAGATTTACAAGAAATGATGGACGATATTAAGGCTAACAAGCCAGAATTATTACAATGTTTGCTTGATCCCGTTAAAGCCGTTCTTGAAACAGATCTTTCTATGATCACTCAAGGTACGCCAATGCGAAAAGATAAAAGCATAAATTTGGGATATATCGAGAGCACAGCTAGAGAAATAGGAGAAGCTCTCAAACAAAAAGATTCTTACCATCTAGTTGTCGTAAGATCCACAGTTGTTCCTGGTACTGCTAGAAACCTTGTTGGAAAATTAATCACTGAAATTTCAGGAAAAATTCCGGGAAAAGATTTTGGATTGTGTATGCAACCTGAATTTTTAGCTGAGGGACGATCGATCAAGGATACTTTAAAACCAGATAGAATTGTAATTGGTGCATTAGACGATAAAAGTGGAGATATGCTCCAAGATTTTTACGAATATTTCTACGGTGATCACCTACAACATTGCCCTATCTTAAGAATGAATTTAGAAAGTGCTGAGCTCGTTAAATATGGGAATAATTGCCTTTTGTCTACTAAAATTAGTTACGCAAATGAATTTGCAAACTTCGCTCAATTAGTGCCTAATGTCGATATAGTTCAAGTAATGAAGGGCGTAGGTTTGGATTATCGGATAAGTGATCGATTTTTACAAGCAGGAGTGGGATTTGGAGGTTCTTGTTTTCATAAAGACGTAAACGCGATCAAAGCATGGTCTAAATCACAGGGATATACTTCAAGATTATTAGAAGCGGTACTTGGAATCAACGATGATCAAGCTATTAAAATTGTCGACATGGCGGAAGAACTTGCTGGTAAACTAGCGAATAAAAGGGTTACTTTATTAGGTCTTTCATTCAAACCAGGTACTGACGACATGAGAGAAGCACCTAGCTTAAGAGTCGTTGACGAATTAATGAATCGGGGCATCAAGAACATAAATGGATACGATCCTAAAGCTAAAGAGACGGCAAAGGTAGAATTTGGAGATAAGATAAACTATACCGATTCGATTGAAGAAGCCCTTAAGGATTCAGAATGCGCTTTTTTAATAACAGAATGGGACGAGTTTAAAAATCTTACTCCAGAAGATTTTAAGAAAAGTATGAAAACACCTAATGTAATTGATGGAAGAAGAATATTCGATTACGACAAATTTAACGAAGCTTTACCATTTAGAGCTATTGGACGCATCAATTTAAAATAATGCCTTAAGGTTTTCTTACATTATTATTATTTTCTTATTTTTTCTTTTTAACTATTATATATAGAAACAATAATTTTATAGGTAAACTAATATTTCATTACGAGTAACAGAAATAAAATGGAAAATATTAATAAATTAAAAAAATGAAACGATTTACAGATTCCACAGACGAAATAACTGGAAGTATGATGATCTTGAAAAAAAAATGCGAATTGTGTGGAAAACATTTAAAACTGTATCAGCGTAATTATGATAGACATTACAAATTTGTCTTTATAAATATCGCTCAGGAACCCTCCAAACACTATTTTTGCAGTAAAAAATGTAAAAACGAATGGATATTTAACCCAAACAAACATCATATAATTGATCTAAAAATTCCCAGTTCCTAAAATCATTAATTGGGTTTATAAATCAATTTGACTCGAATTCCTTTTTTATAAAAACTAAGTTCTGCTGGGTATTTGTAATCATATCTGGAAAGTTTAATTCTTTATAGATTTCAAGCGCTCTTTGTAGATAATCAATGGATTTTTGATAATCTTTCTTATATTTATAGAAAATCATACCTAAATTATTAAGGGATCTTGCTATCCCAGGTTTAAGCCCTAAATTTTCCATTATATTTAACGCATCAGAATAGTGTTTAATTGTCTCTTCATACCGTCCTAAATCTCCTAATATTCCTCCAATATTAGTAAGTTGACTAGCTATACCTGCTAAGTTATTCTGTGATTGTTCAATCTGTAGTGCTTTTTTGTACTCCTCAAGTGCTTTTTCAAATTCTCTCCTTATTTCATAGATAGAAGCACGGTTTCCATACCGGACAGCTAGATTTTTTTTTTCCCCTATTTTCTCCGTAAGTTCAATAGATTGATTTATTAATTCAAAAGCGGTATCATAATCTCTATTAGTACGATAAACCATTCCAATATTATTTAAAGTCGTTGCTTGACCAGATAAATCCCCAATCTTTTTTCTTATCATCAGAGATTCATTATAATATTTCATAGCTAAATCTTTTTTTCCACTTTCATAATGAATAACTCCAATTGAATTGGCAGCTAAAGCCTTGATATTCAGGTTCTGAATTTTATCTGCAGTTTGATATGCTCTTCCAAGATATTGTAATGCTTGTGAATATTGCCCAGCTATTCTAAATATGTTTCCGATAGTATTCAACGTTGAACACATATTGTCTAAATCTCCGAGCTGCTCATTAATCTTAAGAGCTTCAGAAGAATTTTTCAAAGCAGGATTTAACAATCCCTGTGAGGTTTGGATTCCCGCTAGATTATTATAACATAAAGCTTTGCTGAATAAATCACCAGTGCGTTCGGTTATTTCGAGAGCTAGCTCAAAATTTTTTACTGCATTGTCGATATCTCCATTATCTCTATATAATGTTCCTAAATTATTCAAAATAGAGAATTTTAATACAGCAGGAGTGTCATTTGTCATTATGTTAGATGCTTCTGAGACATATTTAAAAGCATTCTTTAGATCACCTTTCTTTCGAGATAATTCTCCTAAATTCAATAGAACACCTAATTTTTCGTTAAATTGATTTAATTTTTCTGTTAGTTCAAGAGTATGTTCAAAATTTACAATCGCTTTATCGTATTCTCCTTTGGAAAGATAAACTAGACCTAGGGCGTTAGTAAAATAAGTTTGATTCATATTTTCTTCCTCTTCTTTTGATAATGTTAAACCTTTTAAAGCAGTCCTTTCCGCGGATTCAATTTCGCCCAGATCATAGTAAATTTCATGAGCAAGTCTGTATTTTGAGGATTGAGATGCGTTAAAATGATTATCTTTCATATAATCATCAAAACTAAGAACTTCATTAGTTGTACCTATTTTTAGAAACTCAAATGATTCATTATAGATAGGAGCTAATTTATCTGTTACAAAGTTTAAGGTCTTTGTTTTAATTTTGTAGATGTCATTATTATTAAGCGAAGAAAGTTCTGCGAGCATTTTATCCAATTTATTTATTTCAGTGCTAGAATTTAATTCAGAGATATCTTGTACTGGTTTGTAATAATATATTTCATACGCTCCCGAAATAGCATCTGGATCGTGATCTATCCAAAAAATTCTCTTTATAGTATTTAATTCCTTTAGCATTGGACTTATGTCGAAATCATCGCTACCCGAATAACCCATAATGACAAGATCCCTATCTTGCATTACCATGTTAATCAATTTTTTCTTATATGTCTCTATAGCAAATGTCTTACCTTTTTCCTTATCTTTTCCAAGAGTACTAATCGTAGTTATTAATGAATCTTTAGTTGATCTTCCCTTAATGCAATCCCATTTTGAACCATGAATTTTAATCACAGGGAACTGATTTATAATATCTTTATCATAATCTTCTTTAGTTATGATTACCATGAGCTTCGCGTGAAAGTAATTAAATATAGGATAGATTGAAAGCTTTTTCTGCATCGCAGTCTCGAGAAGATAATCAAAATTGGTCGTTATGACATAGTTATACCTCATAATCATATTTGCTAAGAAATAATGGATTGCATTAGGTTCCTTAACATTATCTAAGTAATCAAGAAATTTTACATCCTTTTCAAATAAATTTTGTACTTTTTCAACTAAAAATTCATATCTCAAAGATTCTAAGGAGGATAACTTATCTTTTTCCTCTTCGGGAGCATAATATTTGAATAGACCTTTCACAAACATTCTCGCAGATGGTACGTTAGATGGAGGGTCCATCGAGATTCCTGCTCCGACCAAAAAGGTATATATTTTCTTTTCAGAAAAAAGATCTTTAAAAATTTCTTCTTGATTCTCTTCTGAAATCTTATTAGCAATGTCTTCAATTTTCATTTTCTACCTCTTATCAAAAATAGTTACTAAAAATAAATATATAGAATGTCTTAAAGTAAACGGTAAGGTTTGAATATTATTAATTCAAAATATTTTAACCAAAAAGAATTTGCTTAATTTTTGTAATTCTATCGTTTCGAGATAGACGCTTGGTTAGTGGGTTATGATCTCCATATAATCCTTCATGATATACCGGTCTTTGGGTCTTATAGAAAACACCTAAAGTATACCTATGTTTATTTTTAGCCGTTTTCATTGCTTCCTCATAAGTTTCAGGTAATTTTTCAAGAAATTCTACTTTTTCTCGATACTCGTTCCAGGAATGATAGGGAACGGCAGGTTGTAATACTTCGATAAAAGAGAAACCTTTATGCTCGATCGCTTGAATTAAGACATCTGTGAGATGAGTAATTTCTCCAGCAAATGTTCTGGCAATAAAAGTTGCTCCAACTTCTAGCATTAACGATATAGCGTTAAATGGTGTTTCAAAACTTCCTCCAGGAGTAGAAGGTCCTTTCCATCCCTTCTCTGTCAAAGGAGAATACTGGCCAGTGGTTAATGCATACACGCTATTATTATGCAATATCATGGTGATATCCTGATTTCTTTTGGCTGCGAATATTGTATGAGCTAAACCTTCACCTAATCCGTTTCCGTCTCCAGAAAAAGTTATAATTTTTAAATCGGGATTTGCTATTTTCATCCCTTCAGCATTCGAGCTATTTCGTCCGTGCAGCCCATAAAGTCCGCTTAAATTGAGATAATCAAAGATTTTTGCGTGACACCCAATACCCGCAGTAATTACAATATCTTTTCTATTGATTCCTTTTGCTTCCAGCTTTGGAATAGCGTTTCTTAAAGCGGTAAAAATACCAAAATTCCCACAACCAGGACACCAAGTAATTTCGGCGTTAGTTTTAAGATTTTCCATATTATTCCAACTCCTCCTTAATTTTAATTGAAAGCTCAATTGGATCAAAGGGACGACCGTCGTATCTTTTAATCACGCTTCTAATGTTTAATCCCCCCTTCTCTTTAAGAAGAGATGCAAATTGTCCCGTGACGCTTTGTTCAATAACTATATTGTCTTGATTTATAAATTCTTCTAATTCCCAAATAGGTAAGGGGCTCAAATAAATCGGCTGAACAATTGTCGGATTTAATCCACCATACTTAAGAGCTTCTAGTAGGCTCATATAAGTGGAACCATAAGTAAAAATATTAGTAGGGTGCTCTCCTCTAATGATGTTAACTGTATTTTGTGTTTTTAAATGTTCGATAAGTTTCCGTAGTTTTTTATTCCTTTTATCATGCATTTTCGCTATCATTTCAGCGCTCTCAGTTGTAATTCCATTCTCATCGTGTTCGTAACTATTCCATTTTATTACCTCTTTAGAAGGTGGAAAAAGCATTGGCGAAATTCCATCATCAGTGTCAAGGTATCTTTTATAATCCCCTCTTGTATACAATTTTGGTTCTGCCCATTTCGCATTATCAATGTTTAGGTTAATAGTCATACTATTCTCGGATAAATGTTTTTCGGTTAGAAGGATAGCGGGTGTTTGAAACTTCCAAACGAGATCTAACAATTCAGCCGTTAAGGAGTAAGCCTCTTCTATCGTTCCGGGAGATGCTACAATTCGCAAAAAATCACCATGACCTGCGGATAGAGCAAAATTTAAGTCAGCTTGTTCGGTATAAGTAGGAACTCCAGTAGCAGGTCCAGGACGCATAGACAATACACATAAGATGGGTGTTTCTGTTATACCCGCTAATGAGATGCCTTCGGTCATAAGTGCGAAACCTCCACCACTAGTACCAACCATAGATCTCGCTCCAGTAAAAGAGGAACCAATAGCCATGTTAATTACTGCAAGTTCGCTTTCGGCATGAACAACTGCTAAACCAAAATTTTCAGCTTGTTTAGCTAAGAAGTGTAATATAGAAGAAGCAGGCGTCATTGGATATCCATAATATGTATCTAACCCGCCAGCGATAGCCCCGAGGCTTATTGCCTCGTTTCCCGTAATTATTGGTCTATTTTTTACTCCTCTTTCTAACGGGTATTTATTTTGACATCCGTCTTTTACCATATCATATATAGTATCTGCAAATTTGATATTATTTTCGATACCACTTGGATATTGGTTTTTGATATTTTGGTTCATTTGTTCTTTGTTCATTCCTATTGTCGAAGATAATATAGCTACGGCCCCTACACCATACATTAATTTCTTCATAGGATACTTTTCAGCTTCTGAACTTAACGGGATGCCAATTCCATCAGCATTTTCTTGTTCGTCTGAATTAAAAATGACAATACCACTCTTAGTAACATCGTTAATGTGATTATCACTACTTCTCTTATCAAAATTGACCACAAGATTCGCTTTTATATATTGACTCGTGATCCTACTAGAGGACGTGCTTACAACAGAAAAATTATGACCGCCCCTTATTAAACTCATGTAATCGTCCATTTGGAACACTTGCCTTCCCAAACTTGAAAAGATATGAGCTGCTACTGATCCTGCTTTCTTTACACCTTCTCCAGCTTTACCTCCAACAAGAAACGTAAATAAATCATGAACCATTGATTTTAAACCTCTATTTTTTAAATTAATTCTTGAATTAACCCTAAAATATTTAAACATATGGTTTATAACATAAAAAACATTTTTTGTTTATGAAAAAAAAAGGACATTAATTAGCTTTACTAACTCCCAGAATTTTTACTAACTCCCAGAATTTTTCGACAATGTGGACAAAAGAAGGTTGTTGTCATAAATATTGATGGTTTCATCATAACCTTAATTGTGCTAATTTTTTGATGCATTCCAGGACCCCCTTCTAAAAATTCTTCAATATCGATTTCTTTTTCACAATAGGGACAAATTGGCTTTAAATCGTTTGTAAATTCAAATTTTTTTATTAAGGACTTCATACTAATTAATTTCACGAATATATATTTAAAATTATGCTTTATCGCTTCGAAGAGGTAGAAATTTATACGCCCTGCGTTTTTCAACCCAATGAGAGCGTCTGTTGTCACAAAGGTGTTTAATTTTCTCTTTCTTTATATTTTATTGAAGGATGAATATCTTTGTTCAATGAGCTTTCAAAACCGTATACTAAATTTTTTAAAACACAATTCCTTCTAAGAAGTAAGTTTATATCATAATTTTTATAATAAAACTAATAAAGAATTGAATTTATCTTAATCAATTACTAGAACAAACAATAATTACTAGAACAAATATTAATTACCTAACCGAAAGAATAACCAAAATTATTAGGAGTTGCTCTTACAAATAGGGGAAAGATTACCATGCAAATCTATGAATTAAAAATAAATAAAAATACATGCACCGGTTGTAATGCTTGCGTCGTTTCATGTCCAATCAACTTCAACGAGTTGAGGAAACAAAGCTTTTTGAACGAAAAAAATGCAGTAATATTGGTCAAAAATGGAATAGCTGTGCCAATTTATAGCGACGAGAGAGAAGTAAATTGTGACGGTTGCGGTGTATGTGTAAAAATGTGCCCTCAAGTAGCTATTAGAATTGAAAATGTGGAGCGTGTTTAAAAATGTCATTTCCTAAAATATCCAGAACAATTACAAAAGAAATGGAAAATATTAAAGTTCAGTTTCTTACTGAAAATTTAGAACTTATTTTAAATCGAGAGAAATGCGTTGGATGCGGAACTTGCGCTCGGGTGTGCCCCAAGGATGCAATCTCTCGTGGACCAGTAGGAGCCTCACGAAGATTTCCCACAAGGGAAGATATTATACCAGAGCTCTATGATCCAAAGCTTTGTGTCTTCTGTGGAACTTGTGTTTATTGCTGTCCTTTTGGAGCATTAACCATGAAAAAAGATGGCGAAATTATCAATTTAACCGATATCCCACTCGTAGCCCAAAAGGTAATGCCCACTCTAGAGTTTGAAACTAAAAAATTATTGAATGATAGAATCGCAAAACAATGGGTTAAAGCAAAGGTGAAAATTATTGATGAAGAATGCGCAAAAGGATGCGGTTCCTGTGCTGAAGTTTGTCCATCAGGTTCGATTGAAATTGCTAAAAGAGCCGAACATGGTTGGGAAATGTCGAAAAATGTAGAGGTTGTCGATGAGGATGCGTGTGTAGCGTGTGGAGCATGTGATAACGCATGCCCAACAGGAGCACTAATTCTCGAGATAACCGATGTTCATACTTCGGGAGAATTTGAAGAACGCTATTGGCTACCCTTATTAGAAAGATTGAAAACCTTAAGATGGAGTAAAAAAGAGGAGGCATGAAAATGAGTTTAAATAACTTAATTCTTTTAACTGGGCGAACTATTAGTCAAGGAGTAGCTCTTGAAGGAGGAAAAGCATCAAGAGAGAATGTTCGAGCTGCAGGTATCTGCACATTTGATGCTGATGATTTTAAAAAGCTTGATTGTCTCGTTGGAACTCCAGTTAAAGTCATAACAGATTACGGTGAGGTAGTGGTTTATTCAACAATTACTGAAGAAGGACCTCATCCAGGTATAATATTTATACCGATGGGACCCTGGGCAAATCAACTCGTAAATCCTAGTTCTCAAGCATGTGGCACTCCACAATATAAGGGAATGAAATCTAAAGTTGAAGTTGTAAAAAACGGAAAAGTTCTAGGTGCTATAGAATTAATAGGAAGATTAAAGGAAGCTTAAAGAAGTGAATAATATGGTAGAAAAAGTAAGAACAGTAAAAGATGTATGCTGTCCGTTTTGTGGAACTTTATGTGATGACCTCGAAATCGATGTAGATCTAAAAACAGATGTTGTTGTAGAAGTAAGAAACGGTTGCCAGATTGGCACCAAGAAATATTTTTCATCGAATCCGAGCGATCATCGTTATACTAAACCATTAATCAAAGAAAATGGGGAACACAAAGAAGTTTCTTGGGAGGAAGCATTAGATAAAGCTGCAGATATACTGGTAAACGCACAACGACCTTTACTTTACGGTTTTTCTAGCACTGAATGTGAAGCTCAGAGCAAAGGCGTTGTTTTAGCCGAGATGCTAAACGCTATTTTAGACAATACCGCTTCTGTTTGTCACGGTCCAAGTTTATTAGCGATTCAAGATGTTGGCGCTTCACTTGCAACTTTAGGAGAAATCAAAAACCGAGCAGATACTATTATTTTTTGGGGATCTAACCCAGTTCATGCTCATCCAAGGCATTTAAGTCGCTACAGTGATTTTATTAGAGGATATTTTAGAACTGACGGTAGAAATGATAGATATATTATAGTTGTTGACCCAAGAAATACTCATACAGCTCAAGTTGCGGATAAATTCATTCAAATTAATCCTAGCGAAGATTACGAATTGATCCAAGCAATCAGGGCAGTTTTAAGAGGAAGCGAATTAGATGTAAAAGAAGTATCTGGTGTCTCTATAGATGATATTAAAGAATTGGTCGAAAAGTTAAAATCAAGTAATTTTGGTGTAATTTTCTTTGGTATGGGCTTAACTCAGACCTCAGCACATCACCGCAATATAGACACAGCAATACGCTTAGTCACAGAATTAAATGACTATACGAAATTTATTCTAATTCCTATGCGTGGGCATTATAATGTTACCGGAGCTAATCAAGTTTTTGCTTGGAATACAGGTTATGCATATTCAATTGATTTTTCTCGAGGATATCCTCGTTATAATCCAGGAGAATTTTCTTCCGTAGATCTTCTAATGCGGGACGAAGTTGATGCTGCTTTAATCGTAGCTTCAGACCCAGGGAGTAATTTTCCGGCAGCAGCGGTTAAAAATCTATTTAAACATCCTCTAATTGCAATCGAACCACATAAAACACCAACTTCTGCATTTGCTGATGTCGTATTACCCGCAGCTATCGCTGGAATTGAATGCGAAGGAACCGCTTATCGTATGGATACAGTACCATTAAGGTTAAGGAAAGTGAAAGATGCACCAGGAGAATGTTTGTCTGATAAAGAGATTTTGGAGAGATTAATCGAAAAAGTTAAAGAGAAGTTGGGTGAGTAAAGCATGGCGGAAATTAAATTAAAAATAAAAAAGAAACTAACTTTCCCATTAGAAGCAGATAGTATTACTCCTGATAATTTTGTGGGTAAAACAGCAGCTGATATTAAGAAATTACCTTTATTTTACGCAACAAAGCAAGTAACTATTGGTGATTTTTTTGATGTAACTGGTAAATCTACAGATGTAGCTAATACTAAGATAATTATTGATGGCGATGTATCTAACGTAAAACGAATCGGGGAAAACATGACAGGTGGCGAAATAGTTATTAATAGTGATGTCGGAATGCATATTGGAAATCACATGTCAGGGGGGAAAATTACGGTTAATGGGAATGCTGACGATTGGGCAGGTGCTATGCTTCAAGGAGGGGAACTCGAAATTACTGGCGACGCGGGACATTATGTTGGATCAGCTTACAGAGGTTACTGGCAAGGTATGAAGAATGGCACGATAAAAGTCAAAGGAAAGGTAGGAGTAGAATCAATGTTATGGGCGAAGAGTTCTAAACCCTCAAACATGTGGCCAACCTTATATTGTGGAAGCGCCGATGCGTTCTTAGGTATTCATAATCATGGTGGAACGATAGTTGTTGAAGGAGATGTTGACCGATGTGCAGGCGCGGACCAAGCATGGGGAAGTATTGTGATTAAAGGAAAGGCCTCAAGACTCTTACCTTCTTATAAGAAAGTTGGTGAAGTTAATGAAGTTCAACTCCCTAATGGTGAAGTGATTAAGGGAAAATTTATTGAATATAGCGGGGATCACACAATTACGAAAGAAACTAAAGGTAGATTATATCTAGCTGCTTAATTCTTTTTTCAAAGTTATAATTTATCGAATAACTTTAGATAATAAAACTTCAATATTTTTTGTACTTGAACCTTGATTTATATTGAATAAAAGATGGTTTTATTGGTTATGAAATCAATATTTTATTAAGAAACCCTAATTTTCCTCCCCAGAAAGAATAGGATCGAAACATGTATCAGAGAAAAGTCAATATAACTAAAATCCACAAGGATGTCAAAAAAGAAGAAATAGATTTAGTTCTAATAGAGAGTCCAATTGATATCGTTGTAAATTCGGAACCTTTGGTAAATATTATTTGTTTGGATAAAGATTTAAAAGAGCTTACTATAGGGTTTTTGTTTTCTATTGGAATTATTAATAACATTGAAGATATATCTATAATTAAGATTGATCAATTAGAAGGAAAAGTTTATGTTGAGCTTGAAAAATCCATAGATAACTCTAAAATTTTGGAAATGAATCCAGTTAGCAGGATCATTGATACTACCTGTGGAATCCCTTCTCCTTGGCGTAATTTGATTAAAGATAAATTAGAGGAAGTAAAAAATTCCGTTCATTCGAAAGAAAGCATTACTCTGGACGCTGATATTATATTTTCTGCGATGACTAAAATGCAAAAAGAAACTCCACTGTTTAAAGAAACGGGTGGGTGTCATGGGGCTGCTATATTCGATCTAGAAGGAAACCTTGTCACCGCTAGCGAAGATATTGGAAGACATAACGCTATAGATAAAGTGATTGGTGCCTTACTTTTAAAGAAGGAACCATTCAATAATAAAATCTTAACCTCGACTGGTCGCTTGACAGGTGATTCAGTTTTGAAAGCGGTGAGGGCGCAGATCCCTATTGTAGCATCACTTTCAGCCGCTATTGAATCAGGTATAAGATTAGCATTTTCTTATGGGATTACATTAATCGGTTTTGCTCGAGGCAAGAGAATGAACATCTATACAAACCCAAACAGAATAAAGATTTAATTAGGTATGCTATAGTGGTTATTTATAGGAGAACTCTTAATGAATTGGAACGTGAAGTAATATTTATGTTCTTTAATATAGCTTTTCTCTCTTTTTACCTTCAATAAAATAAATGATTTTCTTTATCATTAGTCAAAAGTCAACGGAAGTAAAAATGGATGTAAAAACTTTATAGCATATATTATAATATCTAGTTCATAGTAAATTACTTATTTTAAAAAAGTGAGATAAATGAAAAAATATTTTTGGATTTTCTTATGTATTTTAGGCGGTATCTTAATGATTATTGGATCTGCCACAGGAAGTGCTTTTTATCAATATCTTTATAATCTTGCTTTACCTTACATTGCTCCAGGACTTCTACCTCTTGTTCAAGCTCTATTAACGGTCTTAGAATATATTTCATTTTACGGAGGTTATTCTGTTTTGGTAGGAACATTCTTGATACTCATTAAACACTCTAGGTTAGGGAAAATTATCATAATGATTGCTACGAGTTTCGGAATGTTAGGATTAATAATATTCGCAATAACATGGATAGTGAGGTATTTAGGGCTACCTCTGGATACACAGGCAGATTTAATTTTGACTCAAATCCACAGCTTGTTTACGTATAATTCGGGAATGGCATTTATAGGGACTGCACTAGCGGTTCTTGGACGGTACGGAGTAAAGAGATCCGAGAAAGCGGAAAAAGAAAGTTCTAAAATTAAAGAATATAACGAAATTACTTCTTCCTCAAATAGTGATAGTAAATTTTGTCCCAATTGCGGGGCGAAACTTCCTCTTAAAGCAAACTTTTGTAATAAGTGTGGGAAAAATTTTTGATTAAATAATCCTTTCTTTTCTTTTTTATTGAAGTAACGATAAATCAAACTAGTATTAGTAGTTAAATAAAGGGAATTCCTTTAAGATATTTAATGTAACCAATTACTAAGCTTTATATCTCAATTTTTATATATTTATATTTAGGATTGTTTTAAACTATTTAATTTGGCTTTTTTCTTTTAAGAAAATGGAAATTGAAATTTTTGGTGGAGTGAACGAAATTGGAGGAAATAAAATCTTCATAAACATAGGAGATAAGAAATTCCTGTTCGATTTTGGTTTATCTTTTGCCGAAAATCAAAGGTATTATTCTGAATTTCTAAATCCTCGCAGATTTAATGGTATCATAGACTATTTATATTTAGAGTTACTACCCCCACTAAATAAACTATATCGAAACGATTTAATTGCCCCCTTTTGTGAGGTTTTGAACACTGAACCTTATAAAATAATTACGACAGAAGAAAATTTAGTTGACGCTTTTTTCCTCACGCACGCGCATTTAGACCACTATAAATTTGTGGGTTTTCTTAAGCAAAATACTCCGATTTATTTAAATTGGATGTCAAAAACTATTTTAGAGCATCTTACTGATACCTCAACTGACAGCCTTTTACCCGAAGTATTACAATTTTATGAATCATTTAAACTGGTTCCTAAAAAAAAAAAGAGCGCTGATGGTGAAATTGAATATAAAAGGGCTAAGAAACCAGATTACAAACACTCAGAAACGAAGAGACCAATAAAAATAATTGAAGATGGCAAATCAATACATTTTAATTCTCCTAAAGGTGAGATTAAAATCACTCAATACCAAACAGATCACTCTATTCCCGGAGCAGGCTCATACATAGTTGAATACGACGAGAGAAGTATAATTTATACGGGAGATTTTAGAAGGCATGGATTCCATTCTGAGTGGGTGAATAAGTTCATTTCACACGCTCAAAATTCCAATCCCATAGCAATAATTACAGAAGGTACAAGAGTTCCTGATGTTGAATCATATAGGAGAGGAACTTATCATGATGATGAACAATCTGAAAATACTGTAAAAAGTCGATCAAAAAGTATCATACAAAACCATCCGGGACTAATCCTTGTGAGATTTCCATCCAGAAATCTAGATAGAATTCTATTATATTACTCACTCGCTAAGAAATTCGAGAGGAGGTTCGCAATTAGCCCTAAGATATTCCATTATATTGATAGTTTTAGAATGAACCTTGATGGTATGGAGGAAAATACTATAAAACAATATTATAAAGACTACGATCTTCCGAATTATAGCGATAAAAACTTAGTAGTATATTTACCCAGAAAAGGTTGGGGCAATTTTGAATCCACTGATTATAAAGGATATCAGAATGACATTTTTAACATCGATAATTATGTAACTTATAAGGATGTCAAAAAAGAACCTGATAAATACTTACTTTATCTCGATGATTTTATGCTAAGTGAGTTGATTGATCTAAATCAAAAACCGGGAACGACACTCTTTTTAAACTCAACTACAGATCCTTTTAGTGAAGAGATGAATATTCAAGAAGACAGACTAAACGCTTGGCTTAAGAGGTTTAAAATTTCGAGAAGTGAGACAATTCATTCCTCTGGTCATTGCAATGTCGATGATTTAATAGATTTTCTTCTAAGGATTGATGCCGAAAATATAATACCCGTACATACGGAACATCCCGAAATATTTCTAGAGTTTGGATTATCTGGAAAAGTGATTTTGCCTGAAAAAGGAAAAAAATATACATTTTAGTAATAATAGAAAAAAAACACTTTCTGATTTGCTTTTAATACATATGATAGTACTTGACTAAATATTAATTATATTGACACTTTCAAGCGTGCTGAATATAATTTACAACTAAGTAAAGATGAATTAAAATTTAAATACAAAGAAAACATGACAAACTAAATATGTTTTGATTCAACAATATTTTTATTAAATTTAGCACTTGAATAATTATAACTATTCCAAAATTAAAAAGAGGATTTATTATGGCAAAAGTTGATGAATATAAAATGTTCGCTGGCTGCACAATTGGAAATCGGATTCCATTCATTGAAGCTAGCTCGAGAAAAGTATTTGATAAACTGGGAATAAAAACTTCCGATGCTGCTTTTGCGTGTTGCCCTGATCCTGTAGGATTTAATGCTATAGATCATACCAGTTGGCTAGCAATGGGAGCACGTAACCTTACGCTTGCCGAGGCCGAAGGAAAAGATATCATCTCCCTCTGTAATGGTTGCTTTCAAACTCTAAAGGTGGTAAATCATGAATTGAATGATAGTGATCACGAGAGAAAAAAGATAAATGATATTTTAAGTAAAGTAGGAAGAGAATTTAAGGGTACCATTAATGTAAAGCATTTTGTTGAAGTTTTGCACGATTATGGTCTTGAAAAGATAAAAGAATTCGTCACCCATGACTTTACCGGATTAAAAATAGCGTGCCACACAGGGTGTCACTACAACAGACCCTCAGAAATTGTTCAAACTGATGACCCAATGGAGCCCAAGAAGTTACGAGAGTTAGTCGCTGCGACTGGAGCAACACCAGTTGAATACGACGAAGAGTTTCTCTGCTGTGGAAGTGGAGTTGGTAATACTGAAGAAGAACCATCAATGCAAATATTAGCAAATAAACTATCCAGTGCTATTAAAGCCGGAGCAGATGCTTTTGTTGTTATATGTCCCGCTTGTTTTCAACAATTAGACACAAATCAAAAGAAAGCAGGAACTCAATCTAATAACACATTTGATATTCCAGTACTCTACTTAACCGAACTATACGCTTTAGCTTTCGGATTTAAGCCTGATGATCTTGGTTTGAAATTCCATCGAGCTCGAATATCCGGTTTTCTTGAAAAGTTTGGGCTTAAATAAGCAGTTTTAAGCCTTTTTTTTTAGATTTTGTTTTTTTATTTACAAAATTAAGTTCTATTTCCCGAATAAATTAAATCCTTCGACTTTTTCAATTTTAACTTGAATAAATTTTGCTATTTCACCATCAATATCATCTATAAATACATTCTTATACGCAAAATTTCTGCCAAATACTTGGTTAGGTTTGAATCCTTCATGTAAAATTAATACATCCCCAATCCATCCTATCCACTCTTGGTTAATTTTATCCAATGAAGCCCGAAAAATTTTAGATAACCGAATTGATCTCTCTTTTATTACTCTACTATCAACTTGGTTCATATTTTTAGCCATAGTTCCTGGTCGAGGTGTATATTTTGAAATATTGAGAATTTCAGGTTTAAGCCATTCAATTAACTTTATTGTTTCATCGAATTCTTCTTCAGATTCTCCTGGAAAACCACATATGATATCCGTTGATATAGTAAGATTGGGAACTTTCTCTCTTAAAATCTTTAAGTTTTCTAAGACCTTCGTAATTTTATACGTACGTTTCATTTTTTTGAGAACAGCATCACTTCCAGACTGAATAGGGACATGTAGGAATTGATATACTTTTTCATGTTTGAAAATTGAGATTAACTGGTCGAAATTTTTGACTAAGAAACTCGGATTTATCATTCCAATTCTTAAAAAGAATTTATAGTCAAGATTTACAATGTTTCGAACTAAGTCCCCTAAATTAGTATTGTCATATTGATATACACTACAATCTTGAGAAGTTAAATAAATTTGTTTAATACCTTGCTTTAGTTGATGTTTTACATTATCTAAGATATTATCTGGATTATAGCAGAATAATTTTCCTCTTGCGTTTTTAACACAGCAGTATGTACAAGAACCTAAACAACCTTCAGATATTGGAACTATTCCCGTTATTTTTCCTTTAGGGTAATCAATTAAGAATTCAGATTTATCGATTGAATCTTTTGATTTATAAATGAGATTGGTTTTCCCAGATTTAATTTCTTCAAAAATTAATGGAAGATCGTTTAAATTATCAAGACCGATAATTGCTGAGAAATTAGGTATTAAATTTTTAACGACATCTAAATATTTGGGTTCAATATGAGGTAAACACCCCGCTACAATAAAGTGCTTATTTGTATCGTTCTTAAAACTATTATATAGTTCACTCAAACGAGATTTGATTTTATTTTCAGTTTGCTGTTTCACAGCGCATGTATTAATTATTACAAACTCTGCTTCTTCAATCGTAGACGAGTTGTATCCAGATTTATATAAGACGCTTGAGATAATGTATGAGTCTGACTTATTAGAAGTGCAACCGTATGTTTCGATATAAAAAGAATTCTTTTCCATACTTTAGCGAAATTTTAGTGGGTTTTTAAATACAAAAATGAAAAGTATATAAAAAATTTATGAGATCTGAGGAATTATGCATGTACATATATTTCGTAAAATAGAATTTTATCGAAAATCGTGATATAAAGGAAATTCTTTTAATTAAAACATTCTATTATTAGAATTAAGAGATTTTAATTAACAAGTGGATTATGACAAAATACGCATACTGCAAGATTTGTGATAAAGAAGTAGATAACCCTGCTAGAAAGCCAATGGAGACATTTCAAAAAGTAATCTGGGTTATTTTATCAATAGCGACGGTCGGAGTCGCTTTGATAATTTATGCTATTGTTTATGCGAATAGGAAGAAGATACATTGTCCTACATGTCGATCAAAAGTAGAATTTTCAAGCAAACCACATGCAAAACCAGAAGAAGAAAAGGAACCCTTGACTCAAAGGGAAAGAGTCCTTAAAAAAGCTGGTAAAGCTAAGGAGAAGAAAATTAAATCAGAAAAAGATGCGTCATTAGAAGTCTCAGAAGAAGCTGAAAAAGAACAGAAATTTTGCCCTTATTGTGGTGAGGACATCGATGCGGGGATTAGTAAGTGTCCATATTGCCATTCAACTCTGAAAACGCCTTATTAATTTCAATTTTTAGGATCTTATCAATCACATAATATTTAAATAAGTAAACTATTCAAATAAACTAAAATAGAAATATTATAATAAAATTTGAAAATCTAATATAATAAGAGGAATTGAAAATGCCAAGAAAAGCTCGAAAAGAACCTACGAGAGCGCCTGATCCATTAGATCAGTATAGTACATGGGATTTACGCATTGCTAAATTGATTTATTACTCGATAATCTTAGCTTCTGCTATAACGATTTTAGGTATATGGTTAACAATAATAGGGTGGTTAGTAGAAACAGGCAGATGGGATATAGTTGTTAGTTGGGGGCTAGGTGCTGGGGCTCTTATTATTGTTGGAATAATAGTCCTCCATCTTTTCTTACTTGTACTTTTCTATGTGTTATTCAGAGGAGGAATATTAAAGCTATGCCAACGATTATTCAAGGACAGAGTGCTAGCTAAAAAATACGAAGATTACACTACTCTTAGACTCTTAATAGCAGTGACTCTCGTTAGCGTATACTTGTTTCTAATTACTCTCGCATTAGTAATTTTACCATCAATTTTTTGGAGTTTTGTAGCATATATGATCAGCTATATTTGGGATCATTTTAATCCCGGAGAATGGGTTCTATTTGTTGGAGTCGTCTTCTTCATAATCGTAGTTCTTGTATACTTAGGATTTGCACTTTGGAATCATGGAGTATTCGCAGTACTTAAACGCGTTAAACGAATAGAAGAGGAATATGAAGTCGAAGAAGAAATAAAGAGAGACGAATTAAAAGGAGCCGATGAAGAAACTCTCCAAAAACTATACAACAAACAAACGGGTAAAAAAGCTATTTATCGAGGAAAAGAAACGAAAGGATATATAAGTTGGAAAAGAAGTATGCTTTCCTAAAAAATTAAGAAATAAAAAAATTTTTTAAAATTATTTTTTTTATCAATAATCTTGAAGATTATCAGACATCTCTAAATACTGTAAAAGTTAACGCCTCATCATTCTTGGGTTGCGGAATAGGTCCATTTCACTCTTAGGCGGCTTGTAATCAGAAGTACCGGTAGATTTCATCTTTTTATATAAGCTCTTAATAATTTTCTTAGCACCGTCCATAAAATTACATGCACATCCAAACAAAATCATATACCGCATGAAAGTTTTATCTTTAGCGTAATCTTCGTCGTATATTTCAATTTCGTATTCTTTTTGTATAGGGTGCCCGTCAACTCTTGCAATTAATTTCTTACCGAGATACATTTTATAATTTCTGCCCGGACCAACAACTCCTTTAGCTAAGATCATTTGAAGTTTATCATCTTTTTCTTCTGGAAGGAGAGGGAATGTCCAACGAGTACCAATGAATCTCCAACCCCTCACGAATCGAACTAAAACTTTAACACCTGGAATTTGAGCGTAGAAAACTGGAGCTGGGTGTTTTATTTCATAACTTTGAATAAGAGAATGAGTTATGCTTAGCTCAACACCTCCTTTAAAGTTCCCACCCTTGGCTTTAGAATCCATAGTTTCTTCCATTATGGTAAAATATCTGCAAACAAGCCTCTTTTCCTCGAGTGGGCTTTCTTCCCATTGTTCTTTATTAAAAGCAATAATACTCTTCTTTTCACCGTCAATTGATATGACACCTTCGATATCAAAACTTTTAGAGAACCATCGCGTTTTCGCAGTATACTTTAATTGCTGATGTACTCCTAACTCCTCATCGTGTAGCCGAGTCCTCCAAAAATTAATTTTCATTTTTTTAAAAACAATTTTTTTAGAAGGTGTTTTAGGAAGATCGCCTGGTTTTATTGTTGCTTCTTTCTTAGATGTTGCCTTCTTCTTTGTGGGAGTAGTTCTTGCTTTCTCGCGTTTTTTAATAGTTTTCTTATCTTCTTCTGGATCTTGTTCCATAAATAATCACTTTTGATTAGAATCTTTTTTTATAAATAAAATTTCTTAGTAATAATAATATGATTTGCGGTTAAAAATTTTATTCACTTTATACTAAAATAAATTCAAAATAAGTTGAAGTTAAGGTTCAAAAGTGCACCGATCTGTATCACAAAATTTCTCGCCGATTGCCCTATCTTTTGTTTCATCTAAAAATAAAGGTTTTATTTTAGAAATCATTTCTTCGTATTTCTCCTGCGAAATTTCTTCGTAAGGCGCCTGTTTGTATCCGTGCTCTTTTATTGGCAAGAAACTCGCGCTTTTTAGCTTATCTTCAAAGCATTCAAGAACATGTTTGATCTGATCTGCTTCATGTTGCTGAAATGTAATTGTAATAGACACTTGGTTGTCAGACCAATATTTCTGATAATCTGCTGCATTTTGTGCTTGCTCCCATATAGAAACATCATTTTTAGAACGAACGAAATATTTTTCGTGTACAGGAAATTCTACTACAATGGTATTGGGGGAATAAAGATCATCTTCAACAAAATATCCTGCCTTCTTTATAGGTGTTATCAAGTCTGAATTCTTAGAAATACGTATCCGTCTAATATAATACTCAGAATGAGGGTAATGGATTCCAGGAGGGACACCTGGAAGGAGGCTTACCGTTCCACTCGGTTTAACAGTTGTTATTTTAATACTTTTTGGAATGCAAAGCCAACCAGAATATTGTTCGTCTAAAGCCTGAAGATATTCATATCCTTTATTAGACCATTCCAACATTGTTCTCCTGCCGTTTTTAACAAAAGCCTCAATTATTCCTGTTTGTGAAATTCCCATTCTTCTATTTTTAAGCATTACTGCGTTGGTTTCTTGCCAATGAGTGTTAACGAGGGTTACGGACTTAGAATAGAGATAAGCGAACTTCAATGTCTCTTGAAACTCCTCATACGAATCGTGGCGTGATGGAAAGCTTTCTACAAGGCAACAAAGTTCGAAGCTTTCGAGTGTCTGTTCTCCACAAGGATTTACGCCAGCAGCTTTCTTATCTTTATAATCTGGCTTATCTCCCATTCGGGAATACGCCTTTGCGTTATCCAACCAAAAAATTCCAGGTTCTCCATTTACTGCAATTTGATCAGCAATAAAGGAATAATCTAATCCCTTAACAGCAAAAACACTATTATTACTTGCCCATCGATGAGAATAAAGTTTTTTTTCGTCTTGTTTAGAGGTTATGAAATCCAAATCAGTAGCATCTCCAAGAGCAATTTCAGCGCTCCTCCTAACATTTCCTGCTACGACACATTTTCCAATTAAATTCATGATGTCTAAAATATCGATGGAAGTTATATGTTTACTTATTTTAGCCTCAAGAATTTTCTGAACGCTTTCTAGCATTTCCTTTAATGGAGCTGGACCGCTAGCAATTCCTCCAAAACCTCGAATGGGTTCACCCGCAGATCTTATTAAGCTATAATCAAAAACAGGGAGCTGTTTCCCTAAAAAAAACGCTTCTAGAACTATTCGAAGTGCTTCTACCCAACCTTCTCTACTGTCAGGAATCTTAATATCAGCAGTACCTTCTTGAGGTTTCTTAATAGTTATTTTTCCCGCACCTTTTGTATCGAACCCTACACCAACACCTAACATTAGAGCATCCATTACAAACTCGAATGCTTTTGAGTATTTCAAATCAATATCTTCAGTAGAAGCAAAGCCACAATTATTCAACGACATTGACCCATGCCGGGCAATAAATTCAGTGCCCATCATCCAAAGACCTCTTCCAGGAGGTAAGAACTTAAAATCCCATATTTTCTGGTACATGGTCTGAGCTGATCTTTGAGCTTTTGAATCGCTCCAAGGCAGGCTTAACGTCATACAATGTTCCTTTTGTATCGAATAGCAACCTTCAACGACCCTTCTAATAGTTTCCCAAAACTCCTCTTTCCTCCCTTCTTTTTCAATAAATCGGGCATATGTTCTTTTATATGTAATGTATCCTAATGGCCCCCAATCTGGTTGTTTCCCTTTGATTTTATTAATAAAATCTTCGTCTAATTTAAATGAGATGCTTTCTAAATTGATAGCACGAGCAAATAAATTTCGATATTTATTCAAACCTCGTTGAGTTAGTTCTACACACACTAATTCCCTTATGTGGTTAGTAGTTATTTCATCAATACCAAGTCCAATTATTTTACGCACGACATCCTCTGTAACTTTCTCTGCGATGTGTATGTCAAGCCCTGTTTCCTTATTTAAAACCTTAGCAATACTGGAAACATCAAACTCTTTTTTTTCACCTTTAGAGTTAATTACATGCTTAGGATATAAATCTACTAACGAAAACGAATTATCGGTCATTCTATTCCTCCAAATTTGATCACAAAAAATGCCTTTTAATTTTATCGGGTTTTTTAACTAATTGATGTTTTATATGCCTTAACCTAATTTTAATTTAAAGTTTTAATACAATATATAATTATTCTTTGAAATATATTAAGTGATTGATGAATCTTATGAACTATTATTTTAGTCAATCTCATATGATAATGGATTATTTATACATTAAATTATATCTAGTTAGATTCAAAAAGTCATTATTTTTTAATGTCGAAATTATGTCGAGATATTAATAAATTGATTTTATTTAAGGAAAAAAAAGATTATTGATTTTATAAAATCAACTTATTTAATAAATATTAAATTTATTTCACGTGGACACTTAATAATCAGTAAATATTTGTATAGTATGAATGGTGAATCGAATTTGATATTTGAGATACTCCATTCAATATTAGAGTTATTTCTTATTATGTTCTTAGTATTTATTGTTGGTACTTTAAAGAAAGACAACTCGATAAGATATTTTTTTTATGGATAAGAATTTTTTTTATTATTTTGAATATTTTATAACATATAAGGGCCATTTTTTGAGAATTCCTTTAGGAATTTTACCAGTTCTTACTTTTTTTGTCATAACTGATCGATCTTCAATGAAAGTTACAGGTTTTTCAGATATAAATTCCAACTTTATTGGTAGATTATCTTTGAATTTATCTCTGATACATTCTATAATTTCAGGATTATCTAAGGATAGAGAATTATTAAAGAGGGGTAAATATAGCGTTTTTCCTTCTAAATTGCCCTTACTCATTAATAATAAGAGGGAGTCAATTAAATTATAATACACATCATTTATACATTCTAAAATTTCACGAGGTTTACGAAACTTAAAACCAGGAATGTTAAAATAATCTCCAACCAAAACCTCGTATTTTTGAGGGAGATCAATTTTTTGAGAAATTATTATGGGATAATTTAATACAAAACTATCTCTTAAAATATTTCCATCAATGAGAGGAATTCCTTCTTGGGATTTGATATTAATAACATCACCAGTATCAATATTAACTAATGGATTATTTTTCTCCATTCTAGTCATCAAAAGCCTTCCCATTTTTTCTTTAGAATATGATATTATTTCTTTATTTCCTTTTTTTTCTAAAACGGGCAATGAAAGAGGTAGAATATACATTTGGTTTAATCTTGAAATCTCAAAATTGCCCAAACTCGATGCTATTGCTCCTACTTCTGATGCTACATATAAGTTTGTGAACTTTTCAGACCCTTTCTTCCAGTTCATAAACTTTCTTATTAATATCCAATCTTTCTCTGAAAGTGAACTAATACTGAATACAATAGTAGCATTTCTCAATTTTTCAGACAATTTCAATTGTATTATTTCTGCAGCATTCGTTAAACTATTGGTTTTTATTATTTTTAATAAACTTTCTAATTGAGGATCGTTAATATCATTGATTGATTTAACAGACCTATTAATCGCTGTCTTAAATTTATTGATGTCTGCCCACTTCAATATCGTTGTAGCAGGAGCAGACAAAACTGCGATATCTTCTAAATTTAAAATTTTAGAAATTACATCTATATTTGTAGCATTTTTATATTCGAAAAATGAATACGAATGTGGTTTAATCATTGATAACATAATTCTCTGTGAAAATTCAGATGAATACAAAGAGATGTATTTTTTCCCATTTACTTCTTTAAGTCCATCAAATTCTAATCTTGAGGGGACAAAAATAACCGCAGAATTGGTTTTTTTTAAGCCACTCGATTCGAATATAGCTTTCATACCAGGAGCCCAGTGTCTCTTTACATTTGAAAAAGTCATTTGATACCATTTTAATGCAGATAATCTACTATCTGTTGTTCCCGATGTGTGACATATTATGAAAGGCTCTCCATTTGGAGCTTGATTCAGTAAAGTCTCTAAACTGATGGAAAAACTGCTAGATTTAATTTTTTCACTTTTGATTTTTGCAAAAATGTCTTCCACATTATCAAGACCTGAGTTTTTCAAAACTTGATTCAAGTAGTCTTGTTTTGAATTAATGTTTAACCAATTACTCCATTTAATTGTATGGAGTTCAGAATATAATTCATTAATTATTTTCTGGATTTTTTTATCGATATCGAATATAGGCATTTTCAACAATAAAAATAAAAGAAAACATGTTTTTTTAAACTGTAGTTTAAACCATTCATATTATTCCATACATTCCACTTTCAGAATCTAAGAAAATTGGGAGGTTTGGAGGAAAATATGTGAAAATTATAAATAATAAACCTAATGTTATGAATATTATCCAAGAAACATAACTAACCCATTTAGCCTTCTCTCCTAATGACATAACTTTAGCACTTACATATTGACCAATAAAAACTCCGATAATAAAACTTAGGATATCAATTATTAATAGTTCAACTCCTAGAATAGCTGTGTAAGTATAAAAGGTTATTAATATTACACTTAAATCAATTGAAATGGCTAAGGTCTTTGCAAATATCAAATTATTTGAATCTACTTTGATAAATTTAAGTTCTAATAAAGAGTAGATTATTAATGGCCAGTATGGTAACTTCAAGTGCTCCCATACGCTCTCATTTACCGGAAAGATACCACCTATGGGAGGCCAACTCCCTAACCACTCAAACATAAAATGGAATAATGCTCCTACAATGCTAATAAAAATGGCACCAAAAATTTCCCACTTTAATAATTTTTTATTCATTTTCTCTCAATATTTTAATGGAATAAAACCAAATTAGAATTATAATGATTCTGATTATGAATTATAACGAGAATAGGTAAATGAATTTTTTTGTTATAGGTGAATTTTATTATTTTTTTATCAAACAAATATGTGAAAAGAAGAATCTTATAAAATTCTGTTATATCATATTTCTATTTCAGTGTCACGAAAATATTTAAGCTTCTTATAAAGGGATTTTTCTTTCTCAAAGCCCAATCGAAACTTGTCAATTCTTGGGCAATTAGTATCAAATCCACATCATTTTTTATCCAAATCATGGATTAAAGGATAATATATACATCCTTTTTGATGTAGTTCGTAGATTTTACATAGTTTGGTCTTTATATCTAAAAAATACAATGCCCTTCTACTTTAATGATTTGACAAAATCCCTCATTATTTAATTTAACAATTTTATCTTTCTTTAGATTTGTCTCAAAGTCCTTAATAATCAAGAATAGATCATTTTCAGATAGAATAATTTCAGTTTCTAAGCAGATTTGCCAAAATCTTTACAAAGATTAATTTTTAAATGTTTTCCCATTGTTTAAATTAATAATTAAACCTCTTCCTTTTTAAATCCGTTAGATTTTAATTAGTTTATGACTTAAGATTTTTTAAAATAAATGATAATCTAAGAAACCATCAAAATTATGACTGTTGAAGTTGAAGAATTAGATTCTGCTGACTCTAAAGAATCAAAAGAAGAAGTCACTAAAGAAAAAATTAAACTCCAATTTCATTGGTATTTGAGCATACTCTTTATAATTTATTACTTATCTTATATCGTCTCTGGAGTCATTTTTCTGAGTTATATTATTTTTATATTTATTCCAAATGTCTTGTTAGTAGATAACCTCATTACGATATTCACTAATCTTAAATCATTATTGGCTTTTTTAGCTTTACCTTTAGTTATTATGGTTAGTTATTTATCTCGCTTATTTATCACAGGATTGATAACTCGAATTTTCTGGAGATTAACTGAGAAAAGAAGCCCGACGAAAGATGGTATAATTCCACGAAATATCCCTTCCAAAACAGCTAATTATTACCATATAAGATCATTTATGATAAAATATGGAAAAAACGCATTTATGAAAGGAGTGTTCCCGTGGCTGGCACCCTGGTTCTTTAATTATGTGGGAACTGGAATTATTAAAAGGGGCTCTACATTAGAAGAATCCGTTGTTACAGATAAAAATATAAATGTCGGAAAAAATTGCTATGTTGGTTGCAATTCTGCATTATCCTCTCACTTTGTTGAAGGAATATTTGGCAATATCGTCTATTTCGAAATCAAATTGGGAGAAAACACCACGCTCGGAGGATTTAACAATATTGCACCTGGATGTGAGCTAAGCGATAACTCATACCTTTTACCAATGGCGGCTGCAACAAAACATAATACAACTAAAGGAGATAATTATTACTTTGGCATGCCCTTACGTCGTATTTTTAAGAAAAAGGTTATGGATTACTTAAAAGTGAGTGAACAGGATTTATCTCGAGCTGAAGAATTAAGAATTAAACAAGAAAAAAAAAAATTAGAAAGACTAAATTGAGCGATTTAGTAATATTTTAATTGAAATGGAGAGGAATTTATTAGATTTTGATTGAAGATACAAGTGATTCTGGACCTGAACTTCAACGGGAAATAGTTCAATTCCAGTATCAGAAATACATAGCCTTCTTCTTTTTTATTTATATAGGTTCTTATTTAGCGCCAGTCATAGCTCTAATGTTTTACCTTTTCTTAATTTTAAAACCCTTATTCTTAGAGGTAGACAGTTTTATTGTTATACTCACTAGTTTTGATTCTTTGATTATTTTTTTAACCCTCCCACTTGTAGTTGTTTTCTTCTATTTATCTCACCTATTTTTCTTAGGAATTTTTACACGAATTTCATGGAGATTTACAGAGAAGAGATCTCCGACTAAAGACGGGATAATTCCTCGTGATATTCTTTCAAAAACAGCAGATTACTACCACTACAGAAGTTTTATGATTAAATACGGCAAGAATGCTTTCATGAAAGGAATTTTCCCTTGGTTGGCAAATTGGTTTTTTAACTTTGTTAAATCAAGCAAAATTGGAAGCGGATCCACCCTTGAAGAATCTGTAGGTAATGATAGACATATTGATGTTGGAAGAAATTGTTATATTGGAGTGAATTCCATATTAGCTTCTCATGTTGTTGAAGGTATTTTTGGTAACATCGTCTATTTTAAAGTAACAGTAAAAGATAATGCAACGCTCGGAGGTTTTAATACCATAGCTCCTGGGTGCGAGTTAAGCGAACATTCTTATTTATTGCCAATGGCTGCAGCAACAAAATTTAATACAACTAAGGGAAATAATTACTATTATGGTATCCCTTTTAGGCGGATCTTCAAAAAGAAGCTAATGGAATACATAAAAGTTAGTGAAGATGACTTGAATAGGGCAGAAGAACTAAGAATTAGGCAAGTAAACGCGAAACTCAACAGTTCAAATAAAGAAGAAATAAACAATAAAGAAAAACTAAATTAAAGACATATGTGAAATAAAATGACAGAAGAAGAAAAAGATGAGCAAAAAGTTGTTAAGGAAGATGATGACACGGATGAGGACTCAGAATTTATTATAGACTTTACAACAAGCTCAGCAATAAATAGAGTAAGTTTGAAATTTTTAGTTGTGTATATCCCAATATTCTGGTTTAGCGGTTTAGTAGTAGCTACCCTATGGTATAATTATACTATTAGTCCAGTACCTTGGGTTATCAAATTATTGTTTTTACCTGTTTTATTGATAGCATTTTCGTTTCTTTTCATATTTAGCTGCTGCTTCTTCAGTAAATTATTGCTTATATTTATTAACCTTATTCATGTCCCCAAAGAAGGAATATTTCGCACTGAAAAAGGTGATACTGACTTTGAATTTTGGAGATTAAGAACCGAGATTAAGAAGATAACTTTATGGCTAATAAGAAATTGGCCTCTACCCTGGATTGATGTGATAGCTTTTCGTTGGTTTGGAATTAAGATGGATTTTTCAAGCCATTTAAATGATTCATGGTGCGATGCTGAATTTATTTCTTTTGGCAAAAACGTGACGATCGGCCAAGGCGCGGCGATTATGAGTTCAATGGTGGTAGGTAATTACCTCATCATTAAAAAGATTAGATTTGATGACTATTCACTTGTAGGAGGTCAGAGTACTATCGCCCCGGGAACGCATTTTGGGGAAGATACGGTGCTCGGTGCGGTGTCTGTAACAACCTTAAATCAAGAATTAGAAGACGGCTGGATCTATTCGGGTATACCAGCTAGAAAATTAAAACCCAACCAATACGCTGAAATGCGAAGAGATATTATTCATAAAGTAGATGTCGATGGGAGAGAAAAAGTCGAAACTGAGCACGAAGTTAATATTGATGACGATAAAAAACATCTAATTAAACAAGATGATGGAGGTGTTAACGAGTGAGTACACCAAACTCAATGCGAGTCGGTCCTTTCTGTGCTAGCGTGTTAGTTAAAAAAAAGTACTTGATAGCATACATTTTTTTAATTTGGATAAGTCTGCTTCCCGCGATATTGGAAATTTGGTGGTACTGGCAGATGTTATGGTACGAGCCGCGACCAATTCACTTTTACATATTTCTACCCCTTTATTTATTCGTTATCTATGTTACAACTGTTCTTGTCGCCATCTTTTTCGCAAAAATTATATTAGTGATCGTTAACATTTTCCATAAACCTAGAGAGGGGGTGTTCCTTAGAGATCCTTCTGATAGGGATTACCGTTATTGGAGTCTTAGAAACACGATAAAAAAATGGCCAACTTGGCTCGCACATAAATTTCCATTTCCCTTCTTAGATAACATATGTTTTAAAATGTTTGGCGTAAAAACTAAATTTTCTAACTCCCTTTTTGAAGGTTGGGTAGATACTGAGTTTATAGAGTTCGGTTCTAATGTTGTTGTTGGTCAAGGTGCGATTATTCAATCTTCAGTAATTATAGGAAACTTTTTAATTATCAGAAAAACAGTTATCGAAGAAAACGTACGAGTTGGGGCACATGTAATAATTATGCCTGGAACCCACATAGGAAAAAACTGTATTTTAAATACTTGGTCTTCTACAATGGTTGGACAGGAATTAGAAGAAGGGTGGATATACAATGGTGGTCCAGCAAAAAAGTTTAAGAAAAATAGGTTTTTTGAAGATATTCCAATTGAAAAACTTACTGAAACTATCGGAGACATGGACGGATTACTAAAGAAATACGATGATCAATATGTTAAGAGAAAAATGAAAAAAAGGAAATTTCTTACTCGAAAAGATAAAGAGGAAAATGCCACGGAAGAAAAGGAATGAACATGAAAATTGGATACGTACAAACTTCTCCAATTTTTGGGGACAAGGAGAAAAACTTTACACAAGTTAGGGACTTACTCGACAATGTTAAAGCGGATTTAATTGTACTACCAGAGCTATTTGCTACAGGATACACTTTTGTATCAAAAAAAGAAGCAGAATCCTTAGCGGAACTTCCTGTTGGGAAAACTTCTGAATTTTTAATAGAACTTGCACATAAAACAAATGCAATTATTGTTGGAGGATTTATTGAAAAAGAAAATAGTCAGATATATAACTCTTCTCTAATTGTTTCGAGTAAGGGAGTTCTTGGCACTTATAGGAAACTCCATCTTTATTACAAAGAAAAACTATGGTTTTCACCTGGAAACCTGCCTTTAAAGGTTTATGAAATAAATAAAGTTAAAATAGGAGTTATGATTTGTTTCGATTGGTTTTTTCCTGAGACGCCGCGCACTCTTGCTCTCCTAGGAGCAGATATTATAGCTCATCCCGCTAATTTAGTGCTTCCTTATTGCCAGAATGCTATGACAACCCATTGTTTAGTTAACCATGTATTTGCAATAACATCAAATAGAATAGGGCACGAAGCCAGAGGAACAGATAGTTTTACATTTACGGGAGGTAGTCAGATAACTTCGCAAAAGGGGAGTATAATATCTTCAGCGCCAACAGATCAAATTTTTGTAGATTTTACTGAAATCGATGTAAATCAAGCTAGGGATAAGAGCATCAATATTTATAACAACCTTTTAAAAGATCGAAGACCAGAATTTTATCACATGAAATAAATTATTTTACTCATGAAGGCAGCTATATTTGACGGGCGAGAGATTCAGATCAAGGAGATTCCTAAACCCGTCCTTAAAGATACTCAAGTTTTAATTCAAGTTAAAGCAGCAGGAATTTGTGGAACAGATTTGGCCATAGCGAACGGTCATCTCCCTGTACCAATACCTCTAGTCTTAGGACACGAATTTTCGGGCATAGTTGTAGATATTGGTAAAAAAGTGAATCCCGACTGGTTGAAAAAACGAGTTACTTCTGAAATAAATAGCAATATTGATTTTAGTTGTTTTTTCTGTCAAAGGGATATTACATCCCAGTGCGAATCTCGGAAAGCATTGGGAATCGATATTAATGGAGCTTTTGCTGAGTTTATAGCTGTTGACTCTTATCTACTACACGAATTACCCGATAATATATCGTATAAAGAAGCTACATTTATCGAACCACTAGCGGCAGCATATCAAACTTTCGAAACAATGCCTTTAGGAAGCGATGATAAAACAATTGCAATTTTCGGACTCGGAAAATTAGGATTATTACTCTGTCAAGTTGCTGTAATTAAAGGATTAGAGGTAATAGGAATGGATCACTCAGATAGAAAGCTTAATTTAGCTAAGAATTTTGGGGTAAAGCATTTAATTAATAATAATGAAAATGAGAGTGTAGAAGGTAGGATAAAAAAAATAACAGGAAATCTTGGTGCCGATATCGTTGTTGACACCACCGGTAATCCAAATGCTCTTAAAGAAATTGTTTCTTCCTGTAGAAGTAGAGGTAAAATCCATATTAAAAGTACTCATGGTTTAAAAACTCCAATTAATCTCACTGATATTGTAGTAAGAGAAATTACCATATATAGTAGTAGGTGTGGACCATTTCATAAAGCTATTGATGGACTAAGTTCGGGATTAATAAATGTTAAAGATCTAATTTCGAAAGAATTTAAATTAGAAAATATAGCTGATGCTTTTAATTCTTATAAAAAGAGTAGAGATCACATCAAGACCATCATTTTAATTTAGCGAATAAAATTTGGCTTTCTAAAAAGTTTTTAATCTCCTCACATGTTTTTAGAGCGATCTCTTTATCTGGATATAATAATTTGGGTTTCGGACATTCTTCATCAAATATACATTGTTTTTTGTCCGAATCATAAATTAGTGGGTAAAAACGGCACCCTTGTGGTCTCACTTCGTAAATTGTACACAATTTAGCAGCACTATCAAAGAACACACAGTAACCTTTAACATTTTTCAATAGATTAAATCCTTCCACGGTTTTTCGTACAAAATTGGCTATTTTTAAATGTTTAGGGTTATTATTTTTAATAAGATCAATATCATTAGTAGATAAGAGCATCTCTGTTTCAATACAGCATTTTCCACAATCCTTACAGATATTTTTCATAATTGTATAAAGCTCTTTATTGTTTTTATAAAAAGTAACAATTATTCGATACGATTTTCCATTAGAATCAAATTGAGAAAGTAAAAAAATAATTATTTTAAATTATAAATGTAATCTTTGTTCTTAATTATATTTCAATCGTCAAAAAAGTAACTATAAACAAATGACTGAAGAACTCAAACCAGCTAAATCCAAGAAAGCTGAAGACTCTGAGGAAAAAGTTATTAAAGAACAAATGAAAGTGCAATATAGAACTTATATCTTTATTTTGCTATTATCTATTATGCTCTTGGATTGTCGTCCTTCTTGAATTAAAATTATTTGAGTATAAAATATAATCTCCTATTATCTTTTCCTTTATTGACCGTTTTGGTCATCTCAATTTCTCCAATTTCTTTAAGACTCTTAACGTGGGTTCCACCGTCAACTTGTTTATCGATTTCTCCAATTTTTACTATGCGGAATTCTTGTAAATTTTTAGGTAAGCCAATTGCTAATCTTGCTAGCTCGGGTTCTTCTAAGACAGCTGCTCTAGACATCGTCTCAATAGTGATTGGAAGGTCTTGTTTAATTATTTCGTTTGATTCCTTGACATAGGTCCGCAACTTTTCTGGTGAATAATCCTCCATAGAAAAATCCATTCTTGCTTTATCCAATTCAATCTGGTTACCCGTGATTTTAGCGTTCGCTCTCCGGAATAGTAGATTTGAAACGAGATGACAAGCAGTATGGTATCGCATATATGTATATCGCCTCTCCCAATCGATTTCGCACATAACTGCATCTCCTTCTTTTAGTCCGGGTATTTCTACTTCGTGACTGATTTCTCCAGAAAATTTACCAACATAAACTACCTTGAATTTCTCACCATTTTTGATTATATAACCTTCGTCCCATGGTTGACCGCCTCCTTTAGGATAAAACGCAGTTTGATCTAGAGTAATATATTTACCATCCTTTACACCGACTACTTTAGCGTCCCATTTCTTCAAATATGAGTCGTTCATATATAATGCATTCGTCATAGAAATAAGAAACGAATTGTTTTTTAAATTTTTAATGTAAATATTGTAATAATATAAGTGTATAAATTAACTCCTAATTAACTTAATTGATGTCAATATTATCCAAAGCATTATATTAATGGTTAATACCCATTCTATAAAGGGGTTGAATGAAGTTATAGTTAATAATAAGAGATCTAGGGCAGTAGCAAAACCTATTAATATATAATAAATTTTAAACTCTTTACTACGCATCATGAGATAAGTATAAAGACAAATTGTTGCGACAGAGCCTATAAACGCGTTAAAAGCAACTATGCTGTGAAAAATCATAAAAGTATCAAGGTAATCTGGATCGGGTAGAATACCTACTAATGCTACGCTTACTGAGCTAATAATTGCTACACCCGTAGCAATCCTTCTTACAAATTCATTGATTCCTAACAGGGTTTTTTCCAAATATAAAATGAATGGAATTGTAAGACTACCGCTTGTTACAAATCCGATGCTGAATAACGTTTTAGCTACGCCTTTACCTAAGGAGCTAACTGTGTTAATAAAAGGATTATAACCGGGAGTAAGAAGTGCTGCTAAAATTATGAAAGTAATCGCAAAAGAAACTCCCGCTAACCCGAAAAAGCATTCTAACTTAGATAAATGAGCATCAACGATATGTTTCAATCTTTCACTTGATAACGATTCACTCATGAGGTCTCTTATAATTGCGGTTTGCTTAGGATTAATCTTTAGCTTATTCGCAATACCCTTTACTCCTGAAACAGCTCTAGCAACAGTTTCTGCTCGAGTTTTGTGCCATAATGAAATAATTGATCCTTCTAAGATGACGATACCCCCCATAACCGTCGTTTTGATATTTGACAAGCCTAAAAATTTATCTTTGATAAATTTCGATAATACTTTTTTCTTTATCTCTTCATCAGAATTTTGCATTGTAAGTTTCTCTTCTAAATTGAACCATCTAAGATTTGACCTATGCTTTTTTTCTTAAATAGTTATTGGCGAAATGTATTAATATGTGACAAAATAACAATGGATTTTGAATTTGGAGGAAAATTAAAAGATTATTAAATAGACATTAACTTTGTACAATAGAGAATATAGTTCCAATATCAAAATTTAATTTTTCTAATTTAGTCTTTCTCATAAAGTTCTCCGGGTGTTGCACCACAAAAAGCTTCAGCCTTCATGAATTTCATTTCTTTGGAGCAATTAGGGCAAAAATACTTACCAGGTTCCTTATTTTCGAAAGAATTTCCACATTCTTTACAAACTACTGCTTTCATATTATTCAAATTAGGATTGAAATTTTAAAATGTTCTGATTATGAAATAGAGATTAGATGTTTGTTTTTTAATTGAATGATAAGGTCTTTTCGCGTTGATTCAAATATTATAGAAGTATATGATGAAAAAATAGAAATTTTATACCCTTAAACCTTTGGCTAAGGTTGTCAACAAACATCTAAATTTTTTTATGATTGTCTCATTCCTAAAAGGGTAAATCACTTTGTTTTGAATTTGTACTCCTTATCATTTAAATCGTAAAGTAAAAAATCGTGTGAATTTTTCACATACAGGACAATAATAGTAGCCTTCTTTCGAACCACTAGCTTTTGATCTACAATTAAGACAAACTATCATTTTAATCATTTATTAAAGCACTCGATTCGTTTTAAAGCTTAAATTTATAAAATATAGGTGGATAATAGGCTTTATTAATATTTAAAAAAGCAAGGAATTTAAGGTAAAACTATATATTTTAAATAATTTATAATAAATCTCAGATATATCATATTATTTTAATACAGAATTATAATAACAAGTGTTATATATGGAAGCTGTGGAATACAAGGGCGAAAAATACGAAGTTAAAGAGGGATTTTTAGACCTTGGTCTTCTTGAAATTGAAGATATATCTGATATCAAAGGATTAAATAAATTTGATATTAAACATTTAGAGCTGAATTCTAACGAAATTATCGAGATAAAAGGTTTAGAACAGCTTCAAAATTTAGAAATTCTTAATTGTGGAAGTAATAACTTATCCAAGATATCTGGGTTGGAAAATTTAAAAAATTTAAAAATTTTGCATTTAGCTTCTAACCAGATTACCGAAATTAACGGGCTTAATCAGTTATCTAATTTAAAAGAACTGTATCTAAGAGCTAATCCATTAACTCGCTTAAAAGGTTTAGATTCTCTAAGTTCGCTTCAGAAATTAGATTTATCCTGGAATATGATTGAAACGATTGAAGGACTCAATAATTTGGAGAATTTAGAAGTTTTGTGGTTAGCAGGAAATCAGCTCACAAAAATCCAAGGATTGGAAAAGTTGAAAAAATTAAAAGTTTTAAATTTAGCAGGAAACCAAATTTCTGAGATACAAGGACTTGATCAATTAAAAAATTTAAGTGAAATATATCTTAATGATAATAAAATACAAGAAATCAAAGGTTTAGATAATCTTACTGAATTAGACACGCTGTGGATAACAGCAAACCAAATTGAGAAGATCAACAACCTTGATAAATGTAAAAACCTACAAGTTCTTAACTTGAAAGATAACAATATATCTGAAATTAGTGGTTTATATTCGTTAACTAAATTAAATAAACTATTTTTATCTAGCAATATCATTTCTACTATTAAAGGTTTAGAAACCCTCCAAAATTTAGAGACTTTAGATTTAGGGAATAATCATATTAAGGTTATAAGAGGTTTAGAATCTTTAATGGTTTTGAAGGATTTATGGCTTCAGGAAAATAAGATTGACGAAGAATTGTTAGTGCAATTAGGTGGCTTGGATTCAGGCGGTTGTGCCATAGAACCGTTAAAATTTGTAGAATATTGCCTTGTTAACTTATAACCGAACTAATTTTAAAAAGAATTCACCATTATTCCAATATCCGATGAATATTATCTTTTATAATCTGATAACTTGTTGATTTATCGGGAATATCTATTATCGGTTTACCTTCCAAATCAAATTCTGTTAAGATTTCATCCTCGGGAATCGAAGTTATCACAGTTAGATTGTACTCTTTAAGCTTATCTGTAATTTTAGCAATGTCTCCTTTAACTCTATTGATAATTACGCCGATTTTTCTATAATTTGTAAATTTTTTGGCACTTTGACTTATTGAATTTGCCGTTTCTACGCTCCTAAGAGAAATATCTGTTACAATTATTACATAATCAACGGATTTTATAACCATCCTATTAATTTGCTCGAGACCTGCTTCACAATCGATCAGCACGATCTCAAAATCTCTAGAAATTGATTCTATGACTTTACGAAGCAATGCATTCGAAGGACAAAAGCAACCTGGACCTTCAGGTTGACCAATTGAAAACAAACTAAACGATTTACTTTCTTTTAGGGCATTATAAACTTTAAAATCTATCTCCTCAGCTAAGGATTGGAAATCCTCTTTTTTACTAATTGTCTTATCGATCAAATTAGCTCTTATTTTCTCGAGGCTTATCTCAGGGACTAGTTTAACCATTTTACTCAGATGGGGATGGGTTGGATCTGCGTCTATTAGTAATATTTTATAATTATAGGATGTGGATATAGCTTTAGCAATAAGTGTTGTCACAATTGTTTTCCCTACTCCTCCTTTTCCCGTAATAGCTACAATCAGTGGAATTTTTTTTAACTCCATTCTTTGAATCCTTCCATTCGTAATTTTAATTTTTTATCTCTTCTCGAGAAACTAATACTTGTTTGACATCATAACATTCTTCTTGATACGGACATACTTCACAACCCCAATCGTAATCACAATCAATTCTCTTTCTCCACTCTTCAATTTTTTTTTTCCACTTCTCCCTAACTTCAGCTAAAATTTCTGAAGAGAGCACGATAAATTGATCAATAGAACTTGGATAAGAATTAATAAAAATAACTTCAACCGATTTTACTAGATCAGGGAACTTTTGTTTATACAACTGGACAATTGCGTTTCCCAATATCTCGAACGAAAATCCTTTTTGGAGAGCGGAACTACTGATTCGACACCAAAATCTACGAGGAATGGTACGAATTGAGAAACCCTCTATTCCATTTGATATAAAATTTAATTGTCTTAACTCATCTTCATTTTCAGTAGTATTTTTATTTATCCCGATTAATAAAATAATCCCAAAATCAATTTTTGGCTCTTCAATTCTATTTACTTCTATTCCTAGCAACGAGATTCTTCCGTGATTGATTAATTTAATTTGTTCAATTGGAATTACAACTGAGAACGATTTTTTATTCATCCCACCAAGTTCTAAGCCTGTTTCCTCTTCAAGTATTATTTCTTTAAATCCATTCAATCCAATCTTAATTTTATTATCGACATGTGAATTGATCTGGTTATTAGTTGATTCATATGTAAATAGGATTTTTCCAGTATCTTGTTCCTTCTCTAAGAACTCTCTTATCTTTTCAATCGCAGTTTTGGGTTCCATTAAAACAATACCAATCTAAATTAATCCAGTATTAAATTATAATGAAGGGGTATTAAACTTTATTTAGGTTTTAATGGTTTTTAAAGAGTTTTATTCTCAATATTGAATTCATAAATTTAATTTCTGAATTCTTATTTAATGAATTATTTAATAATAATAATAATAAAAAAGGATAAATTATGACGATTCAACCTAGTAATAGTAGTGAAAAGGATCCAACCTGTCATCTCTGTAATAGCTATAAATATTGTGTTTCTGGGAGACCAAATAAGAATTTAGAGAATTGTCCGATGAAGACCTCTCCAGAGATCGAGAAACAAGCTCGTGAACTATATGAAAAAGATGATTTAATAAAGAAATCGGTACGTATAGCGTCTATTGTTGAGGCTACAGGATACATAAAATGGCCAAGATTGAGAGATACAATTGAATACGCGAAAGGAATGGAGTATAATAAATTAGGAATAGCATTTTGTGTAGGGTTGCTCAGTGAAGCAGAACAAATTGCCAAAATCTTAACAGATTACGGGTTTACGGTAGCTTCGGTCTGTTGTAAAACAGGAAGCGTCAAAAAAACGGATATAGGAGTCCCTAAAGAATACACAACGGTTTCTAAAACTGGGTATCCAATTGGAACAATTACTTGTAATCCTGTAGCTCAAGCTCTTTTGCTAAATAAAGCTGAAACTGATTTAAATCTCATTGTAGGATTATGCGTAGGACACGATACAACATTCACTAAGTTATCGAAAGCACCAGTTACTACCTTAATCGCAAAGGACAGATCTTCACCTCACAACCCCGCTGCGTGCTTGCTCAATCACTATGGTAAAACTTTCTTTTCAATGGATCTTAGTGAGATGAAACGAAAAGAATTTGAAAAAAAGAAGTAAAATAGATAAATTTGCTCTTAAGATTCTTCTAACGAATAGTTATTAAAATTTGGAAATTTAACATATATAGAAAAAATAAATTTTAGGTTATATAAATGATTTCAATTCAAAAAGGGGAGGATTTGCTCTCAATTTCCTTAAGTACCATTTTAAGCTACAGGAAGGACGAGCCTGAATTTGAAAAACTTGTTTTAGATTGGAACAAGAAGATTTTAATTGAGATTGTAGATTTTTATCCAATTGAAACTATATTTGATCACGATGAAATTAGATTCAAAGTAAGTGATATTGATAATAAAGTAGATCTGAAAGTTAGTATGAACATCTATACTCTTTTAGATCTAGCTTATGGAAGGGTAGGCCCTATAAAAGCCGTCTTTCAACGTAAAATAAGAATAAAAGGGTTATTCAAATTTGGAATTCTTTTGAAATTTATAAAAATTTTTCTGAAAAGTATGCAAATGGTCGCTTCAGAACCTAACAATAATTATTACGAATTAAATAAACAAACTAGGTAAGATGGTGGAAGAAAACATATGACTGAAACAAAAAAAGGAAATTTGTACGAGAGGATTAGTAAAGAGGATGTGCTTAAAATATTAGAGGGGATATTTGGAAGTAAGAACGTAACAGATAAGTCGGTAGATTTATATCCCTATTCGTACGATATGACGGAATGTCAGCCTCATATGCCTGATTTCGTAGTAATTCCTGAAAATTCGGCACAACTAATAGAATTGGTGAAATTTTGCAACAAGAATTCAATACCAATTGTACCTTACATATCTGGGAATAATGTAGGTGGTCTAACGATCCCAGAACATGGTGGTATCGTTGTCGATTTTGGGAAGAAAATGAATAAAATTCTTCACATCAATGAAAATATGATGTATGCTCTCCTAGAACCGGGAGTTACCTTCGGAGAACTAAAAAAACATTTAGACGAAAAGTATCCACATCTAAAATATAGTTACCCGTTCGCTCCACCTTACGCCGGAGTTGTTGGAAATGTAATTCTGAGTGGCATGAACAATCTTTCGTGTAAATTAGGCTCAATGGGTGATTCTATTAATGGTCTGGAAGTTATTACTGCTGATGGGGAACTTGTTCGAATTGGTTCTTGTTTTTATGGAAAAGACGAAGCGGATAAAGATAGTTGGTGGAGTAGGTATCCAATGCCAGACTTAATGGGCTTATTTATAAACTGGCAAGGAATGTCAGGGTTAGTAACTAAGTGTGCAGTTCAATTATGGCCCAATCCTCCCTTTCAAAAAACCTATCTTGGAATCGTTTTTGGTTTACCAGATATCGCACCGGTTATGAGAGAAGTTGGAAGGACAGAAATTGTAGATGACATTTCAGCGGTGAGCATTGAAGTAGTAAAGATGACAATAGAACTTCCAGAGCCTAAAAAAATACCAGGTGAACCCGATTTTGCTGCGCTCTTTTCTATTTCTGGCAGAACAGAAAATTTGTTCAGGGCAAAAGAAGAATATTTAAAATTAACTATAGAAAATCTGAAAAAACAAGGGATTAAAATTCTTCTCGTAGATGTTGACGAGTTTAGCAAACTATTTAGTTTAAGAGTAAGATGCCATTTGGATTTACCCGCAGTAATTCTATCGTTAGTAGAATATTCTGGTCTAACATGGTTTGGATCCTATGCTCCTACACATAAACTCGAAGATTTGATTCCTAAGGTGAACGATTTATTTTTGAAATACAACGTTCCCCCATTTATTTACATGAAAATCATGAAGCATTCTCATTACGGAATTTTTCGCCCGATCCTTCGATATAATAAATTCAAAGATGAGGATAAAATCCATAATCTACTGAACGAAATTGCCGATCTATGTATCGCAGAGGGTTGTATCCCCTATAAAACGCCTGCTTGGATGACAGAAAAAATGCGAGAAGTAATTAATCCTGGTTGGCTAAAATTATTTGACAAAATTAAAAATTGCTTAGATAAAAACAATATTTTCAATCCCGGAAGGTGGAACACATAAATTGTTAAATTTTTTCTAATTAAAAATTTAGAAAATGAGATTCGATCGTTAAATAAGAAATAAAAGAGAAAGATAAAAATTACTTTTAAAAATTCTGTTAATTTATTCAAATAAAGGTGATATATTAAATGATAGAAACAAATATTACAAAAATGTTTGGGATAAAACATCCTATATTTAGCGCTCCAATGGGTCCCTTTTTTACCCGCGATTTAGCCCTTGCTGTCAGTGAGGCTGGTGGTTTAGGAGTGTTATCAAACGTTAACATCATCGGCACAGATCCCGTTGACGAACATAAGGCAAGCCTTGAATATATGATTGAACATACTGACAAGCCATTCGGACTTAATATCCTTACATCTCGGAATAATCCTGGAGTGAGACAAATGGTTAGATCATTACCAAGAATAGTCATGGGTAATGTAAGAATGCGAGATCAATGTAAATATTGGCTAACTTCTGCAGGTTCTTCAAAAATTCTTGCAGAATCGAAAAGTTTTCAAGAATTAAGAGAAAATTCAGAAGTTAAGCACTTTCATGTAGCTCCAGCTGTATGGTTGGCTCAAAAGTGTGTAGATTCAGGAGTGGATGGAATAGTGGTAACTGGTACTGAAGGTGGAGGGCATCAATCATATGAGAGAGTCAGTACTCTTGTTTTACTCCAACAGATTAATAAGAACTTCCCTGATTTACCAAAGATTGCTTGTGGGGGTTTTGCTACTGGCGAATCTTTAGCTGCGGCAATTTCTTTAGGTGCAGGAGCAATAGCAATGGGATCAAGATTTATAGCTTCTAAGCAGAGTGAATTTCATGAAAAATACAAAGCGTTAATTCCTCCGGGTAGCCCGCAAGATACGGGGCTCTATACTGGATCTTTCGGACCTATTCGCTTGTATAAAAACGAATATGCATTATCGCATCCCGCACCTAGCAGTAAAGAAGAAATGATCGCTTACGAAAATTCTATATCTCCAGAACAAAGAGTAAAAGATTTAGGTGCCTATGACAGGGTATATAACGGAGATATTGATACTGGGGCTGTTCTACTAGGTCAATCAATAGGAATTATTGATAGTATAGACAATGTCAATGATATTATTGAACGGATAATAAATAAGGCTGAAACTGTTATCAGAAGGAATAACTCTATGTTGAAATAAGACCCTATGTATACTTAATATAACCGATTTTATAATTTCTTTATAAATTGAACTAAAATTTGATTTATTTGAACGAACAAATATTGGAGAATGAATATTCTTAATATCGAATATCCAGATGATTTAATTTCCTTATCATTGAAGACTGTTTTCATTTCGAGGAAAGATGATAGGAAATTTATAAAACACGCGAAAGATTGGAATAAAAAAATCGTGCTTCACATCGAGCCATTCTATCCAGTGACAGTAGTCTTTGACGGTAGCGATATAAAATTTGAAAGGAAAGAATACCCTAACCCAGACATGAAGGTTAAAATTCATATCAACACCATGCTTGATATCGCCAATGATTGATTAAACCCATTTTTTGCAATAGAAGAAGGGAAAAGGGAAATTGAAGGTTTGGGTGAAGATAGCGAAAAAATTCTGCGGTTTTATAATATTTTTGTAGTGTCTATGCAGATGGTCGCTTAAGAGCCTAATGTGAATTACTATGAAATAAATAAAAATATTTTGTTTCTAACACTTCAATTTCCCAGACACAAAACTGAATAGTATTAAAATACAAAAAATAACAGGGGTGTAATAAAAATGGAGAAAAAAAGTAATAATATTAAAAATTTATTTGTAATTAGGTATTCTAGTGAGGATATTCAAGAATGGAAAGATTTATTTGAGAAACTTGGTAGTTTTAGAGCCATAAGTCGTTATTTGCGTGATCGAAATGATGGAAGAGGTCCTTCTGCACCAACGATTATATCACATTTAAAAAACAAATTTTGTCAAGAGGGAGAAGATTTTGATGATTGGATTAATCAGAATAGGAAAGGATATTCCGATGATGAGATTCAAGAATGGAAAAAGTTATACGAGCGTTTAGGTAGCTTTAGAGCGGTATGTAGACATATACGCAAAAAAAATAATAATCCAAACCTTTATTCATCTACAGTTGCTAATAGAATAAAAACTAAATCTTACAGAGAAAATTGGAATTTTGACAAATGGGTTAACAAATTTAAGAAAGGGTATTCTAGCGAGGATATTCAAGAATGGAAAGAATTATTTGAGCAGTTGGGAAGTTTTAGAGCAGTAAGTAGATTGATACGGGAAAAAAAAAGCAAAAAAAGTCCTAATGCTTCTATCGTTCATTATCGTTTAAAGAAATTGTTTCAGTCAGATGAAAAAAATTTTAATAGATGGGTTGAGAAATTTTCACGAGTTGATGAAATATTGAAACAACAACATTATTCCCGGAAGGAAATGCAGGAATGGGAAAATTTATTTGAGCAACTTGGTAGTTTTAGTGCAATTAGTAAATATTTCAATTATCAAGAGGGGAAAAGTGCTGTTACATCAACAATTATAAAGAATTTACGAAAGAAATTTAAAAAAGAAGACAGAAATTTTACCGAATGGGTAAACGAGTATTTTTCACCAGAATCAGGGATTGCTTCGAATATTGGTAGATTTGTACATAATGTTTTAGAGTTGTTGTTCATAAAATTTTGTTTAAAAAATGATTTAGATGCTTTTTATGAAGTAAGTTATGACAATGTAATTATTAGTCCAGATGAAGAAATCAAATTAATTATTATAGATTATACCATTGCAAACGATATGAGGAAAATAGTTGATAAATGTTTTAGAGGATATCATGGACCAGAAAAAAAGTTGATTATTGTTGTTTTTCTTTCAGATAAAATTATTACTCTCCCAAAGAATAGAAATATTCCATTTATTGAAAATATTGAAATTTTAAATGCTAAAGAATTTGCTAGTTTTATGGGATATACAGGAAAAGATCTATATTTGTATGAATATATTCGATATTTAGGACGAAAAGCTTTTTATGATAATAACGCATATGAAGAATTAGAAGAATTAAGCAGAAATGCCCTAAATGATTTAAACAGACTTGCAATAAAATATTCCTTTCGAAAAGAAGATTTTGAACGATTTATCTCATTAAAAGGGTTGGGTTATTTATTTGAATAAAAAGGATGGTTAAAATGACAGAAATAAAGATACCGGATGAGATAATAGGAAAACAATTTTTAGAACTTTCATTTGAAAGATGCATTAAGTGCAGTACGTGTAAGTACAGTTATAAGGACTTCGAAAAATCGTGCCCGAGTGGAGAAAAATTCCTATTCGAATCGTATTGGGCATCAGGACGAATAAGAACTATCAGAGGTCTACTGTTGGGAGATTTGGAATGGACGGAGGATTTAATAGATCCTATATTTGCTTGCACAACTTGTGGAGCATGTATGGACGCTTGCCAAGCACCTCACGCTGATTATATAGTTGATATGATAGAAGCACTTCGAGAATTAGCCGTTCAACATATTGGTCCTGCGAAAAATCAAGAACTGCTCGTATCGCGTTGCAATGAGCATTGCAATCCATATGGAGAAGAGAATTCTACGAATGAAGATTTAAAAACAAAATATAATCTTCCAGACAAAGCTGAATGGGTGTATTTTATAGGTTGTACATCAAATTATCGGCAGCAGTCACTTAGAGATGCAACCCTAAGATTTTTAAAGAAAGCGGGGATAGATTTTACTTTAATTGATGAGCATTGTTGTACAAGCCCGATGATTCGAACAGGTCAGTTATCTATCGTAAATGAATACATGAACTACAATAATACGGAAATTAAAAAAGCTGGAGCAAGTAAGGTGATTACCAGTTGTGCTGGATGTTATAGAACCTTGAGAAAGGATTTTGAAAAATATGGTGTGAAGCATGATTTTGAAGTATACCATTCACTTGAGTTAGTGAAGAATCTCTTAGACGAAAAAAAGATAGAATTTAAATCTGAATATAATAAAACCGTTACCTACCACGATCCGTGCCATCTGGGAAGGCATATGGGAATCTATGAGTTACCAAGAGAGGTTTACAAACAGATACCTGGATTAAATTTAGTAGAAATGAAAAGAAATCGAAATTTTGCATGGTGTTGCGGTGCGGGTGGCGGTGTGAAAATAGGATATCCTAATTGGGCTCTTGAGATTTCAAAAGACCGACTTGAAGAAGCAAAAGAGACAGAAGCTACTGTAATTTCTTCTACTTGTCCATTTTGCAAAACTAATTTAAATGATGCGAATGTAAAATATAATTTTGACTTCCAAGTTTTAGATTTGATGGAGATATTAGATCAAATTGAAATAGAAGTTAAGAATTGAATAATATTTTAAATTTAAAACTACATTTAAATGGTTATTATGACCAAAATTGAACCAATAGATAAAAGTTTTTATTCAGCTTTTAATAAAGATGCTTGTACTGTTTGTGGTGAGTGTTTCCATAGATGCCCGATTATGGAGCTCACTATAGAAGAATCTGTTAGGGAGATGAAAAAACTACTCGATGGTGAACCAACTAAAAGAGTACTGACAGAATGCCAAAGTTGTTACTCATGTAATTTTTACTGTCCTGAAAATGCTTATCCTGCTAGTTTAGTTCTACAACGCTGGAATGAACAGTATAAAAAAGAAGGTTTAAAAAAAAGAGGTAAATTTTATATGACCTTTTATCCTCATTATCCCAATTTTCGTTCTTATGTTATGGAACATTTGCCTGAGAAAACAATAGATTTAGTAAAAAACTGGGTGTCTTTAGAACCATTAGCAGGAGATACTCTAACCTACCCGGGATGTAATGTGATTACATTTGCGGAACTAACTCAAGCGTCATTTTTTACCGACCTTGATATTCGAGGTAGATTGGAATATTGTTGTGGGGAAACTTTATTTCGAACGGGATACCGAGATGAATTATATCAAGTCACCAAAAGATTAGATAAATGGTTTAATATTCTGAAACCTAAGAAATTATTAGTTCTGTGTACTGCTGGAACTAACATGTTTAAGAATATTTTACCGCATTATGGATTAACTTACAAATTTGAAGAGATAAAATCATATATAGAATATTTATGGGAAAAACTTGAAAATGGAGAGATTCAAATTAAGAATAAACTCAATATGACTATGACTATTCAAGACTCATGTTATTCTAAAATGTTTGGAGATGATTACATGGATTTACCACGCAAAATTTTAACCAAAATCGGAGTTAAAGTTATTGAAACAAATGCTTGTAGAGAAAATATGAGATGTTGCGGTATAGGTGCTGGTTTCTCAGTAGATTCTGCGTACCAACCGTTTAAGATCCGAAGTTCCACGCTTCGTAATTTTAAAGATATCAAAAAGACAAAAAGTGATGCGGTATGTGTTTATTGTGCTGGATGTTTAGCAACCTTCACAGCAAATAAAAAACTTTACTTTAAAAAATTAAAAGTATATCACATTATTGAGCTTATACAAATGGCAATCGGAGAAAAACCTTGTTTGACTAAAAAAGCGAAAAAGAAAAGAGCAAAACATTTTTTCTGGGGAACCATGAAAAAGCAAGTCCCCATGATCAATTCGAAAGACACCTTTCAGTTAGCAGATATTCCAGAAGACCCCCCATCATATGAGGAAGCGTGGTAAGATTGACAATCGGAAAAAGGATTTCTGGGTTTAGAGAGGACCTATGTGATTTATGTGGAGAGTGTTTTCATCAATGTCCTGTTTTACAGCTCTCAATTGAAGAATCAAAACAAGAAATGCAGAGATTAATTGACGGAAAAGAATCTAAGTATGTCCTCTCAAAATGTAATACTTGTTTAAGTTGTAACATTTATTGTCCTCAACAAGCAAACCCTTATCAATTAATTTTAGAACGATGGAACGATCTTTATAATAAAAGAGGTGCACCTCCACTTTATCGGTTTGTTTGTCCTACTGAAGAACCAAATATTTGGCAACTCCTAAATATATTTTTATCCGATCAAGAAAAAAAATGGGTTGATAACTGGATCAGCCACATCCCTAAAGCTAATGAGCATATTCTTTTAATAGGGAATTATACACATCTATTTCCCTTCGTTATTGGTGGAAGTGAGCTTTTAAAGTATTTTACACCTATCTCAAGGATCGATCAATGGGAAGGTGGGGCTTACTTATATCAAGGGGGATACTTAGACAATGTCCAAAGAATTGCTGCTCGATGTGCTAAGGATTTTAACTCTTGGGGTGTAAAAAAAGTAACCCACACTCTAGATGCGGTGCATTACATCTTTTCAGAAGTGCATCCTAAAGAAATGTTAGTGAATCATACGCAAGAATTCATTAATTTTAATGAATGGATATTAAAACAGATAAATAATGGAACATTAAATTTGCCCAAAAAATTAGGTTTAACGATCACTGTACATGATAATTGCTTTTCAAAAGCACTTGGTGGAGCATATTGGGATGTCCCACGCGAAATTTTGAAAAAATGTGGTTGTAACCTAAAAGAAATGAAACATATTAAAAAAGATTCGCTATGTTGTGGGTTTGGTGCAGGAGCGTCGTGGGTTAAGAATATGTCTATTCCTTTTGACATTATATCAGAGGGTATAAAAAAGTTTAACGAAGCAGAAGAAACAGGAGCAGATGCATTAGTAACTTACTGTGGTGGTTGTCTTTATCTCTTATGGGCAACAAAGGAATTATTAGGTTACGATATAGATCTTTATCATATTATAGAAATCGTCCGTATGGCTATGGGAGAGAAACTCCTCTACCCTAAAGCTCATAAAAAACGCGCTTGGGATATTATTACAATAATTACTTATCAATTACTTGTTTCTATTGTTCAAACTAATTTTTTTATAAAAAAAATCACATATGATAAAGATATGAAAACATTTTGGCCTAAAAGATATCTTGTTCTTAAGATCATTAGAGTATTGTTTAATGTCTCACCTATACGCAAAATGTATCGTAAAATGTTTGTGGTATTAATGCGGTTAATAAAAACCAGATAAAATCAAAAATGAGTTCAATTACTCATTACCACGCAAAATGTTTAAGTATCGCATTAGTAGGACATGCGTCTTGGCAAGCTAAACATTCAATACATTCAATAATATCTTCGGCAACAACTTTACCGTTTACAAGGCTATAGACCTCTGCGGGGCAAACACTTACACAATTCGCTGCTCCTACGCAGAGATCTAAATCAACTTCTACCCAATTATCGCCATCTTCCCATCTTTTTACATTTACCATATTATTTCTTTAGTGTCTTTTTAATTTATATATAATTATGTTGGTTGCATCTGAAATTAAAGATTTATGTTTTTAGTTTGAAATCAGAGTTTTTCCTCTCTTTTTATTTTCATTAATATTATGAAGTATAATCGAAGTATTTTAATAAAGAAAGTAAGAAAAAAGAAGTAAAAATTTTAAAAATTTTATCAACTAAGCACTTTGAGCGTTAGCATTTACACTGCCAGTTGATGTGCCTAATGAAAATAGATATCTATACATCGCATCTCCGTAGTTTAAAGTAGAGTAAACGCTTCCAAAACTTGTGATCTCCATAGTTGCATGAGGCGTGTAATTAATTGATCCTGTGCTAGTTGAGCTTATGAATCTAACATTAGTGTTGTTTAAATTGTCTCTATAAAGCACATCAATGCTTCCTGTGGAAGTTTTCCAACTACCAGTTACATTTGCGCCCATAGTTATATACTGATAAAGATCTGCATCAATACTACCTGTTGATGTCATAAGGTTTAAACTAATGTCTTTTGTGTATACCATATTGTAACTCTTAAAGTTCACACTGCCTGTGGAAACTGTCCCTATTAAGTTATCGCCCATTAGACAATTGGTATAGTTTAACGATAATGAGCCAGTTGATGTTAGAGCTCTAAAACCACAAGTAAAATTTGTTTTAGCAGCAGAAGATTCTACACTACCCGTGCTAGTCTCGAGTCTAACTTTCCCTCGAAATTCGTTATTACCTAATATATTCAATTTGACTGAGCCTGTACTCGAAGTTAATGATGTTCCATTTAGGATAACACCATCGGAAACCTGCATTTCAATAGATCCTGTAGATGTTAAGGCTGTGAGATCGTATACTACATCTGTTCTTAATGTAACAGCGACAATGATGTTATAGGATTTAAACCAATGCGAAGGATCAAACCAAATGTCTGGTGAAGTTAGTAGATTAAAAGTAGCAGTCGTATTGTCCCACCACTCTGTATTTGGATGAAAGAAATCCTCATAAGTCTTTCCTTCCATATACAAGCCCATAATTTCTATATCAACATCGATTTTTGCATAATAGGTCGTTGGAGAATTATTATACTTTAAGAGAATTTTTCCGATATCAACATTGAAGGTAAGATCTTCTATAGGATCGGGAGAACTTGGTTCGTACTTAAAATTAAACGAATTTTCGATAACCCCTCTAGTTACGAAACCGTAGATAATGAATCCTAAACCACCACCAACAATAAGGACAACAGCAACAATTAGCGCAATTTTATAATTTCTCATTTTTTTCACATTAATTTTGTTTTTTTTATTTGCTTTATAATGAAAATTTTTGGATTATATTTAAATGAAATTTAGACTGATTTTTATTACTAAATATAGTATTATAAAATATTAATGTAAAATTTGCATCTTTAACAGTGTTTTATTATGAGATTTCATAAATAAAATAAAAAAAGAAGAATTTAGAGATTCTTCACTAAAGAAATTGCAAAATTCTTAGCGTTTTCGAGATCCTTTTCATTAGGGCGACCTTTAATTTTTTCTCTATCTTTTTTCGCTTCCTCTCTTTGGTCTTCGGGCAATCTTTCTAACATAGCTAACTGAGTTTCTAAGGGAATACCTAAATTCTCGCCTACACAATCAAATTCACCTATAATTTCGCTATTATGCTTTTTAATAATATCAGTTATCCGTTTAAATGGTTCTTGATATAATTTTAAACTTGCATGCGTACAAAAATAAACAAATTTTGCAGGGAGTTCAGGAACAGCCATTTTTATTATATTTAATATCGATTTATCAGTTCTGCTGGCATAAACTCCTGAACCTAAAAACAAAATATCATATGAACTCAATGTTGTAGGGTCCACATCATTAGCAGGAATTAAGTCTACATCGCAGTCTGTTAACCCATCTTTCATGCTATTAGCCACTTTTTCGGTATTTCCCGTATTTGAAAAGAATGTAATTAATATCCTCAACATAATCACTAATCTCTTTTAATTAGTATAAAAATAAAAAATTATTATTATTTTTAGAATTTTTTAAAAGAAAAGCAATCTATAGATTTATGTCCCGAAATTATAATTTTAAAGCATAGAAGTTTATAGCGTTCTCAACAGTTATTTTACTTACTTCTTGTTGAGAGGTATTGTGAGAATAAGCTATTGCCGCTATAGAGTATTTTACATTTAAAGGCACATTTATTGGCCCCCTTAGATAAGGGTGTTGGTAGTAACTATCTGTTTCTGTAACTAAAGCAGATAATGGAGATGGTTTTGTTACTCTACGCCATTTGTTAATCCCGTAAGCTGAACTTGGAACAGATAATGTGTAACCTTGTTTGGGCAAAAGTATTCCATACTCATCTGGACCTGAGAAACAATGCCACATTATGTGTTTAGGATTTATATTAAAATCTTTGACTATGTTAAGAATTTCTTTTGTCGCGCCATCCCTTTCATTATAACGGTGTTTAGGGTGGTCTCGATCGAACTCGTGTTCAGCCGCGTTTCTAACGTGCAGAACATACGGTTTATTAAACTCCTTTGTTAATTCGAATATTTTTTTTAGTTCTGTAACCTGCTTTTCTCTTTTTTCGAGAGTCTTTGCGTGATGAAAATCCAAACCAATTTCTCCAATTGCCAGAAATTTTTCTTGATAAATTTGAACATTTTCAACCCAGTCTTTCCAATCTCTATTATATAGGGATTTAGGTGTGAAGGTGACAGTTTGAGGTGCCCAACCAATTGTAAAACCAATTTTCTCCTTTCCTTTAACAAAATTTAGGATTAATTCAAGAGTACTGTTATTGATCGAGCTGGTTACTAAGTATACACCTCCATTATTCAAGAAGTCTCGATATTGCTGCTCATCAGAAGGTAACCTATCGTTTTTTTTAGGTCGAGGGAATGGTAGATGACAATGAACATCGACAATTTTCAGATTTTCTTCTGGTTCTGGGATGTTGATTTTCTTGGGCATAATGTCTCAAAACTATAATATGAAATTTATTTTATGATGAAGTTGTTCTAATAATTTAATCTTTGTTCAAATATCAAATTAAGGAGGGTAATAAAATTTTTAATCAATCAACTTTATTTAGATGATATAATGACCGAACAATTAGATTCGAAACTAAAAGAGTTAGAAATTAAAAAACAGGAGTTACAACCTAAAATTGATGAGATTGAAACAAAAAAAGCTGAGGAAATGCAAGAATTAAACAGAAAATACGATCACATGATCCAGGACGCTAACAGTGAAGTAGATGATTTTGAACAGCAAATTATGAACGAAATTATTGAATTATTTTCTAAAGCCGTGATGGATGAGTTTGACGCGAAAAGAAGTACAAGTGAATATATGGTTACAGAAGATTTTAAAGATTTTAGGAATGGTGTTTCGAAAATTGATCTTTTTCCAAGAGATTTAATAGATAGATTAGATGATATCATCGAAGGCGGCCTTATAGAAAATATAGCCTACGACATAGAAAAAATAGAAGCAAAATATAAGAGAAAATAGAAAAGAAACTTAATTTCGTTTTTTTTTTATTCATAATTATAACCGACTTTTAGGCTCATTCTTAGTAATACGTAGATAATAGTATGTTAAATATGCCTTTGTGAGGTTTAGCTTTTCAAGATTAAGAAATAATAAGGAATTCGGTAAAATGGAAATATTTGAAGAAGAAATCGAGATTTATAATGCTAAAATGAGATTATTAACCTGGTTATACGACGAGATTAAAATCCAATCAGATATATCCAAGGATTTACTTAACGAAAAAGGTCAAAAACTACCACTTAATCATTAATTCAATCGATTACTTATTTTGTTAACATAAATTTAAAATTTCTTCAACAATTTTCATAATATAATGTAAGAAATCCTCTAATTTACCATTTCTTGGAATATGAATAAAAATCACAGGGTATTTATTTTTTGAAATATCTAAAGCCCAATAGTATATATAATTACATAAATAGAATCCAGGAAAATAAGAAATAGAGAGCTTTAAGATATATTTAAGAGCTTTATAAATTTCTTTTATATTTAAAATTGTATTGAATTTTAAAGATTTTTTTATATTAATAAACCCCATTTTATAAAATCCATCCACATCTTTACCAAAAACCCAATTTAAGGATCGTTTTTCTAAATAAATTCTTTTTTTTGAATGGATTCCCATAAGTATAACTAAATATGGTTTTAATTTAATTGACTTAATATAGTCCAAATACGACTCAACGCTCCTTTTCCAACTAACAGGTAAAATGATTTTTTCAACAGAATATTGTTGAAATTTATCATCAAAGTTTCTAACAATATCACCACTAAGATTTGAAGAAAGTTTACCGAATTTCTCAAAACCAGTTAAAAGGATCGTTTTTTTTATCATTTATCCATAAAGTGTAAAAAAAAGAATAAATATAATAAATATAAAAAATTTTAGCTGACTTGTTCTTTTAATTGCTCAGCTTCTAATTTGTCTAATTTTTTCATTAAAGCTCTTATATCTGTATCATAAGATTTTATTTTAGTCTTCTTTTCTTTAAGAATACTATCTAGTTTCTTGTTTAAGGCTTTAGCCTTTCCCTTAACTAAATTATCTAATTTTTTCTTTAATGAAGCTACTTCCACCGTTAACTTATTCATTTTCTTTGTCCATTCTTTAGATTTTTCTGTAGCTTCCTTTAAATCTACTTCTCCTACTTCGAGTTTAGATTTAGTGTCGTCAATTTTATCGTCAAAATCAGCTTCGATTTCTTTTTCAGCCGAAGCTTCTTTTTTAGAAGCATCTTCTTCAACTCTCGTGATTTCATCTTCCTTTTCAGAGATTTGAGATCTTATATCTTGTTCTGACATTATTATTTCTCATTTATTATTTCTTTTTTCTATATATTTGGATATATTCGCTACCTTAAAAATTATTAAGATTGAATTCTAAATAGCTCCGCTTACAAAAGATAAAAAGAAAAAAGGTCTATATTTAAAATACCGCAAAATTTTTATTGCTTAATCTATTCCAAAGATTCTCCGAGTGCTAATCGGCAGAGATCACTAAGGATATAATTTTTCAACCCTTTTCGCTCAACTTTCGAGCCTAAGCTTTCCTTACACAAAGAACAATTATACACACATGCTTCAGCATCATGGTTTATCATATCGTTTATGTTATCGTCTTGAGCTTTGCGTACTAAAGATTTTTTCCCAACAGTTGCGAAAATACCTGCACAGCACATAGCATTTTCTCGATCATATTCTCTCTGCACCCTCTCAACACCAATTAAATTGCATACTTTATCAACCCAATCATCAACTTCAGGTATAAAACGATTTGAGCAGGATCTTTGATAGGCTATTTTCATACCTAACGGTTTAATATTAGATTCATGTTCTTTTAAGTATTTATAGAGATATTCGTAGATATGAATTGGTTTAAATCCTGGTGGAAGCTCAATGTTGTTACGAGGACAATAAGAAGCATAGAATCCATAGCATTCGTCGTGAAAGCAAATCATTTCTTTAATACCTTGAGCTTTGATATTTTCTAATATTATTGGAGCCCTTTCTTTAATGACAGAATCTCTTCCGTAATGATGATACATCAAGTTGCAAAAAAAGTCAAGACCACTAACATATTGAAGATTTTCAAAGAGCTGCCCTTCCATCTGTTTCGCATTCACTTTACTAAGTCCACACTTATTTAATACTGGTTTATTAGGGTCAATTTCCTTTAATCTCAATTGATCGTGTGGAGCAAATCTATTAATTGTACTCTCAAGAATATTAGGGTTTATGTTTAAAGAATTATATTTTTCTTGTAATTCTGTTATTAGATCGAAGGGATGAGATTCATAAGGACAATATTCATCACACGCAAAACAAGTAACACAATCAGATAACACTCGAGATTCCTCTCCGTTAATCATTTTAGTTTTTTCTGCTCGTGCTTCTTCAACATTGTTAAATTCCATCCATTGACACCGAGTCAAACAGTCTACATTTTCGCATTTATCACAATTAGATTCGTCGAAAATTTTCTTCACCCTTTTACATTTTAATTTGATTTGTGTATATGAATTTCTCTATGTTATTAATAATTACGATGGAATAAAAAAAAAAGAAAAAAACAAGGTAAGCTTAATATTCCAACTTTTCCCCTAAAGCGAGCCTTGCTAAGTCACTAATAAAATAAGATTTCATTCCCTTAGCAATGACCTTCTTTTCTATCGTATCTTTACACGCGGGGCAATTGAATATACAAACCTCAGCACCATAGTCTACCATGTCCTGAACATTATCATTTTGAGTCTTCCGAGCTAGATCTTTATGACCTCTCATTGAAAAGGCTCCGGCGCAACATACACCGTTTTCTCTATCGTATTTCCTCGCAACCCGTTCTACCCCGATAAGTTCGCATATATCATCAAGAATTTTATCAGTCTCAGGAATGTAACGATTGGAACAGTTTCGCTGATAAGCCGCTTTTAAGTTTAATTTCTTAATATCGGATTCATGATCCTTAAGATAATTATAAACGTATTCAAAAATATGGACAGGTTTAAAAGGCACTTCAAGTTTGTTCCTTTGACAATATGAGGTATACAATCCATAGCATTCGTCATGCCAACAGATAACTTCAGTATCCTTATTAACACCAGTTTTTATGAAGTTTTCAAGAATCTGTGGTACCCTTTCTTTGATTATGGAAGGTTTTGCTACGTGTTGATATACTAATTGACAAAAGTAATGTAAACCACCAACTGATTGCAGATCATCAAACATTGGCCCACTCATTTCCTTTGCATTCGTTTTAGGGAATGCACATTTATTTAAAATAGGTTTTTCAGGATCAATCGGGCGCGGTACAAATTCTTTCTTTGATTTATATGTATCGATTGTCATTTGAGCTACTCCAGGTGAAATATTTTGAGAATTATATTTCTCTTGCAACTCATTTATAAGGTCAAAAGGATGTGAATGATATGGGCAATACTCATCACAAGCAAAACACAGCATACAATCCTTCAAAATGCGACAATCCTCATCTTTGTTAATCAATTTAGCAACTTCTTTCTTAGCAGCTTCGATACTCTCAAAATTGATCCATTGACACTTCATCATACAAGCAACTGTTTTACATTCTTCACAATGCGATTTGTCAAACATATTAATACAGCTTTTTGTTATTTTGAATAATTATTATTATTTTTTTATTAGTTTTAATCGTACTACAACCATTATTAAGTTTATTTATGGGATATTATTCTTCAACAGTGAATTCCCAGGCACAATAATAGTTATCAGGATGTTGATCAGGGGGGCAACATATGCATCTTGTTTGAATTCTTGGATCAATAGTTTTAGCAAAATCTCCGTATTCAATGACCCCCACTGGTTTACATGGAAAATCTGGAAGGTTTCTAGTTTTTCGGGCGTGTTGAACCCGGCAATTATTCATTCGAAACACACATCTATTTTCAGATACTTCCACAATTTCTTGTATGTTGATATTAGCATACACTCGGAATTTAAGAGCTTTGGTTAATGCTAGGATTCCTCCATTTTCTGATAGATTAAATCGCTTCATTATCCTTTTTGCTTCAATAACGGTGAAGCGTTTCCACTGTGCAACATCAAGCTCAATAGCTTTATCCAATCCAAACTCTTTCTCAACAATCTGGAACCAAGTACCGTCGATTGCAAGCCAATTCTTACTTAAATCTTCAATATAATCCATCAATTCTTCTTTTGAAAGTCCTTCTAAATCCTGTTTCATTATTTAATCTCTCTTCTTTATTTTCATTCTTTTTCTTTCCATAACTCGCGCAATAAATGTGCTGCTATTTTAGGTCTTCTATCTCGAGTAAACACGCCTTTATAGTTAATCCCCCCCATTCGAGTAATTCCTTGAGATGTTTTAAAATCACACAGATTCCAAATATGCTCTCCAATAACATAAGATTTACTCCGACAGACTTCAATATATTTTTCTATGAATTCTTTTTGATATTCCTCGCTAAACATTTCAGGGGGTTGAGAATGCCATCCAGGAATCGTATCCGCTCCAAATTCGCTCAAAATTATCGGTTTCTGATATTTTTCATATAGTTTATCCATTTCTTTTGAAAGAATCTCGCTACCTTCATCAATATTTCCTGGTTGCGTGTACCAACCATAATATCGGTTTATACATAATATGTCACAGAATTCAAAAGCTTTTTCTCTCACACCCATCATGTTAACAACTGTTATGGGTCTTGTATCATCCAATTCTTTCGTTCTGCTATATAATGTTTTAAAAAATTCTCCAGATTTCAAACTGTTATGGGGTTCATTTGCCAGGCTCCACATTATAACGCTTGGATGGTTTTTATCTCTCTTTATCAATTCCTCAATGTATTGATTGCATAATTCTAGTTGTCTATCAATTACATCTTTACTAAATGTGAGACCTACAGCAGGAATTTCGTCAATGACTAAAAAACCAAGACGATCTGCTAAATCCATCATTTGTTCTGAGTACGGATAATGCGAAGTTCGGAAGGAGTTAGCTCCGATCCAATTCATCAAAGAGTAGTCTTTAATTATTACTGCAGGAACATATCCCCTCCCAGTAATTGGAAAATCCTCGTGACGCCCAAATCCTGTTAAATAAACGGGTTTACCATTTAGTAGCAACTTGTCTCCATCTACTTCGATAGTCCGAATTCCTACTTTAAGCGAATAAGAATCTATTATAGTATCCTCCTTAATAATGTCAACGGTTAGATCGTATAAATTGGGCGATTCTATATTCCAAAACTTCGCTCCTCCATTTACTTCTAAAATCATTTTTTGAATATTGTGCTCTATTTTCGAGGTATTAGTTATTTCTGATCCAAATCCTTTTAGATAGAGATTCACATAGGCATCATTAACACCCGTAGTTTCTATTGTAACATCTAAAATTCCCGTCATATCGTTTATAGATGTTCTAACAGTTATGTCTCTTATTCCTTCGTTAGGAATAGAATATAACAATACCGGTCTATGAATTCCGCAGAATGGATAAAAGTCATAGTTAGTTTGAGGATTGTTCATTGGACGCCCACTCGGTGGTACGTATTTGTGAGATAATCTCCCGTCTACTCTAACAACAAGAAGATTATCTTCCGATACGATATTGTTAGATATATCATATTCGAAAGGTAGATGTCCCCCTTCGTGATGTCCTACGGGTTCTCTATTTAACCACACATCGGATAAGTAATTAACCGAACCAAACCTAATCATGGTTTTCTTTGAATCCCATTCCCAGGGTTTCTTAAATCTTAGTTGATACCAAGCAGGTCCTAAAAAATCTCGGTCGTCAGCAAATTGATCGTTCCAACTGGCAGGTACGGCTATTGGCCATCCATTTTTAAATCCCTTGGTCCAATCTTCTCTAACTCCTTTATCATCGGGGTCAAATCGAAATTCCCAAAATCCAGATAGGTCAAAAAAATGACGATACTTATTTCCTTGTGGATAAAGCATTAAAATTCCTCTTTATGAGTAATAAATTACAAAAAACTCCTTAAAATATTAATATAATTAAATCCTCTCAACTAAAGTAAAGTCTGAACAAACAAACGTTTAAGAGGTTTGATGCCAATTACCGTTTATAGCCAACCGTTCTTTAGTTAAATCTTCAATGTAATTGATTATTTCTTCTTTAGAAAAACTTTCTAAATTTCTTAAGCTATTAAATACTAATTTAGACTTTTAAATGACCATTTTATTACGGAGTGTTTTAATCTTTATACATATTTGTTTAAAACTTATAAATTAATTATTCCTATCTTTATTATATATTGAAATTCAAAATATTTTGTTTAAGAGAGAGTTAGGAGTTTCATGAGCTCGCAAATAAGTTGTCCGAAGTGTGGTAAGGTAAATCTTATTAAAAATAAATATTGCATCGAATGTGGGTTTCGATTTGAAGGAAATGATCTTGTTGAGTTTCAAATTCTTGAAAATTTAAAAACAAGTCTCTATTCAAGCATAATATGCATCTTGATTTTTGTCGCTTTTATGATCTTTGTAACTGTTGGATTTATTTTTCAATTTGGCTTATATGGATGTATTTCAATTTTAGTAATTTGGCCAATAACTATAGGTTTTTTAGTGTGGGCAAAATATTATTTCAAAGGGCTTTCAAAGGATAGGAGATTTACAATTACTAAAGATTTTATTGAAATAATTGTTCCTCTTAAGCCTGCCTTTCAAATAAGATGGTCTGAATTTGATTCTATTGAAATCACAAAACGAGACTCAATGACAACAATACCAACTGGAGATGGAATTATATTAGGACCTAGTTTTGTATACTTTACCTTGATTTTTAAAGGAAAAAATATAGATCGCAGTTATGAATTTGAGTCAGGGAAAGATTTTAAAGTGAGATCGAGAAAAAAAATAGTAATTGCTTTAGAACAATCCTCTAAAGAAAGAGGAAAGGATTTTACACGATGGAGATAGTCGAACAGGAAGCGGATAAAAAAGGCATATATTTAGTATGTAAAGGATAGTTAAAATTAAATATTTTAGATTTAAAAGAGATTTATAGTAATGTCTGAGTAAATAATCTAATCTTATCCTTGATGATTTTTTCAGATGTCATCCGTTTATCTCCTACATCTAAATCAATAAGGAGCATCGGGATTCCTACCTCGTCTCTTAAAGCCTCTCTAAGTATTTGGGGCACACTTCCGAATTGCTTACAGCCTAAATGAGAGGTAAAAATATAACAATCAGCGGAGAACTCTTTAGCTAAATGAACACACTCATCAATGAAAGAGTAATAAAATTCTGCAGATTGTTTTACCATTGGTGCTTCCATGGTCTTAATTGCCATCCCATTAAACATCGTTTCCAAATCTGAGGTAGTATTAATAGGTTCTGCAAAGTTATAATTGAAAATATCAAACAAAATAGACATCCCTAGCTCACGATCTAACCACTCACACAATCCTAAATCGAAAAAAATGATCATGTAGGGCCATATACTTCGAATTTTTTCTTCTCCGCCATGATGTTCTTTTAATTTGTATCTTTTTTTTGCTAAAGCAAGCATTTCTTCATAGAATGTAATCTTTTCTGGACGCCCAGATAAATATATAGCGGCAGCGGCAGCCATGGCATTGAACATGTTTTCAACAGGACAAGGTAATGCTTTTTTCAACTCAAATATCTCCATCTGCATGCTAAAAATTTGATTTTCAATTTCTATAGCTCTTCGTAACTTGTCATAATCGGGTTCTTGTCCAATTACCCTACCTAATTCTTCCAAACCCAATTTGATTTGTTTTCCGAGATAAGGATAGCTCTTTTCCTCTTTTAGAAATGGTAAATCAGGCGTGATAACAGGTATTTTTTTATAATAGCGGAACCATGGATATGACGCATAAGTATTATCGCAGGGAGCTGTAGGAGTAATAATTGCATCAAATCGAAATAAATCATCTAAAGTCATTCCCATTGTTCCTTTTTGTGAGGAACATGTATGAAATGGATGTCCCCAATGTGTAATTAGATCATAATATGGTTCTGAACCATCAGGTAATAATGCAGAAAGTAAATATGATGTCGCTTCAATGCATACCGGAACACAGTCAAAAGCATATAAAAATTCCGTGGGAAATGAAAAATGATGACCTATTACGGGCAATCCTTCTCTTTCCTTTATTATAAAATCATTTATAACCGATTTTACGTGTTTTAATCCCGATCTTAATGATGGAATTCCATAGTGTGGTAAAATATTTTCGACTAAACTATGCGTTACAGAGATGGCTTCATATAACATTTGATATGGAATTATTCTGTTTTTTTGCTCTTGAATAACCATTATAGACCTAATCCAAGTATCGTTACTATCATAAGGTAATATTATATATTAGTTATTGCAAGTAATTCATAGTAAAGAAATAAATTTTTTAAAGCTAATATATAATTCCGGGATACGCCTTTTTTTTATCTTTTCGTAGAGTCTTGTAAAATATTTTTTTTCCAACTTCATTTGCGAGAATATATAAGTTAAAATAATAATTAAGAGGATTAAAATGAATGAGAGAGAAAGGAATATGAATCCCATAATCGTTCCAAATGGTGTGTATATTAAAGAAATTATAAAAACTATTATTAGTACTGAAATAATTAGCATAATCTTGCTTGGTTTACTCTTATATAAAGGTTTTTGGGTTCTAATAACAAAAAGTATAAGCAATTCGGTAATTACAGACAAAAAAAACTTTTTTTTTTTAATCATTTTTAAAATTTCATCTTGGGATTTAGAAAAAAGTTTTATATCGTTTTTGCATAGATTAATTTAATTCTTTAGAAAAATATTTAAAACAAAATGAGTCAAATTCAGATAAGTCTTCCTAATGAACCAAAAAAGCATAAAGAATCCTTAATTAGTGCCCTAAATGAGAAACTTAATATTAAAAGTATTGTCTTATTAGAAGGAGCTACCAATTCATTAGTCATTATTCGTTGTCGAGAGAATGCTGTTTCTAAAGTACTTGAAGTATTGAATGAAATTGGAGTGGGAATCGAATTTGGGATAATAGATATAATAGAATTACAAGTAACGATTCCAGAATTAAAAGACAATCAATTAGAGATTTCCGAAGAGTTATCAAGCAGAGTATCTGTAGAAGAAATCGAATTCTCAATAAAGGAAGGAATGGATTTAGATTTAGATTATTATTTCTTCATAATACTAGCTGCTTTTATCGCAGGATCAGGGCTAATTTTAAATTCTCCTGCGATAATTATCGGGGCAATGATTATATCTCCATTAATGGGTCCTATTCTGGGTGTTTCATATGGAATAATAAGCAAAAATTATCAGTTAGTCATTAAAGGAATATTTGGACAATTAATTAGTATTTTTATCGCAATAGGAATTGGAATTTTACTAGCAAGCTTAGCCTTCCTTATTTATAGTTCACCTTCTCTAACACATGAAATGATGACTAGAAATTTTCCAACGATTTTTGATTTGATCGTATCTATCGGGGCGGGTTTAGCGGTCGGATTTGCCATCACGGGAAAAATAGAATCTTCTTTAGTAGGTATTGCTATAGCGGTATCATTGATGCCTCCTGCCGTTAATATCGGAGTATCTTTAATTTATGGAAATATACTTTTATCATTTGGGAGTTTTGTCCTTTTAACGTCAAATGTTCTTGCTATTAACTTCATGGCAATTTTGATATTTAAAATTAAAAAAATAAAAATTTTAGAAAAAAAATACGCTTTTTGGAAGGGACCTGAGGAAAAAGTGGGTCAATTAAGTTTGGGTGCAAAAATAGTTAAAAAAAAACCTAAAAAAGCTAAAAAAACTAAAAAACTATAATTCTCTCCTCTAATTAATCATCTCTATAAAAGCTTCGATTCTTGTTTGTAATCGTGTGGTATCTGCTTGATAAGATTCACGGTCAATATTTAATACGGGAATATCTAATTCTTTGAGTTCATGAGTAAAAAGCATGTTATCACAACCATGTAAATCGCAGTTGTTTATCCTTTGTAGAATAACGCCATCAATGTTAGCGTTTTTGATTTCTTCTTTCAGAAATTTAAGTCTATTTTCATGATCATCCATCATTCTTGGACATGAAATTCGGTAATATAATCTTTGTGTGAGATTCTTAAGAGGATCTTTGCTATAATCAAGGTCTATCGTATCATGAAAATTCCGCGTACCAAAACAGATAAAATCTGATGCGACAAATGCCCCTGAGTTTTCAATGAGTTGAATAAAATCTATATTATCTACAACACTTCCGACGAGCATTATTCTTTTTTTTGAGCTGACATCCATTCCTTTTTTCAATTCTAAATCGTTTAAAATCCTCTTTAACTCTTCATTTGCAATTTCTTTGGGAACTGAAGCATTTGCCATGGAAATTTGTAAAGCTTCCGTTCCAGTAATTTTAGGAAAATCTTGAATTTGTAATTCATGGAGAACTCTCAATAAATCACGATTTTGATTGTAAATACCTATTGAATGATTAAGTGTTTCATTTGATATTTTACAATTATATGCCGTCTCAAGTTCTTCACGAAATTCTTCTATTTCTTTTAAATACCAATTGAATCCTTCTTCAGTAATTATGTGAGGTATTGAAAGATAAAACTTATCAATTTTCTTGTCAATATTATCTTTATTAAATACTTTTAAGTCGAATAATTCAAACATCCTTCTACTATGGTCGCAACTATTACAGATGAGAAATCCATCCATGAAATTATATACCCCTTTTAATGCTAAATCTAAAGTAGCTCTAACGAAGGAACATGTAAATCTAACCATGAAAGTATCCGCTAGTTCCGTATCTTTATTTCCAGTCGCTCGAATTCTATATGGTAAAATTCCCGCAGCGTGTAATAATTCTTCAGGAATATAGGTACAATAATATCCTATAATCTTTTTATTCGAAGCATGCCAACCGTCAATATAAGAATTTCTTATAGAATTTGAAATATTTAGAAAGGGATCATCTTTTAAATTCATTCTCTACACCTCACGTGCTCTGTTTATACACTTCATGCTTTCCAATCATTAGGCAACGTACCAATTTGATTGCAGCAATATAAGAACCTTTAATTCTTGCTTTTCCAGGGATTAAATACTTTAAAAGTTTCATCAATCCGAAAAAATTGCTTTTTGAACGAATTATACTACTTAATACTAGCAAAACCTTTTCTTCTTTAACATTAATAGTAATTTGGGCTGAAGGAGTTTTAGCTTTTTGAACTTGACATTCAAAATTCTGTCTTTCAGAAGTTAAGGTAAATGTGATGTATCCATCTAAATCTTTAAGGTACATTTCAATTTCCTTACCTTCATATTTCCCGATTTTTTGAAAGGGTTCATCTAAACCAAATAGATCTACTAACATCTTTGCTAATCTTGCGATATTAAGAATTTTTGTTTGCTTTACTAATTGCTCTGCCCTAAATGTTCTATCTGGTTCTTCTGAACTTTTCACTTGAGTAATTATCTTCACCTTTAGAACAATTATGATATCTCTAAAATTGTAGTTTATCAGTATAGTAATTTATTAGTATAGTAATCTTAGGTTTATAAATTAATAAATCTACATGTAAAATTGATTCCTATTTACGAAAGGTAAAATTTTTCTTCTTTTTTTAAAACTTTTCAATAAGTATTGATATTGATAAGGGGTTAAAGATGGGAATTTGATTGAGAAATGTTTAATAGTAGTTCTTATTTACTAAATCTTGCACATTTTTTAGTTTAAATTGAAAGATTTAAAGTTTAAACTGAATCATTCAATTTATATGAAAATTGATTTAAAATCGGTTAAAAATTATGGGAAAGACATTAACAGAGAAAATATTAGAAAAACATCTGATTGAGGGCACTTTAGAAAGAGGTTCAGATATTGCTATTAAAATTGATCAAACACTCACACAAGACGCTACTGGCACTATGGCATATTTACAATTCGAAGCAATTGGGATCCCTCGTATAAAAACTGAGTTATCGGTAAGTTATGTAGATCATAACACATTACAAACTGATTTTAAAAATCCCGACGATCATAGATATCTCCAGAGTATCGCAGCTAAATATGGACTTTATTTTTCGCGCCCAGGAAATGGAATTTGTCACCAACTTCACTTGGAACGCTTTGCACGCCCGGGTAAAACTTTATTAGGGAGTGATAGTCACACTCCAACAGGTGGGGGTGTAGGCATGATCGCTATTGGAGCGGGAGGTCTTGATGTAGCTGCTGCAATGGCTGGTGATGAATTTTATTTGAAAATGCCTAAGATTGTAAATGTGTTTCTTACCGGAAAACTCCCTGATTTTGTGTCAGCTAAAGATGTAATTCTTGAAGTATTAAGGCGAATTGGAGTTAAAGGAGGTGTTAATAAAGTATTAGAATACACTGGACCAGGAATAAAGACTCTAACAGTACCAGAACGAGGAACGATAACTAACATGGGAACTGAAACGGGAGCTACGACTTCAATATTTCCTTCTGATGAAATTACAAAAGAATTCTTGATTTCTCAAGAAAGAGGCGACCAATGGACTCAGATTTTACCAGATGAGGATGCCGTTTATGACGAAACTATTAAAATTAATCTAAGCGAACTTGTTCCTCTTGTGGCCTTACCGCATAGTCCCGGAAATGTAAAAACAGTGAAGGAAGTAGAGGGATTAAAAGTAGATCAAGTTTGCATAGGTAGCTGCACGAATTCATCATTAAGAGATCTTAAAATTTCTGCTAACATATTAAAAGGAAAAACTATCAACGAACATACTGTTTTAACAGTCTCACCAGGTTCTCGCCAAGTTGTTGATCATCTGATTAATTCTGGGGAGATGGCATATTTAATTGAAGCGGGAGCAAGAATCCTTGAAAATGCATGTGGACCTTGTATTGGTATGGGATTAGCCCCAAAAAGTGATGCTGTAACCTTAAGAACGTTTAATAGAAACTTTCTTGGAAGATCTGGAACTGAAAGTGCCCAAACATATCTTGTAAGCCCTGAAACTTCGGCAGTATCTGCTATTTATGGCAAGATTACGGATCCAAGATCTTTTGGAAATTTACCAGAAATTAAAATGCCCAAGAAATTTATGGTTAATGACAACATGATTATACCACCAAAAGAAGACACCGATTCTATAGAAATAGTTCGTGGTCCTAATATTAAACCTTTACCTGAATTTAATCCTTTACCAGATAAATTAGAAGGAGAGGTTCTTCTTAAAATTGGAGATGACATTACTACTGATGCAATAATGCCTGCAGGTGCAGAAATTTTACCTTTGCGATCGAACATTCCAGAGATAAGTAAATTTGTTTTCAATATTGTTGATCCAACTTTTCCAGAAAGATCCTTAGAAAAGCAGGGCGGTTTTATTGTTGGAGGAGATAACTACGGTCAAGGTTCCAGTAGAGAACACGCTGCTATTGCGCCAAAATATCTTGGACTTAAAGCAGTTATTGTAAAATCGTTTGCACGAATTCATCTAGCTAATCTTATAAACTTTGGAATTGTTCCTTTAACATTTGTTAACAAAGATGATTATAATAAGATTGAGCAAGGTGACAAAATTGAAGTCGACCTAACAACAATAGACTCTGGAAATGTTACGTTAAAGAATCTCACTAAAGGAACTGAATCCAATTTAGTTCATTCTTTAAGCGAGACAGAGATTGAAGTTCTAAAAGTGGGAGGAAAACTTCCGTCCATAAAACAAAGACACAGTTAATTTTTTATTTTTTTCATTTATTTTGATTATTTCAACCCTGCAACATCGATTATGGTATTAGCAATAGCTTCAGGTTCATATTCTTCAATAAAATGGTTTGAATTTTCAAAAATCTTTATTTGACCTTTAAGTTGAGGGAGATGATCAACCCATTGCTGTAAGACTTCATCCTTTGCTAGTGGATCCAATTCACCAATAACCGCTCGAACAGCGATATTTTGGCCATCAGGACCCCATAATCTTCCAATTTTATCTTGTATAAGACGATAAAAGGGAGTAGTATCTCGTTCTCCTAATGTCGGTTCTTTATATGAATTTCCATGACCCCATAAAGGTGTTTGAAGCACTAAGCGTTTTGAGCTTAATGTATTTGGTTTAGATTGGAATTGCTCTCTAAATATTCTTTGACTAACACTTTCGTGTTCCATTAATGTTCCCTTCTCTTTTATTGTGGCAAGCATGATTGGCATGTTTGTTAATAATTCATCTGGATTTTCAAGATTATAAAAAATAGCAAACGATGCAAATGCACCCCAATAATTATCAGGTATTGTTTTTGGTAATTTACTCCATGGTAATCGCTTCAATGGATAATTCTCAAATGTCATGCCCGTTAGTGGCATTGGGAAAACAGTACTATTCAATATAACTAGATTTGATACGCGTTCGGGTAATTTTAGAAATGCTCCAATACCAATTGGGCCACCCCAATCGTGGATAATTAGAGTAACATTCCGTAGATTCAAATATCGTATTAATTGAACTAAATTTTGAGCGTGATCCATGCAAACCATTTCGAAAGATGCTTGATCTGATAAACCAAAACCAATGTGATCCATTGCTACAATCCTAATAGACTTTTTAGCTGTGTTAACTAAGTGCTTTATAACACCTCTATAGGTATACGAGCACTCAGGGTTGCCATGGACAAAAACAATCGTATTTTCTGGTTCTCCAGTTCCGTGTTTACTATCTCTGAAAAACATTTTTTTTCCGGCATCCATCCCTTCCTCGATTTCATACCAATTTCCACATCCCTGTGGGTAATAATCCTCTGGAACATTTTTAATAGGTGAATTATTCGGAAGTGATTTTAAATTTATTTTTTTCACCATGAATAACACCAAAAATATTATAATGTAAAATCAGCTTAAATTCCTTGCTATTCATTCATAGGTAATACCCTGATCTAAAGGTATTTAGCGATTTTTAGAAAATATTTAATTCAATTAATTGCTATCGAGACTCGATGAGCTCTAAAAAATATGCTACTGATCCGAAGAAAAGATTTTCTAATAGAGTAGAAAACTATATCAAATACCGACCAAGCTACCCATTAGAAATTATTAATTTTCTAAAAGAGAGAAATATACTAGCAAAAAATACTATAATTGCCGATATCGGATCAGGTACAGGAATTCTAACCAAAATATTCTTAGATAATGGTAACCAAGTTTATGGGATTGAACCCAATAAAGATATGAGAGAAGCAGCTGAAAAAATTCTCCATGGATATACAAATTTTATAAGTCTTGAAGGTTCTGCTGAGTCTACGGGATTAGAGGAATATAGTATAGAACTTATCGTTGCTGGGCAAGCTTTTCATTGGTTCTTTGTAGAGAGGACTAAGAGAGAATTTAAAAGAATATTAAAACCAAATGGTAATGTAGCATTAATTTGGAACAATCGCGGAAAAGCCGGAACAGATTTTAATAATAGCTATGAAAATTTCATTTTAAAATACGGCACGGATGTTAGAGAAGTAAGGAAAAATGAGGGAAATGTGAATCTTTTTTTTAATTATCAAAAAGAAACATTCTATAATTTTCAAGAATTAGATTTTACCAGTTTTAAAGGTAGGGTCCTTTCATCATCTTACATTCCTTTAGCTGATACTCCTATTTTCCCAAAAATGATATTGGAACTGGAGGATTTATTTAACAAACACCAACGGAATGGTATTATTAAAATTGAATACGATACCGAAATATACCTTGGTAAATTAGAATAATTTTTAATACTTATTCATTATTTAATTTTTTAGGTATTATTATGAATATTATTGAAGATGAATACCGTAAAATAATTGAATTTTATCCTAATGCAATTGTTGAGAAAAATTGTATTTCTCAAGTAAAAATTCCAGTAAAAGATAAATTTTTTTTGGAAATCAACTTTAAAAATTACCCAAAAAAACCAATTGTTAATTTAATTAGTAAAGATGACCGTATGTATCGAAAAGTTGATAAAATTATTCCCTTATTAAATAGATGGGAAAAAAAAAATCCTCCTTTTATTATTGATCTCATTAATGAGATATTAACTTTCATTAACAGTTTGGAATCTAAAGATATAAAAATTAAAAAAGAATTACTAAATGGACTCTTAGCGTTATGTAAAAATCAACATCCGAGAGAAATATTAGGACTTTTAAGAATCATTAATGGAATCGCGATAGAATATATTTTACCTCCAGGAGCAATTACTTCTAACACTTCTGGGTCTCTTATTCCTAGTAGATTGGGTTTTGATTTATCTCTCAAGGGATCTATTCATTCTCATCCTTCTGGAAATCCTAATCCTTCTCTTGTTGATATTAATAATGTATTTAAAACAAAAAAATTCAATTTTATTATTGCTTATCCATATGATTTGAGCAGTATAAGATGCTTTAATAGTAAAGGACGGGAGATTGAGTTCAGCATATTAGATTAAAAGATTAGAGCCCTTTCTGCATCTTACATTCCTTTAGCTGATAATCTTATTTTTCCAAAAATGTTATTGGGATTGGAAGATTTATTTACCAGACACCAACGGAATGAAATTATTAGAATTGAATACGATACCGAATAATATCTTCGTAAATTAGAATAATTCAGAAGTTTATTATTTAGAGAATTTGAAAGAAAATCTTTTTAATCCTAAAATTGTTAGTAAAAAATAAGCAAATTAACAAATTTAAGGTATAAATATGAAAGTAGTTGTTTTTAATGGAAGTCCTAGGAGTGATGGTAATACCTCCCTATGTTTAAATATGGTAATGGACGAATTGAAGAGTGCCGGAATTGAGACTGAATACATTTGGATCGGTATGGATAAAATCGAAGGGTGTATCTCCTGTTATCAATGTGCTAAGAATAAAGATAAGAAATGTGGAGTTAAAACTGACAAATTGAACGAATATTTAGAAAAAATGATAGAAGCTGATGGCATAATATTAGGATCACCTACATATTTTGCGGATACTTCTACAAGAATGAAAGCTTTAATCGAAAGAGCAGGTCTCGTTAGTAAAATGAATGGTGACCTACTTAAACATAAAGTGGGTGCCAGCGTAGTAGCTGTAAGGCGCGCAGGAGCGACACATGTATTTTCGAGTATGAATTATTTTTTCCTAATTAATCAAATGTTTGTAGTAGGTTCAAGCTATTGGAATTTAGGTATCGGGTATAATCCCGGAGATGTGATGAATGACACGGAAGGAAAACAAACATTTAAAAATTTAGGTCAAAACATGGCTTACTTACTTCAAAAACTTAATATATAATTAAGCAGAAAGATGCTGGCTAATTATTTTTATTACTTTTTAGGTAAAAATCTCTTTTAGTTATTTATCTTTCAACTCATAAAGCGTATCACAGAAAGGGTCACCCTCAGCGAGAGTTTTAATAATTTTTATTCGTACTTTTTCGTTCACAGCAGTTCGGAAATATTCACCGTCAATCTCCATTACCGTCTCACATAATTCTCTTGAAGTATTTTCTAGCCCAAAAGGACATTTAGTTCCTTGGATTTGGAATTTTTCATCAGAAATTTCAATTACTTTTACATCATTCATATCAAAGCTTTTAGAAAATGCTGTTGCTACGGTTGATAATCTATTGTCAGGTAATTTCTTTTTTACTTTTAAGCCGAGAGAACAACCCTGCTTCCTACACACATCTTTAATTATAGGTAAAACAGCCCTTCCGAATTTTTCATAACAAGCTTTAATTAACATTCCTTGTGCTTCTATTGGATTTTTTGGTAATTCATTTATGTTAATTTTTTTCAAGGTCTTCACCTATTTAATTTTAAAAGCCAATTTAATAGAGTTAAAACATCATCTCTCATTAAAATTGAGTATTTTATAAAAAAAAGATTCTTTCTATCTAAATGTTATCTTTAGTTATTTTAATTACTAAAGGTCCAATATTAGAAGGAATATCAATTTCTATATATCCATCAGGATCTTCATTAAGTAACCTTGTTTAAATTCTCAATAGTATAAAGATCTGATAAATATGTTTTGTCGTTCTCAAAATTATATAACCCTATTCCTCCACCGAGTTTTCCATAATGACTGTCATGGTATGTTAACCATTTAAATCCTCTGGTTCCATCTAAAAGTTGAACATATCCTCCATTATGAGCAGTGCCCGTTATTCTATCGTTACCTAGTTGATGAAAATGATCTGTTGAAAAACCATAAGACGTTTTGACTTTTGCAATTGGATCTGTTAAATGATTACATTTATAATCATAAGCAGGAAATCCATTTTCATCTGTAATCCATTCTCCAAAATAACCATTTCCCTTCATTATGAAATCTATGATGATACTGTTAAATTTTATGTTTTTAATACCATTGTTTAATATTTTAAAATCGTACTAAATATTAGTGTTTTTGAATTATTTATTAGTAATAGAATGAAATTACTGAAGTAAGTCGTGCTTGAAGGCTTCCAATATGAATGAACGAATCAAGAAACTGCGAATGCAAAGTCGTTCTGCAATTCCGTATCTTTCATTGGAACGTGCTTTATTAATCACAGAGTTTTACAAGAAAGGAGCTGCTCAATTATACTCTATACCCGTTTTGAGAGCGAAAGCTTTTCAATACATACTAGAAAACAAAGAAATATGCTTCAATGATGGTGAGTTAATAGTCGGAGAACGAGGTCCGGAGCCAAAAGCGACTCCCTCTTATCCAGAAGTTTGTTGTCATTCGTTAAAGGATTTAAAAATTTTAGATTCTCGAGAGAAAATTTCTTTCAAAGTACAGGATGATGTAAGGGTAAAATCAAGAGATATTATCATTCCATTTTGGAAAGGAAAAACAATCAGAGAAAAAATCTTTTCTCAAGTCGATCAAGAGTGGCAAGACGCGTATTACGCAGGAGTTTTCACTGAATTCATGGAACAAAGGGCTCCAGGGCACACTGTAGCGGGAAAAAATATTTGGAGTATAGGTTTCTTAGATTTTAAAAAACAAATCAAAGAAAACATTGATAAGCTAGATTTTTTCACCGATCCTAACGCTTTCGCTAAAAGAGAACAGTTGAAAGCCATGGATATAGCAGCTGATAGTATAATATCTTATGCAATGAGGCATTCTGAAAAGGCTTTAAAGTTAGCTGAAAACGAATCTAATCCAACGAGAAAAAAGGAATTAGAAAAGATCGCTGAAGTTTGCTCGAATGTGCCTGCTCATGCTCCAAGAACATTCTGGGAAGCGTTACAGCATTACTGGTTTATTCATTTAGGCGTGATTACGGAATATAACACTTGGGATTCCTTTAATCCTGGTCGCCTTGATCAACATTTATACCCTTTTTACAAGAAAGATATTTCCAATGGTATTTTAACAAAAGAGGATGCCATCGAACTACTCCAAGCTTTCTGGATTAAATTTAATAACCAACCAGCTCCTCCAAAAGTGGGTGTAACAGCCGAAGAAAGCGGCACTTACACAGATTTTTGCAATATTAATCTCGGAGGATTAAAAGAAGATGGTTCTGATGGAGTAAATGAACTTTCTTACATAATTTTAGATGTAGTTGAAGATATGAGAATATTACAGCCTAGTAGTAATGTTCAAATAAGTGAAAAAACACCAGACGATTTTATTAGAAGAGCTCTTAAAATTATTAAAACAGGATTCGGTCAACCCTCGGTTTTTAATGCAGACGCCATTATCCAAGAACTTACACGCCAAGGAAAATCGATAGAAGATGCTCGAAACGGTGGTGCGAGTGGTTGTGTTGAAACAGGTGCTTTTGGTAAAGAAGCTTACATTTTAACAGGATACTTTAATCTTGTGAAAATTTTTGAAATTACTTTACATAATGGAAACGATCCTTTAACGGGTAAACAAGTTGGATTAAAGACGGGAGAACCTACCTCTTATAGAACTTTTAACGAGTTATTAGAAGCGTATACAAAACAAATCAAGCATTTTGTTGACATTAAAATCAAAGGTAATCTAATAATAGAGCGGATTTGGGCGCAAAATCCATCCCCATTTTTATCAATTATTATTGATGATTGCATCTTAAATGGAAAAGACTATAATGATGGTGGAGCAAAATACAATACGTCCTATATTCAAATTGTTGGTATGGGAAGCATAACTGATTGTTTAACTTCTTTAAAATATAATGTTTATGACAATAATATTTATACTATGAAACAGATGCTTGAAGTGCTTAAAAATGACTTCGAAGGTTTTGAGGAAATAAGGCAAAAACTGATTTCTAGAACACCAAAATATGGGAATGATAAAGATTACGCCGATCTTATCACCCAACAAGTTTTTGAGATTGTTTATAACGCCATTGATAGTCGTCCGAACACTAGAGGAGGAGTACATAGGATAAATCTACTTCCTACAACAGTCCACATATATTTTGGAGAAGTAACTGGCGCCACACCAGATGGTAGGAAAGCACATACGCCTTTATCAGAAGGGATTTCGCCAGTCCAAGGGATGGATATTAATGGTCCAACCGCGGTAATAAAGTCTGCAGGTAAAATTGACCATCTTCGAACTGGAGGGACTTTATTAAATCAAAAATTTTCACCTAAATTCTTTTCAAGTGAATCAGGTATTACCAACATAACTCATCTAATACGCTCTTATTTTAAAATGGGGGGTCATCATATTCAGTTTAACGTTGTTTCGGCAAATACATTGCGCGCTGCTCAAAAAGATCCAGTACAATATCATAATCTAATTGTACGTGTTGCTGGTTATAGCGATTATTATGTAAACTTAGGAAAGGATTTACAGGAAGAAATTATTAGAAGAACCGAACATTTTTCTATTTAGAATAAAAACTAAATACGATTTAATGGATTTTGTTTTTATTAAATTTAATCTTATTTCTTATTATAATTGAAGGATAACTAATGACATATGAAAAAAGCCCACAAAAGTGGCGTTTCTGGCCCGTTATATTAATATGTTCTTTTTACACCATTAATAGCGCTTTAATAAGCCTTGGAATTCCAATTTTCTTCTTTCAGAGAGGTGTCAGTATAGAAATCATTAGTTTTTTATCTGCAGCTCTAATAATAGCATACTGTTTTTCACCACTACTATTCAACAAAGCATCTAATAGACTTGGACGAAAGAAAAGTGTAATATTAGCTATGGTCGGAGTTGGGGGTACTCAAATTACTTATTACTTCGTTTTAGACCCTTTAGTTTTTCTCATTGCACGATTTACAGAAGGTCTTTTTTTAGGTTTCTTTGCCCCAAATTTACAGGCAAGTATTTCAGATAATCCATTGTTAGATCATAGTAAATATCTATCGAGATTAACTCTATCATTTAATTCAGGAAGTTTAATTGGACTCCTTTTTGGAGCACTCTTCTTATTCTTTATAAATAATATGATATTAGTTTTTTATATTGCACCATTATTAGTAATAACCACTGCAATTATTGCAATATTCTTCTTTCAAGAGTCTACAAAATTAAACAGTAACATTGGAATCAAAGAGTCGGTGAATACAAACGAAAAAAATTCGTTCTTAAATAATTATGACATGTCAGATGAAGGTAAATATTATATCCCTATAGTAATCCCTATAATATTCTTGTTTGGTTTCTCTTTTGCAATTGGAAGTGCTAATTTTATATATCCTATAAAATCAGAGATTTTAGGATTTCAACCTTATAGTGCATATTTACTTTCTTTTTTTGCAACATTTGCTCAAACGCTCTCTACATATAAAACAAGTTTGTGGTCAATTAAAAGATTAAAGGTTGTATCGTTAATTTCAATAATTTTAGTATCTCTTTTAATCCTATGCTTTGGTATTAATGAAATTTATTTTGGTTTCATTATACTTTTTGTTATAATTGGATTTTTTGCGGGTATTTTATACGGAAGTGCTATAAAGTTTTTTATGATCCTTAATCTAACTAAACGTACCTCTATATATAGTAGTATAATGGAAAGCCTTTCTGGCATTACTTATTTTGCCACCCAAATAACCGCGGGGTTTATCGGTGGAATAAGCTTAGAGCTAGCATTCTTTATACTCTCAATAATTCTTATGGTAATTTTTATGGTAAATCTCCTTTACATGAAAAAAGTAGTAAAGATATAGAATTTATGTATTAAGGCTTTAGGAAGCTATGATAAAATTTATCTATAATTGATTAATTTTCCCATTTAAACAATTTTAAAAATAATATAAAAATGTAACGTCTATAACCTTTTATTTAAGTTATGCTTCAAAATCGTTAAAAGAAAAAAATTAAATAGAATTAACTAATTTACAAATGAATTTTTTAGCTATAATTCTTATAGCTATAGTTAAATAGAAATTAAAAAAAAAAAAAGGTTTTCGCTCATAAAATTTACCTATCTTTCTTCAATTTTCATATATTTTTTACCTAGCTCACCAATATAACGAAGTCTTGGTCTGATTAATTTGTTATCTTTGAGTTGTTCTATGGCGTGAGCAACCCACCCTGCTGATCTACTTGCTGCAAATAGTGGCGTGAAAGATGTTGTAGGAATTCCTAGTGTATATAATAGTCCTGCAGAATATAAATCTACATTTGGATAAATATTCTTAGTTTTAATTATGTAATCCTTGAGAATCTCAGTCATCTCTATTATATAATCAACATCGTCATGAATATCATGTCCGTTATTAGGAATTTTATCAATTAATTCGCCATTTTGAGCTTTTTCAAAAAAATCCATTGATATATCTCTTAAAATTTTAGCCCGTGGGTCCCAGGTTTTATATACTCTATGTCCAAATCCCATAATTTTTTCTTTTCTTTCAAATTTTTTCTCTGCCCATGGAATAACAAGCTCTTTTTTCTTTATCTTACTAATCATATATTTTATAACCGCCTCATTTGCCCCGCCGTGTAGAGGACCTCTCAGTGTACCTATAGCGCTTGTAATACCACTATAAATATCCGAAAGTGTTGAAACCGTTACACGACAAGAGAATGTTGATGAATTAATAGAGTGATCTGCGTGACAAATCAATATATCATCAAAAGCTTCTTCAAAATCCTTGTCTGGTCTACTTCCAGTCATCATATAATAATAATTTGCAGAATGAGAAAGATCTTCTGAAGGTTCTATAAGAGGCAAATTAGTTTGAATCCGATGAGCAAATGCTAATAATGTTGGCATTTTTGCTAATATTCTAAGCCCTTTTCTAATATTAGCTGGTTCGGTGTAATCATAATCATCTGGATCATATAAGGAAAGAGCGGAGATTGCTGTTCTTAGGAGTTCAATCCTCGTAGTGTTCCTTGGAAAACTTTTTAGAATGCTAATTATATTATCTGGAATATTTCTTTCCTTTATTAATAAATCTTTGAACTCATTAAACTCAGAATTACTCGGAAGTTTTCCATATATAAGCAAATAAGCAACTTCCTCAAAATTGGAATTTTCACATAACTTTTTTAGAGGATAACCGCGATAATATAATTTTCCATTTATTCCATCAATATACGTGATCAAACTCTCATCTACATAGACTCCAACCAAACCTTTATATATTTTTGGTCGATCTACCTTAGAGAGCTCAGGCTCAGCATCCTCATAATCTTCACTAATTTTTCTTTTATCTGCTTTCATTATTTAGATATCTTATTTGCTTATTAACTCCTAATAATACCTTGAAGTAGAGTGGCAAAATAAATATTTCTTAAGCTTTTAATCATTAATTTTGAAAATAAATAAGAGAAAAAATCAAAAAAAAAAAAGAAAATTTATTGTTTAAATTAAACACACTTCATTGAATGAGTTATATTTTTCTGTTTTTATATGTTGTAATAACTAATTTCGCATCTCCCTCTAATAAATAAGAAATGCGTAAAGGTCATCGTTCTATTATTTTTTTAACTACAAATTTTATATACTCCACACACTCCCATGAGTTTATTCTTAGCTTCCTCTCGAATCTCAGTTAAAGTCATTTCTTTTAATATCATACTTTCACCTATACATTCTCCTATACCATATTTCTAGGGTCTAAGAGTTCGTCTAAATTGTCAATGTTTAAACCCATCTCTTTAATTACTACTTTACATGTTTTACCTTCTTTATAAGCCCGTTGGGCAATTTCAGAACATTTATCGTAGCCTATGATCGGTGTTAGGTTAGTAACAAGCATTAACATTTGCTCTAAATCCGATTCGATTTGCTTCGTGTTTGCTCTTATGTCTACTAAACAGTTATTGATAAAAGAATTAATTCCACCAATTAAAATGTCAATTGATTCAAGAACATTTACGATCATTAATGGTTTACTCATATTTAAATCCAAAATGCTTCCATACATTTCTCCACTCGTAACGATATAATCATTTCCAATCACTTGAAGACATACCTGAATTAAAGCTTCAGATTGGGTTGGATTAATTTTCCCAGGCATTATAGACGATCCCGGTTCATTTTGCGGGAGAATTAATTCTGAAAGACCTGCTCTTGGACCACTACCCATCCATCGTATATCGTTTGCCATTTTTAAAAGCGATAATGCTAATAATCTTAAATTACTGCTAGCGAAAGCTATAGTATTATGGGAGGATATTCCTTCTGCTTTTACTGGATTGAGTTTAAAGGATAGTGAAGTTATTTTTGAGAGATGGGATACAGTGAGTTTGTCAAAATCTTTATGAGCGTTTAATCCGGTTCCTAATGCAGTACCACCTATTGGAATGTAGGATAACTCATCCAATACCTTATTTAATCGCTCCATATTAATTTCAATTTGTTTTTTGTAGACTTTAAACTCTAACGATAATGGTATTGGGATAGCATCTTGTAAATGAGTTCTTCCTACTTTAACAATATCTTTGAATTCTTTAATTTTGGCAACGAGAACTTCTTTTAAATTGTTTAATACTGGCATTAATTTTTGGATCATATGCACAGTTGATATATGCATCGTACTTGGGATGATATCGTTAGAAGATTGGCTTTTATTCACATGGTCATTAGGATGGACTGGATGTTTTTTGCCCATAGGAAATCCTAAGATTTGAGAGGCTCTATTAGCTAGTACCTCGTTCATATTCATATTTGTTTGAGTCCCACTTCCAGTTTGATAGATATCAATTGGAAATTGATCTAAGTGTTTCTTTTCGTTTAATATTTCGTTAACGGTTTGTAAGATTGCAGCTCCAATTTCTTTATCGATTAACCCCAACTCCATATTTCCTAATAGACACGCTTTTTTAAGCTGTGCTAGCGCTATAATAAATATATTAGGGAATTTCTTACCACTAATTTGGAAATTCTGGATAGCTCTTTGAGTATTAATTCCCCAATATACATCGATTGGGACTTCTATTTCGCCCAAAACATCTTTTTCTATGCGATATTTCAAAATTTAAACCAACCAAAAATTGTTTGATTATAAGGTTATTAGAAATAGGTTCATAAAAAAAGTTTATACTAATATTCAATAAAATAATCTCAAGGTTTAAAAATTAATATACTAAGAAATAAATTGATTAAGAAATCAAGGCATCGATTATTTCTTCATAATAATTAAAAATCGTAGAATAGTGTCCTTCATTGGGATAAAACTTCCCTTCGCAATTTGGAATTACTTTGCACATCCCACGACCCATAGCAATAGGTACATTTTTATCAGCGTCTCCATGCCAAATATATACCTTTAGTTTGGGAGATATATCTTCTAGGTTAAAACCCCAAGATCTTGCATAAATTTTCACTTCATGATATGCTCCTTTACTACCCTGGCGAAACGCTTCAGCACCTTCCTTAATAAAGGTAGAAAGAATTTGAGGATCACTAAGTACTTTTCTATCAGCTTCAGGTAGTTTTTTCATAGATTTCTTCATGTTTTTTTCTGCTTTTTCTAAATCTTTCATCCCACGAGATTGAATCCATATCGAAAACTTAAATAAAAAAGGAAAAATACGAAAAACGCTAAAAAGTCTAAATTTCTTCTCAATTTCAAGATCTTTTGAAGCTAAACCACTTATTATTCCACAAGATGTTAATCGCTCAGGAATTTTATAAGCACAGGCTATAGCATATGGTCCTCCCCCTGATATCCCTTCAACTGCAAATTTATCGATCCCTAAAGCATCGGCTAATTCAACAACATCATCTGGCCAACCTAAGAGCGTGCGATCTTTTTTGAAATCTGACAACCCCATTCCGGGTCTATCGATACTAATAACTCGGATCTTTTTTATTATTGCTCTATCAGCTAAAAGCGTTGCCTCAAGGCGAGATCCTGGAAAACCGTGAAAATGAAAAAGAACATGCTTTGCAGCTTGATTTCCTAAATCAGCATAACCAAGCGTCCTTCCATCTTTTAATTTAATTGTTAGACTAGTCTTATCACTAATAATCATCGTTTACACCATCGTTATTAAATGATACTTTGATCTACATTAAATATAAACATATATTTTTTTGCTTAATTCCAACTATATGACATGCGGTTATACGATAGTGAATATCGAGAAGAAATTTTTAAAATCTATTAACTATATCCGTTTCCCTCTTTATTGCTCTTTTCACTTTTCTCCTTATTTCAGGAGTAAATTCCATAAGCAAGTTTAAATAATCTCAACAACGAAAAAAATTTGCAAGAAAAGATAAACATTTTCCTATAAAGTGATAGAGGTTGAGCGAAACTTCTCTAAAAATTTTCAGTCTTGGTAGTCCCGGAGTGGGAAAAACTTCCTTTATCATTCGTCTTTTAAGTGGCTATTTTTTAGAAAATCTAACTAGCGTTAAAATCATCTACATCAGTAGTAATATATCAACCACTTTTATTATTCAGGATCAGGAGCAAAAACTGCCGTATGAACCAATTTTCCTATTGGTTCTTTATTAATTAACTCTTTCATCCGTGATTTGACTTGTTTTTTATGTTCTTTACCTAAAATTTCTTTATAGTAGCTAGTCGCTCTTATTATGCTAAGGAAATACATGAATGTTTTATCAGGTACATTGTTATTTTGTAAAAGAACTTCCCTTAACTTATTAATAATCTCTTCACTCAGGTCATGATTGAAATTTAACACCGTAAACTCATATATTCTTGCTAATCTTACTCTTTTAAAAGACAAATTCATTAAGTTTAAAGACTCTAAATGCTCTGTGAAGAGTGGAAATAAATATTCACCTCTTTTTTTAAAAAAAAATTTTTTAAAATAGAATGAAATTTTTTTATTCGTGTCGAATTCTGAGATTATCGACAAAGCCCCATCAAGATAAGAGTCTCCCGTTGAAGTGGTATCAATTAAATTCATTCTAGATCCAATAATTTCTACTTTCATTTTGATTATCAAATCCATTAATACTGCTCCATATATTCCCGCTTCCTCGATATATTTAGAATTTTTTGCTTTAAATAAGACATGCATATCGGAAACCAATAATGATGATAATATGATTATCCTCCCTCTCTTTTCACTTAAAACTTATAATATGATTATGAACTAAACAGATAATTTAGTATATAAACTTATTAAGACTGAAATTAAATAATGCTAATTATGTTTAATAAAAACTGATAACGATATGGCTCTGGCAATGAAATTAATATAGAATAAAAGCTCAATTTTTTTTAACGAAGCGCCAATACCGATATGTAGCGAGAAGTTCATAGAAATTTAAGTAATTGCCGTTCATAAGTTTGAAACAAGAGGGTTTCACTATGATGATAATACTATTTTATGGAGCGCTAAGAGAAATATTTTAGTGAAGCAAGTGAAATTTATTCCAAGAAGGGTGATAAAGAGAGTTTTGTGAGATTATTATGCCTTATAGCGTCAGCTTCATATCTCCTCATGTCTTATAATATTAATCAAGAAGAATTTTATTTCCTCTTAATGAATTTCTGCTCATAATACCTAATACTCCTAATTAACCAAATTAGGATACTTCTAATCAAAAATGGACTCATATAATAGTAAAAGAATAAATAATCAAACTAGACTGCTTGCTCTCAATTTTAAATTCTCCTTAATAACGAAAGTGAAAGTCTTAAATAAAGAAATATTCAATTAATAATTGACTTTAAGTCCTCGAAATTATGAAGAGATGATTAATAGGATTTGGAATTAGTCGAAGAGGCAAATAGCAATGAAAGAAGGTTCGAGTGGTTAGAAGCTGCAATTACATATTATCGAATCTCTGAAAGTTTGTTAGAACGTAAACAATATATTAAAGCAGCTGAATATTATAAAAAAGCTGGAAACGCATTCAAAAATCACGCTAATACTGTAAATAATTCGGAGGATTACATTGAAAGCAAAATGAAAGCAATAGAGGCCTACAATAAAGCCAGTGGTATTTTTAAACAACAATCTGATAGGGCTCAATTGCTTGAGGTTAATGCTGAGATAAATTTAATTAAGGGATTAATACAAACTTCAGTTCCTAAAGCTAAGGAATTCTATCAGAATTCTTATGAATTATTTCTAAAATCAAAAGAAATTTATTCAAAAAATTCAGATTTTAACGGTCAAGCAAGATGTTTGAATGGATTAGGTTGGACTCTTTACTATAAATGTTTTTGCTGTGAAGATGCTGTGGAAATCGAAAATCTTGGTTTTTTATTACTAGCTTCAACCAAGGAATGTTGGGATATTTCAAAAAAGATAAATGAAGCGTGGTTTATGGCGAATTCAATGCTTCTTGAATATCACATGTCTATTTTCCTCCAATTTATTATTCCTTTTACGCAGGAAAAGACTTGGATCAAAATAATAGAGGATCAAAAAAAAAGATTTGATCAGACTGCTATTCTATTAGACGATTGTGAAGATTCTAGAGTTTTAGCAACATTATTTCTCACACTTGGTGATTGGTACTGTAATTATGCTTTTTACTTCAATAGAAATGATAAGGAACAAAGATATTTTGGAGATATTGGATTAAATTATTTTCAAAAAGGTTTGAACTTGGCTAGGATAGCTAAAGACAAATCAATTTTAATAGTAGCATTAGTTAGAATCAATTATCATTCATTATTTTTAGGCAGATTTAAATTCGTACAAACCAGAGTCGAGGAGGATATAAATGAAAGCGAAAAGTTAGGTCAAATTTTTAATAACATGCATAATTTTTTAAAGCCTTTATCAATAATGTTAAAACCAATATATTATTCTAATATTGCACAAAGAAGTTTCCTAAATCCAAACCAAAGAAAATTTTATGCTTTAAAAGCAATTAGCTCTGGAGAGACATGTATCAAAGCATTCAATAATGTTTCTTTTCCTGTTATTGTTCCTATCTATCAATTTTTAGCATGGGCATATTCTCAATTAGTATATATAACAGAAACGGGTTCGGTTCGTGATAAGTACTCAGAACTGATGTTATTTAAAGCAAAAAAAGCTGCTGAGATTAGTCGGGAATATAAAGGAGGACTTGCTAAAGCAGGAGGTTTTTCATCATTATATAAAAGTTATAAAACTCTTGCAGATATAAGTGAGACCAAGGATATAAAAATAAAAATGCTTGAGTCTACAATTGATGCTCAAAAGCAATATATGGAACAAGAAATTGAATCACGTACCGGAATACTTGGTGCTTATATAAGGTTAGGGATATTATATGAAGAACTTGGTATTATCAAAAATAAGGAGGATTTACTAAAAAAAGCTCAAGATTTGTTTAAATACTCCGCTACTGAGGCTGTTGATAAGGGTTATGACTCGTATGCTGCCACTGCACATGAATATCTAGCCAGGATTGACGATAGGTTAGGACAGTACAAAAATTCAGCTAAAAATTATGAAATAGCTCAACAGTTATATGAAAAATCGTTGAGTAATATAGAGTATATCCTTTTAAAAAAAAAAGTAAGAAATAAAGCTAATTATTTACACGCTTGGAGTTTAATAGAGAATGCTAAATTTTACCATAAACAAGAAGATCACTTGATTTCGAAGGATTCTTATAAAAAAGCTTCTGAGATATTAAAAAGCACCAGGGGTTTTAAATTTGAGGCTCCATATTATTTTGCTTGGACCCTATTGGAAGAAGCTGAGGAATTGAGTAAGAGAGATGAACATGATTTTGCAATAAATCAATATCAAACTGCTATAGACGGTTTTAAAGGAGCATTAAATATCTTAAATAAATCTGTAAATAATGTGAAAGATAAATTTGAGGTTCAGAGAATCAATAAATTAATGAAAGTAGCTGAGATCCGAATAGAATATTGTTCTGCAAAAATTAATCTTGAACATGCGAGAAATTTAGCCAAGATCGGTAAGAAAGTGGAAGCTGCTGATAGATTTGGCACCGCAGCATCGATTTTTAGAAATTTATGTTATCGTTTTAAGATAAAATTTGAGAAAGAAGAACTTGAGGCAATTTATTACCTCTGCAGAGCTTGGGAAGTCATGGAATTAGCTGAAAAACATAAAGATCCAAATAGATTTGGTGAAGCTTCAGTTTTATTTAGGAAAGCGAGTGATCTCTTTCATGAAGGTAAATTGAAATTATTAGCCTTAGGGAATTCTGACTTCTGTAAAGCATTAAAAATGGGATGTAAATTCGACGAATTAATAGAAACTGAATCAAAAAAACAACTATATCCCGTCATTAAAACTAAATTAAGGAAAGCAGCAGAATCATATAATAGAGGAGGATTTAATAAGGGTTCTCAGTGGGCTTTAGCGACTTCAACTTATTTCGATGCAACTTGGCATATAATGAAAGCTGATAAGGAAATTGATTTAGTAGAGAAAGAAAGACTATTAAAATTAGGTTCCAAGATACTAGAATCAACAGCAAATCTCTTTAAAAATGCAGGATATAGAGAAAAGGAAAGGGAAATATTGGAAAAAATGTCAATGATCAAGCAAGAAGAAAAAATTATCTTATCTGCATTAAATTCAATTCGAAAACCAGAAATATCAAATATCACCACTGGGATTATTGCACCCTCTTGTCCCTTAGAAACAAGTCAATCTCCTCGATTAAGTGAAACTCGTCAGTTCAGTGATGAAGAAAAACGTGTAGCGATAGAGAGAATAGATAGAAAGAAATATCAATTAGTCTATAGAGATCTGTTAAAAGAACATCCTAAAGTTCATAAAAGCGAGTGTAGAGTTGGTATTGCTCAAATAATTGTATCCGAAACCGAAGATATCATGAAAGAATTATTCGAAATGAAATCTTCAGGACTTCTAAGTGTTAGAGAGAATAAAATTGAAGAAATAAGATCTAAAGTTAAAATTTTGATTGAAAAGGCACATAATGAGGGAGTTAATATATTGCTCTTTCCTGAAATGTCTATTGACCTTAATTACATTGAATTATATGAAGAATTATCAGATATAGCCAAATTATACGAGATGTACATAGTTCCAGGCTCTTTTCATGATCAAGAAACAAAACGAAATATTTGTAAGGTTTTTGGACCAGAGGGTATTCTTTGGGAACAAGAGAAGCATATTCCGGCAGTCATTAGTACCGGAGCTGGAAAGCACTTTAAAGAAGGAATAAATGTTATCAGTATGCCACGGAAAACAATTATTTGTAATACCGAATATGGTAGAATAGCAATCGCTATTTGTCGAGACTTTCTTGATATGGATTTAAGAGTAGAATTAAAAAATTTCGAACCTCCGATAGATATAATTCTTAATCCTGCCTTTACACCAGTAACAGCTGATTTTAAAGCAGCTCATTTTGATGCACGCAGATCTATTTATGCTTATTCATTTTTCGCTAATATTGGGGAATTTGGAGAATCTCTTATCTATACACCGGAAAAAGACCGTACTGATCGAATTATTCCTGCAAAAAAGGAGGATTTAATCTATAAAGATATTTATCTTTTCAAACTTCGTTCTGAACGCCAGAAATGGGAAAAAGAGAAGAATAAAGAACGTTTATTCATCCAAAGCACAAGATAATGCTTTCTATTAAAAATTCTAAATTTTTTATACATCTATCATCAACTATTTAGTATTTCCTTTCTTTTACTTCAAATATACCTAATACAACCAGTTTAGTTTTCAAGTCTAAGCCATCCTTTCCGCGATATATCATTAAATGGCTACGCAGTAGCTTCTGCAATGTCTAACATAGATCTGAGTTCCGCCAAAGGGGCGTTGGGCAATCAGACCTGATTCTAATCTTGAAAATGGCGCACCCATACTTTCAAACTCAACCACGATTTTTGGAGCCTCCTTATATATGAACATGACTACATCCTGATCTGCAAGATAATCCGAACCTTTTACAGTATCAAAGGCATGTCCTTCTGGTGTGTTTTTTTTGCTCTCTTCTAAATTACCCAATACTGCATTAATTCAGCCTTGAGCCGCTACTGAATAGCTTCTGATGGGATAAATTTTGCTAATGACCGCGGTGTTCCATTTTTTGGATAACTCTGAGCCTGCTCTAAGACCACTTAAACCCGCGCCTACTACAACTACATCAAATTCTTCAACTCTCATTAAAATGTATTATTCTTATATTAATTAAAAAGATTTTACCAATAATCTATAAAAAAATGAACTCAGAAGGCGAGCTTGTTTTGGATTAATAATCAAAAATTAAGGCTCTTCCTTTTTTACCAACAACTTCGATTAAACCCATCTTTCTTAAACAATAGCTCATTTTTCGAGCTAAATTTAATGATATTTTAAGTGAATATGCTAATTCCAAATTAGTAAATGGAGTTTTTAAACTTGTAGGTTTAAGCATGAGAAAATCCATGGGCGTGTAAAAAGTCTTTTTTTCCAAAACTTTAACTAATTTCCGGTTGTAAATACTCCAACCATTTCTTCTCCAACTTCCATTCCCGTCATTCTTACGGTATTCTTCTATTTGAACGAGGGGCAATTCAATAGTGAAATTTAGGTTTGAAATGAATTCAGGAATTCTGATCAATTCTTCGAATATGCCTACATAAGAGTTATGTTTTGGAGATAATCGCTTGCTAATAGCTCTATTTGTTTGAGGTTCTACATTAATAATCCATTTGTCTTTTACGATTGGGTGTATTAAAAGAATTTTATGATTGGCCATTAGCTTTTCCAGTTTTCTCTTAATGATAGAAAAATTTTTGGTCTGTATCTCAATTAGAAGATCATCTCGTACTATGTCAATTATGAAGTTATCAACTGGTGCTTCAAGCTGGTCTTCTGATTCCTTGTACCATAATTTTAAGTCAGCATGGAGAGAACTCTCATGTAAAGTTCCAATGCTTGATGAGAAATTAATGAATGGCTTGGTCACATGTTAATTTTATTAACGATTTGGATTAAAATGAATATAATATAGTAATATTCATAACAAAAATGTGCCTATTCAATAAATAAAAAACAATTAATTTGTGAGACGATCAACAAGTAACGTTTTAAATTTTTCGAGGTCTTTCCAGGAGGTTGCACAACGGATCATATTCCCTTTTTCACTAATTAGAGTTGAGCCATGTTCATCGACTTCAATTTTTAATTCTTCAATATTAAGAAATTCTTCAGAAAAACCGAGATAAACAGCCATAGTGTCAAATAATATTGAAGTTTCATTTTTTCTGACCATTAATAATCGGGGTAAAATTTTTCTTTTCCATATTTCAAAATTTTCCTTGATTAATTTGACTACTAAATTGTCACACATCGTAAATCGCTTTAAAAGCGCTCCAGAAAGTTTTACTATTCCACATGTATCCAACGGTGTAATGGTCTTTTCCCATGGTGCTTTAAAAACATCTCTACATGCTTTAATATTTTTTCTTACATTGTACTCCCGAGAAGGTGAATTTGAGCCCATATATCCGATTCTAAGACTTCCGTGCATACCTACAAACCTGGAATTCTCTGTAATATTAGGATTCATTTCAAGTGCTCCTGCAATAGTTCCTAAGGGTCCAATGGAAATGAGTATTAATGGATCAGAAGAATTCATTATCGTTGAACAAATTACTTCCATACCGTTTTCATGAACCACACCGGGATATCTTGATATCTCATAATCTTTAATCCAAGGATACAACCACCCTTTTCTACGATTTTCGGGAGGTCCAATCCCGATAGGGATATCAGTTCGGCCCACCTTCTCGAGAAATTTAGCGACAAGTTTAGCTTTTAGCGTTGTATTGTCAGATGATGTTGTAATTAATTTTATATCAAATTCAGGACACTTTAATAAAAAACCTAACGCCCATGTGTCATCAATATCCAACCCAATATCGGTATCAAGAATTACAGGAATTTTATTGCCATTCATTTTCTTTGCTTTTTTGAAAAAGTCATCTGATAATGTATAATTATAATAAATTATTTTAAAAAATTAATATTGGTGTTCTTTTATGGTTAATGCGATTTTAATTATACTCGATACCTTACGACAAGATCATGTTGGTGCTTATGGTAACACATGGATAAAAACACCACATTTAGACGAGTTTGCCAAAGAATCCGTGAAATTTACAAGAATGTACCCAGAGTCATTACCGACACTCCCAGCTCGGAAAGCTATTTATACTGGAAAACGAGTCTTTCCTTTTACTGATGATAAGCTTGGAAAGACAAAAACTGCGCGGGGAGACTTCATCGCTGATGCTCTCGGTGCTCCTGGTTGGAGTTCCATTTCGGATTCTCAAGATACTCTAGCAGAGCGATTCAAACGCAAAAAATATGTTTCGGCTCTGTTTTCCGATATATATCATCAATTTAAACCAGGATATAATTTCAACCGTGGATTTAATCAATGGAGTTGGATTCGTGGGCAAGAGGAAGATGCATATCTGTCTGGACCAAGGATTTCTAATGATGTTCTTGAGGAATATCTCACTTCCAAAGGGGATGGGACAACGGCAGGTACGTTATTTGCCCAACATATGATGCGTCGATTTCTTCAAAATGTTCGCTGGTGGCGCTCCGAAACTGACACTTTTACATCCCAAGTGTTTCGCGCGGCTGGTGAATGGCTGGACATGAATTACGATGCTCTATTAAAAGGAAAAGGATTTATAACAGTGGAGTCCTTTGATCCACACGAACCTTGGAATCCGCCTCTTCAATACATTCGGTTATACGAAAAAGATCCTGATTGGGAAAAAGGATGTCGAAAAATCTCGCACTCCCTTTATGGACCAGCGAGTATACTTTCAGAAAAAGAACTCAAAAATTTAAGGACACGTTATGCCGCGGAAGTATCGCTTGTAGACACATGGTTCGGATATTTCATAGACTATATCAAACGAATTGGTATCTGGAATGATTCTATCATAGTGGTAGTATCCGATCACGGGCATATGTTAGGAGAACACGGACTTATAGCAAAAGCTGCCAATCCTCTTAGGCGCGAAGTAGCAGATCTTGTCGCCATGATTCGATTTCCAGAAGGTGAAGGTAGTGGTACAACCTGTGATAAGTTTTGTTATCATCATGACATCGCTACTACTATTTGTGAAGCCTGTGGAATTAATGCAAATAATATGGATGGTAAGGATTTATTGAAATTGGTTCAAGATGATGAATTGATATATTACGATCACATTTCGATAGCTTGGGGTGGCTCTGTAGTAGTTTATGATGGTGAGTATTGGTATAACGGATATGTATGGGACACGGAAGGAGGAAGTCTGTTTGATGTCGATAAGGACCCAAGATTAACAAAAAATATCATTTTAGAAGCTCCCGATAAGGCAAAAGAATTATTAAAACTTAGTTGGGGGGATGCGAGAGAGCCCATTGATATGGAATTCATGCGAAAATTCAAAGACTTATTAGGCTGTACACCAGTCTCCAAAACACTTACTAAACAAGATAAAAACGATTCAAATTCATCGGAAGCTTTCAAGTAATTGGCTGCAAATTATCCTTTTTTTATTCTAAAATTATATTAGGGGCGGATTTTCAGAATTGAAAAGCCTTTTTTTATAGTTTATTAAATAAATTAGAATTAACATCCATCTGAAAGTTGAATTTTATATGAATCAACTCTTAAAATATATACAAAAAAGTAAGATATTTAAACAAGTTGGTAGTTTAAATAACTATCCAATGGTCATCACTTTAAAAATTAAAATACGTTAAAAAAAAATATATGGTTATATAATGAAATGTGAAATTGGTCCTTTAAAGGGATACGAAAGTAAACTCGTTATTGGTAAAATGGAATGGCGTAGAACAAAAAACTACAAAATTCGAGTAGGAAATGTACGAACAAAACGAGTTTGTGTCGATAATGAAAAATATAGAACATATAATAAACCCTTTTTCATTAATGGTATGATAATTATTATAATTTTTCTAGCTTCGTACTTAATTAATTTATTCTTCTAATAGTCTTAAAGAGTTCATATCATCTATAATTTTTACCAACGGATTATTTTCTCAAATACAATTGTGATAAGCATTATAAACCTAATTCCCGTAATTTGCGAGTAACTTCTTGTTTTTTGATGCCTTTCAGATCAAACCATTTATAAAAGATTAACGCACCCATACTGCAAAAAACGAAAGGAACTAATCCTTGAATTATCCGAAGACCTACTAAGGCATTAACTTGATGAGAAACATCTAATGGGTCATAAAATGTGAGTGCGTGTATAATTGCTATAGTAAAACTCTGAATAATTACAGAAGTGCGAACGAAAAAATTTCTAATTCCAAGCAAAGTAGTTTGGTGATGTTTTTTTGTTTTCACAGCGATTTCATCGTAACAATCAGCCAAAACGGGTGATAACATAATTAAGAACAAGGATCCTGATACTCCATTTAGGATGCTTGTTAAATAGAACTGAAACGCATTCACAATAAAGAGGTTTAATAATAGACTTACCCCGTAGGAAGCTAAACCAATTGCATAAGTGTTCGAATGTCCTATTCTTTTAGCTAAGCAAGCCCATATAGGCATTGTTATTAAAGAAGATAAAAGCATTAAGATTGAACCTATACTTCTTATGTATTGCCCCTCTTGTAGAACATCATCAACAAAGTTGACGGCATTCATGCTCATAAGACCAAACGCAATCATAAAAGTAAGATAAGTGAATACAGCCAACATGAAATTTTTTTGTTTTATACCCATCTTCATAGTTTTAAAAAAGGAAGTTTTTTCCGAGTTTTCATGCCCTACGATAAATCTCTCTTTTATAACTTTATCCTCCTTGGATCCAGGTATAAATACGGCAAGTGAGCATAAAAGTATAATGATGCTGATAAACGCAGCTATTGTGAAGGATGTTGGATTCCCGGGATCAATCACAAGTGACCAGATCGTAATTGCTAAGAAATTTGCTATAAAGGTAAAAGTCTGAGTCAATATTCCTCCTTTTCTACGCGTTGTATCTCCCCTAAAATGTGCAGCAAAAGCTCCAAAAGAATGAGTTTGAAGAAGAGAATACGATGTATCGTATAAAAATACGATTATTATATAATATATTAGAATAGGCAATGCACTTTCAATCCCTGATACTTGAGGAGGTGTAAATAGGAAGAAAAACAGGATAATTGTAGGAATCGCTCCAATAATGATCCAAGGTGTATGAAACCCTCGCTTTTTGGTCCATTTGAAGGGTTTATCTGTAAGATATCCTATAACAGGGTTAATCAACATACCCCATATTGTGTAAAGCGTATTTGCGATTGCCATATAAATTGGCCATAATGATACTATACTGATTAAACCAAGCTCTCCTTCATAGAATGTCCAGACATAATTATTAAAAGCTATCATTAAATATGTATTCAAAAAATATCCCGTTGAAAATAATATCATCTTAATAAGACTTGGTTCATCAGGATGAGCCTGATTCACATCATTATTTGGGGTTTTCATCTTTTAATTCAGAGTTCATTTTTGATATTATTTTATTCATTCTATTATTTATTAAAGTACTCTCCCAAAAAGCAAAAAATAATCTATTGATTCAAATTATAGATTATTAAAATAAGTTTTATTAACTATTAAGCGATTTTAAATTTAAATCTACTTTTAATCTTGTTCTCTATGAAATTCAACCAGACTTTCTTTAAAGGAGGTTATTATCATCAGATTGCTCGAATACGAGAGTAAGGAAATTTTTAGCAAGTTTGACATTCCACTAGTTAAGAATATATTAATTCTAAAGGGAGAAGATATTGAAGAAAAAGTAAGAGGATTTTCATTTCCTGCAATTGTTAAAGCACAAATCGCTATTGGAAGCAGAAAAAAAGCAGGATTGATAAAAATTGCTAAATCCACATATGAGGCAATTTCACTATGTGATGAGTATTTTAATATAACTATAGCTGGGTTCCATGTTGAAGCAATTCTTATTGAAGAACTCGTAACAATAGAACATGAGTATTATTGTTCTATAGCTTTAGATACCTCTGGGAGACAATTCTATCTAATTGCTAGCAAAGAAGGGGGTATTGATATTGAAGAGGTTTCTAAAACAAATCCAGACGCAGTAGTAAAGGAGAGTTTATCTTTTCAAGAGGGGGTGTCTGAAGTGTTAGCAAATGAAGTCGCTTGTCAATTGGGATTTAGTGGGAAACAAATTGTTACAGCTTCACAAATATTCATGAATTTATGGGATATAGCTTTGAACTTAGAGGCACAACTTGTAGAAATAAATCCTCTTGTATTAACTCCTTTAGGAATATTTGCTGTAGATGGAAAGATGATTTTAGACGATGCTGCGGCGTTTAGGCAACCAATCGTTCAAAAATTACAGCACAAGAAATTAACCGCACTAGAAAAACTTTCGAAAAAAGCTGGTTTTTCTTTTATTGAATTATCGGGAGATATTGGTATTTTAGCAAATGGAGCCGGGCTCACTATGGCTTTATTAGATGTGTTATCTGAATTAGGTTTACAACCTGCGAACTTTTTAGATGTGGGGGGGGGTGCTAGTAAAGAAAGAGTGTATAAAGCTCTAGAACTAATCTTTAAATTAAAACCAAAAGCGGTTTTAGTTAATATTTTCGGAGGGATAACGCGTTGTGATATAGTTGCTCAGGCTATAATACAAGCTCTTAACGATTTTTCAAATGCCCCACCAATAATTATTAGATTAACAGGGACTAACGAAAAGGAAGGAATTGCCCTGCTTAAAGAAGCAAACATAGAAGCATTTCAAGATGTTATGGAAGCAGTTAAAAAAGTAAAAGAGGTGCTAAGCGAGCAAGATGTATATAACTGAAAACTCAAAAGTAATAATTCAAGGTATAACGGGAAAACAAGGAATTTTTCACACTCATTTAATGGTTAATTATGGTACCAATATTGTCGCTGGAGTTACACCTGGAAAAGGAGGTCAGGAAATATACGGGATTCCAGTATTTAATACAATGAAAGATGCAATTCAGGAAACGTGTGCAGATACGAGCATTTTGTTTGTTCCAGCAAGATTCACTTTAAGCGCAGCTATGGAAAGTTTAATCGCTGGAATCAACATGACTTGTATCATAACTGAGAATGTACCAGTATTTGACATGATTAAGCTTGTAGAAAAAGCTAGGGAAAAAAGACTACATTTAATTGGTCCAAATTGTCCTGGTATGTTAATCCCCGATAAAATCAAATTAGGAATAATGCCAAGCGACATGTGTCAATACGGTGATGTCGCAGTAATCTCTAAAAGCGGTACATTGTCCTACGAGATAACAAAAGCAATTGGGAATAGTGGTATAGGAGTTTCTGCGTACGTCGGTATCGGAGGAGATCCTGTGAGAGGAACTACTATGCGAGAAGCTGTAGCTTATTATTCAGAAGATGCAAACACTAAAATAATCGTCCTTATAGGAGAAATTGGAAGCGATGAGGAGGAAAAAACTGCAGAGTTTATTAAGAGCAATGTTTCTAAACCAGTTATAGCCTATATTGCAGGAAAAAGCGCTCCGGAAGGAAAGAGAATGGGACATGCTGGAGCCATAATTTCTGGTGATTTTGGAACTGCAAAAGGGAAAATAGAAGCCTTGAAAGCAGCGGGTGCATTAATAGCGGATTTACCGTGGGATGTTCCAAAAATAATACAAAAATTAACTTGAACAAATAGGTTATAAGAGGGTTAAAATTGAAACACAGCCTACCAGAAAAAGAGAAAAGTTGTGATGATAAATAAAGTAAAAGTGATTAAATCTCATCATTCAGAAGTGTTGATTCCTTTTCAGGCTGAAAAGGGTGAAATTGTCAATGGCAAAGAAAAACGTACTCAATGGGAAGGATGGCTTTATTGTAAAAATAAGGATGGAATTTTTGGTTGGCTCCCTAAGGCCTTCGTTACTCCAGTAAAGGATTCATCTGAAGAGTTCCAGTTCATCCGTGCTTATAATTCTTTTGAGATCTCAGCATCAAAGGGAGAATTTGTCAAAATAAAAGAAATAGAAAGTGGATGGGCAAGGATTGTAAATGAAATTGGAAATATAGGATGGATTCCGTTAGAAAATCTCGATTTTACTGCACTTTAGAATAAATTAATCGATATAAATAATATATTGATACAAATAATTCGGGAAGCCAATGTTCAAGTACGATAACAAAAAATAACGCTCCAATTACAGCTGATAAAAAGAATAAAGATTCGTGAATAATTTCAAATGGAATACCTTTAAAATTGAAATATAATAAAAATATAATACGAAACACATTTAATAAAAAAATTCCAGATGTTGAAATCGCCAATACCTTAATTTTCCTCCATACAAACTCCTTTTTAATTGAACCTACTTTAGAGGAAGGAACTAATAGTATTACTCCAATTATGAAACTAAAGATATGCCCTGCGATGCAATTAATTGTAATAGCGTAAGCTCCATCAAATGGATGATTTGGAATAAAAATCGATGGAAAAATATCGTGGTTGGGATAAATAATTACTTGTGAATTAAGATTAAATAATAGATTCAAAAGAAATGAGATAAAGAATGAAGTAAATTCATAGATCCAGTAGTTCATTTGGAGACTAAGAAAGAAATAAATTAAGATGCATAAAATCGGACTAATAATGAAAAAAGTGGCCAATTGGAGATTTGAAAAATTATAAGTTTTGTGATTTAAACATAAAATTGGTCTATCTTGGATACAATCGTTTCCCTTCATATTAAATTATGTTTTTGATTAATAGAAAAATAAAAAAAAAGATTGATTTAATTGGATAAGGAATTTTTCTTGGTTTTTAAATGATATCGATACATTATAATTATTGATAGCATTGCGAACAAACCAAGGAATAATAATGGTTCGAAACCAGGAATTTCGACATCAGCAAACATTTCTGTAAATGCGTCACTAATTGCATTATTTATAGCTTCACTTATAGCATCTCCTATTGAAGTTGCGATAGTCGAGAAAGTGCTGGCTAGAATAATTGGGACACCTATGGCTATTCCGACAATAGCTCCAATAACATATCCACATCCTTCATATCCACCGCCACTCCCTCCACTGGAACTTGTATTTGCTCCCGCTAACCATAATAAACCCAGAGAAAATGCTACTACAAGAAAGAAAATTAAATATAACTGACCAAATGAAGTTATAGGTAATTGAAAACCATTCATAACAAAGAAAGAAACGATTAAATCTATTAATGCGACTGCAGCAAAATATATAATAGTCTTATAGGGTATAATCGTTTTAGTTTTAATTGGAGTTGTAGGGGGTGGTGTGAATGATGTCGATTGAATTGGTGCGGGTGAACTTATCGGCGCGGGTTCTAATAATGAACCACAGTGAATGCAATACATTAAATCCTTTTGCACTAAATTACCACACTTGCTACATCGAATCTTATCTTGAGACATTTAAGATCACATTATAACATTTTAATTTGGAATTTCATTTGTAAAGAAAGGATATAATTATTATTGCATTATGAAAGTATTTATACTTTCATTTTTGTGAGTAAATAGTAATACAGTTTTAGCAAAACTAAAAACTAATTCATAATGGTGGAATGCAAGTGAAAATAAATTATAGTTATAAAATTCTTAAAGAATTAGTATACGCTAACATTATTTTTGTATTTGTTCTTTTATATATTAACTTGATTTTGATGCTCTGGATAGATGGATATATTAATTTAAGCCAAGTAGTCTATTCATCATTATATATCCTTTTACCGTTTTTTGAAATCTTTAAATCTATAATCCTATTAATAACTGCATTCATAACCATACAAATTAACAAATACCAATCAACTTACATTATCATTATAATTCTAAATTTATTTATGGGAATCATTTTTAGCTCTCTATTTTTAATTAGATTATTTGGATATGCATGTTATGCTCCCTTATTAAATTTTTTAAGCATTCCCTTTGTAGGTTTATCTTCTATTATGATTTTGATAAAAAAAATCAATTAATTTCAACATTCATTTAAATAAATAACGCAAATTCTAAAATAAACACCCAAATTAATATCCAAAAGATAGATACAAATATATAAATAATTAAAGCAATCCTATCCTTAATTTTTTCATTACTAATATTTAGTAGAACGATAAGAGTAATAAAACTCACATACAATAAATGAGCAGGTTGAATCAATCGCCACAATTTTAAAAAGATATTAATTAGAGAGAGATCTGTTGATGTGTCGGATACTTCAAACCAATTAGACACCATAGATATAAAATATTCGGGGAATATGATATAAGGAATGCAAATAAGGATTAAAGGAGTTATGAAATAGGCTAAATGTTTCACTTTTAATTTTTTAACAATTATTAAAATCAATGGAAAGATAATTAAAGTCACTTTAAATACTGCTAAGGAAAATAGAATTCCTGAAAGAATTTTTTTTTCACGTTGGAGTTGATAAAATGATTCTATTAATAACAATTGAATTAACCAATTCGTATTATTCAAATACATATCAGTAAAATATCCAATAGCAGAAAAAAGAAAGAAAAAGTATAATTCTCGATTATTTGATGTAATTTTTACTATTTTTAAGGATATGTAAATCGCTGAGGTTAATCTTAGAAAATCCCATAAATATAATGATATTTCATATGGTAATATGTAACAAGGATAAAAAATAAAATACCAAAAGTAAAGATATATTGCTTTCTCATCTAATAAAGGATTTTCCTCATAATATTGAAATACCCCGTTATACATTAAATCATAATTGGTTTTAAAATTTAAATCTCTATTTCTCATAAGCAAATCTATAAAAAAAAAACCTGAAAGTTCATCTTGAAAGTAATAAAAGAGAATTCTAGAGCAAATTAAAACTAAAGTTGTTATAACGACAAAAATTATATATCTCCTTGAAAATGCAGATCTAATTTTCATTGTATAATTCCATATACTTTTTTAGGTAATATTTCTGAATTTCTTTCCTAAGTATATAGTACATTATGATGGATGCGAGAAAGTTGATAATAATTGTGATTATATAGGCAAAATTGATGAATAGAAATAGCACTAAACCAAAAATAGAGTAGATAATAAATGTAAGCGACAAACCAAATAAAATAAATAATATTAAGATAAAATTAAAATTTAATTCCTCTCTCAATGCAAAATAAGCGTCAAGATTATACCGAATTAATAATATTCCAAAAACCAATAAAAAAAAAGGAAAGATTGGTTGACTATCTGCCACATCAATTAAAGCAGCAATTAAGAAATAAATTAAAAAACTAAAAACGACTGCAAATAGGGAATAATATATTTCCTTCTTTTTGCGAATTATATTAATTGCCCAATTTTTAGGTTTTAAGGCTGTCACTGAATATTGTTGTGATGAATATAATTTTTTTATTGAATTTTGTTTTTATCCCTTATTAACTTATTATTTTTTAACTTAAGCTCGAAAAGGATTTATTGAGTTCTATATTTCATGCTTTTTTTTTTCTTAACGAGTGGTTCTGAGGGAATTACATCCCATATTAATCATGTAGGTAAAATATTTATTAAAGTTGAGTTTACACTTATTATAAATCTTTGACATAATGTTAAAATTAATATAAGAGAATGAGAGAAAATTGGCTCAAAAAAATATTTATGAGTACGATGCTAAAAAGCTCATAGCGAGCGAATTACCAAAATATTATCCGGATTTTGATTATCATAATAAATTAGTGGTAATTGATTGCGAGACTGATTTAGAAAAAACAATCTCAGATAATTCGTGGATAAATACAGAAAAAGTTGTCGTTAAACCTGACCAACTTTTTGGAAAGAGAGGGAAGGCAAATTTACTTTTATTAGATGCAAATTGCGATGAAATGAAAGATTTCTGTTATAGCAATTTAGATAGAGTCTGCGAAATTGGCAATGTTAGTGGGGCCTTGAAGCGTTTAATTGTAGAACCTTTCATTCCTCACGAAAAAGAATATTATGTTTCAATCACCACGGAAAGAAATAATGATGTAATTCATTTTAGTTTTGAAGGAGGGATATTTGTTGAGGAAAACTGGGATAAAGTGGTTCATGTTCCCATTCCTGTTGAAACTGACATAAATACTTTTGATTTAGAAGAGAAAATTCCAAATCTTGGAGATTTAAAAGATACAATAATCCCTTTTATTAAGGGGCTTTATCAAGTCTTTATTAATCAAGATTTTACATTTTTAGAAATTAATCCATTTGCTATTACGAAAGATAAAAAAGTTGTTCCTTTAGATGTGAAAGCGAGACTCGATGATACTGCTGCATTTCTTCATACTGATACGTGGGGTAATCCTGAAAACCCCATTGAATTTCCAGCAGCTTTTGGCCAAATAATGAGTGCTGAAGAAAAGAAAATTATGGAACTTGATGAAAAAACTGGAGCCTCATTAAAGTTAACCATTTTAAACAGGAACGGAAGAATCTGGACTATGGTTGCGGGTGGAGGAGCGAGTGTTGTTTATACAGATACAATTGCAGATTTGGGACTTGAAAAGGAATTATCTAATTATGGTGAATATTCAGGTAATCCTAGTCAAGAACATACAGAAATATATGCTCAAACATTAATAGATCTCATAACGGAAAACCCCGATCCTAAAGGACGCGAAAAATATTTTATTATAGGTGGGGGAATTGCTAATTTTACAGATGTCAAAGCAACTTTCGGTGGAATTGTTAAAGCTATAAAGAAATCAGTGGATAAATTAAAGAAAGCTAATGTAAAAATCTTAGTTAGAAGAGGGGGACCCAATGAGAAGCAAGGTTTAGATTTAATGAGACAAGTTGGAGAAGAAACAGGCATCCCAATTGAAATTTACGATCGTTATAGCAGTATGACGCGTCCAGTAGCACGAATGGTTGAAAAAATAAGAGGTGAATAATAAATGGAAGATTACGAACTTTTTAATGAAAATACACAGGCCATAATATATGGACTACAAGCAGCTCCAGTTCTCAGAATGTTAGATTTTGATTATGTATGTTGTCGGAAAACACCATCTGTTGCTGCTATGATTCAACCTACTCAAGAGGCTGCGGTTGCGTATCATAAAGTATTCTGGGGGAGTAGCGAAATTGTTATTCCAGTTTATAAAACGTTAAATATGGCTATAAAAAAGCATCCTAAAGCAGATGTAATGATAAATTTTGCATCTTTTCGCTCTGCATATAATACTAGTAAAGAAGCACTTGATTCAGATACGATTCGAGTTGTTGTAATTATTGCCGAAGGAGTGCCAGAAAGACAAAGTCAATTACTTAATAAGATTGCCTATAAACGTAATAAAGTTATAATAGGTCCTGCTACAGTAGGAGGTATAAAAGCTGGGGCTTTTAAAATCGGGAATACCGCAGGAACACTTGAAAATATTATTCTCTCAAAATTATATCGTCCAGGGTCAGTAGGTTTTGTTTCAAAGTCTGGTGGTTTAAGTAATGAAATGAATTTCATGATTGCCCAAAATACAGATGGAGTCTACGAATGTATCGCAATAGGAGGAGATCGCTATCCAGGGTCACGCCTAATCGATCACATTTTAAGATACGAAGCAAATCCAAAAATCAAAATGCTAGTTTGTTTGGGTGAAATTGGAGGTACCGAAGAATATGAAATAGTTAACGCCTTAAAGAGTAAAAAGATCAAAAAACCTCTTGTTATATGGGTAACAGGAACTGCCGCAAGAATTTTACCTAAAGGATTACAATTTGGACATGCGGGTGCGATGGCTGGAAGTGATAGAGAAACTGCTGAAGCAAAAAATGAAGCACTTAAAAAGGCTGGAGCCATAGTTCCAACTTGTTATGAAGATTTCGATAAGTTTATCAAAGAAACATTTGATAAATTAAAATCTGAAGATAAAATTGGATCAATTAAAGAAGTGGAACCCCCGAAAATTCCGCTTGATTATAATGAAGCCGTTCGTCTTGGAATAGTTCGACGCCAAACTGATGTTATTGTCACCATTTCAGATGATCGTGGAGATGTACCAACCTTTGCGGGTTTTGGACTTGATGAGATAATCCGCGAACATAAGTCGATAGGATATGTAATAGGTCTTCTGTGGTTCAAGAAAGAGTTACCAGAATTCGCTCAAGAATTCATAGAAATGGTTATAAAACTTACTGCCGACCATGGACCTGCTGTAAGTGGAGCTCATAATGCAATCGTTGCTGCACGTGCAGGTAAAGATTTAATGGCCTCTCTTGCGTCGGGAATATTGACAATTGGACCTCGTTTTGGGGGAGCAATTTCAGATGCGGCAAAATATTTTAGAGAAGCATTACAAAAACAAATGACTCCCTTGGAATTTGTGAGTTATATGAAAAATGTAGCACAAGCGAATATCCCGGGAATCGGCCATAGGATAAAATCAGTTCAAAATCCAGACATCCGAGTAATTTTACTCAAAGAATTCGTTTTTAAAAATTTTCCAAAACATCCTCACTTAGATTACGCATTGGAAGTAGAAAAACTCACAACTTCTAAGCGTAATAACTTAATCTTAAATGTTGATGGATGTATTGGTATTACATTTTTGGACTTACTCGAAAATTTGGATTTCACTAAAGAGGAAATCGAGGATGTAATTGATAGCGAAGCGTTGAACGGTCTTTTTGTACTCGGAAGATCAATTGGAATGATGGGTCATGTTTTTGATCAGAAGCGTCAAAGAGCTGGCTTATATCGCCAACCTTGGGATGAGATACTATTCACAGAATAACTTAAACAACTTCAAAGATATTAAAAATCTATAAAGATGCCAAAATAGAGTGATAATTTTTTTATTACTTATTTCTTTTTAATCCTAAAAATTAATAAATTGAGCAATTCGATTAAGTTTTCTTTTTCTCTTCATAACCTGAACCATACGGTAAACCAAAGATTCCAGGTTTAACCATAGGAGCGTGAAAGTTTCCTTTAGCCCAAGGAGCAGGAAATCTCTGTGCAATAGCTGATGAGACTAATGCGATTATAAATATAAATATAAATAAAGCGTAATTACCCCAAATAGTTAGAAATCCCAAACTAATTGTGACATTAGGCAAGTGACAAGCAAAAGTTTTAATGAGAATCGATCTAGGCGTGTCATGCTCTGGACTAACATAAATATCCCAGAAATAAGCTTGTATGAAATACTGCCACACCCCAATGCATATATAACTTAAAATATAAACAGCCCAGGGAGGAATACCTGTTAAGCTCCAAAGATGATAAACTGAAAGAAGGAGTCCCCCAGTACTAAAACCCCAAATTATTCCAAATGTAATTTCAGAACCAAGGTAATATTTACGGTCAAATTTAAGCGTACTGCGAGGCCAAATAATAACATATGCTAAAAAAACAAATATAAAGCAGAAAATCGCATATAAAATCCAGTAGGGGTTTGAAATTTGTTCAATAGCGAATAACGGTCTTGAAATTATCTGTTCTAAAGTACCAGAAGCAACGATAAATATATTACAGAAACAAAAGTAGATTAATGCCCGAGTCCATGCAGCACCTGGTTTCCAAACATCAATAGAGACCTTTCTATATTTAATCATATAAATTCCAATCAAACTTCCACCGAATACAACCAAAGAGATAATAAAAATGTGTATCAATGTCTTAAATAAAATTTATTTGTTATTCAAGTTTTTATTGGCATTAATTAATATTAAACCTCTGGTTTTATCAATTTACATGATTATTAGCTCTATGTAAGAATTAAATATCGATTGCTTAGAACTAACTTAATTGAGTTAAGGGATATTATGGGAGAAATTGAATCAACACTTAATTAAATACAAATTTTTAAGAGATTAGAAATTTAATTTACTAGAAAAATAAATTGTATAATTAAAAAAGGAAAAAATTAAAATGGAAGATGTAGTGAAAAAGGCAAAGGATCATTTTGAAGGATTGGTCAGAGCTCAGTTAAAAAGAATTGAGGATTTAAAGAAAGGAGCAGATTGGATTGACTACTCGATATTGAAACCACTCATCATAGGAGTAGCTGGCGGAGATTATATTGGCCCAGAAATAACCAAACATGCCGAAAATATTTTGAAGTTTCTTTTAAAGGAAGAAGTTGAAACGGGGAAAATTCAATTCAAAGATATTATAGGATTAACAATTGAAAATAGAGCGAATTTATTAAAAGCAATACCAGATGATGTTCTGACTGAGTTAAAGAAATGCCATGTGATTCTCAAGGGACCTACCCATACTCCTTCTTCAGCTGACGTAACTACGGGCAAGTGGCCAAATTTAGAAAGCGCAAATGTTGCTATGCGTAGAGAATTAGATTTATTCGCAAATGTTCGTCCAGTTAAGGTTCCCAAATTGGGCATTGATTGGATGTTTTTTAGGGAGAACACAGAAGGAGCTTATGCATTAGGTTCAAAGGGAATTAATGTAACAGAAGACTTAGCTTTTGATTTTTGTGTCCATACCAAACAAGGTACTGATAGAATCCTAAGACTAGCTTTTGATTATGCTAAAAAAACTGGAGCTAATAGAGTATCATTAATTACTAAAGCAAATGTAGTTAAAACTACCGATGGAATGTACTTAAATATGGCGAAAAAGATAGCAAAAGAAGAATATCCAGAGATTAAATTTGATGATTGGTACATTGACATCATGGCAGCAAAATTAATCGATCCTGAACGCCAAAAAGAATTTAGAGTATTTGTAGCTCCAAACTTATATGGTGACATCATAACTGACGAAGCTGCACAAATTCAAGGATCCGTAGGAACCGCTGGTAGTGCAAATATTGGAAAACGATACGCGATGTTTGAAGCAATTCATGGTACAGCACCTAGAATGGTTGAAACAGGAAGAACTAAATATGCTGATCCAACTAGTATTATTAAAGCTTCTGCTATGCTCTTAAATCACATAGGATTTATTGAAAAAGCCAAAAAACTTGAAATGGCATTAGAGGTCTGTGCAATTTATGAGAAAAAACTTATTGTTACAGGAAGGGACACGGGAACGACAGGGGAAGATTTCGGTAAATATATTATGGATACGCTAAAGGATCCAA